>NZ_JBEXMH010000015.1:0-161229 GCF_040610415.1 Amycolatopsis sp. NPDC004079 | reverse complement strand
GGTGGTGGCGGGTGATGCGGTGGGGGGGCTTGGTTTTTTTTTTTATTTTGCGTTTTTATATTTTTCGGGGTTCGCTTCTTCTGGAGCGGGGTGGGGGGGGGGGGCGGCCCCCCCCCCCGCTTCCGGGTTCGGCACGAAGACTAAAAGCTTCGCCCGATCGAGTAATGCCGTCTCAGCACGTGGACGGCGTGCGCGCACTCACAGAATCGGCTGCGGCGCGTACGCCGCGGCGTCCGGGAATCGCTTCAGCACGTCCTCGACGCGCGCGGCGACTTCTTCGACCTGGCGCGGGGCGACGCCGGTGAACGAGATCCGGTCGGCGAGGAGTTCGTCCAGGTCAGCGCGGTCGAGCGGGAGGCGTTCGTCGGCCGCGAGCCGGTCGAGGAGGTCGTTCTCCGCGCCGCGTTCGCGCATCGCGAGGGCGACCCCGACGGCGTTCTCCTTGATGGCCTCGTGAGCCGTCTCACGCCCGACGCCCCGGCGCACCGACGCCATGAGCACCTTCGTGGTCGCGAGGAACGGGAGATAGCGATCAAGCTCACGCTCGACCACGGCCGGGAACGCGCCGAATTCGCCGAGCACGGTGAGGAAGGTTTCGAGCAGGCCGTCGAGGGCGAAGAACGCGTCCGGCAGCGCTACGCGACGCACCACGGAATCCGAGACGTCGCCCTCGTTCCACTGGTCGCCGGCCAGTTCGCCGATCATCGACAGGTAACCGCGCAGCACGACCGCGAGACCGTTGACGCGCTCGCAGGATCGGGTGTTCATCTTGTGCGGCATGGCCGACGACCCGACCTGGCCCGGCTTGAAGCCCTCGGTGACCAGCTCGTGCCCGGCCATCAGCCGGATCGTCTTGGCGAGGCTGGACGGCGCGGCGGCGAGCTGGACCACAGTGGACAGCACGTCGAAGTCGAGCGAACGCGGGTACACCTGGCCGACGCTGACGAACCGGTTGCCGAAGCCGAGGAACTCGGCGATCCGCGATTCCAGCTGGTCCAAAGTGGACTCGTCGCCGAGCAGGTCGAGCATGTCCTGCGCGGTGCCGACCGGACCCTTGATGCCGCGCAGCGGGTAGCGCTCGATCAGGTTGTCCAGTCGGGAGAACGCCACGAGCAGCTCGTCGGCGGCGGTCGCGAAGCGCTTGCCGAGCGTGGTCGCCTGCGCGGCGACGTTGTGCGAGCGGCCGGCCATCACCAGGTCGGAGTGCTCGACGGCCAGCACGGCCAGCCGCGACAGCACCGCCGCGACGCGGGCGCGGACCAGTTCCAGCGAGCGCAGCTGCTGCAGCTGCTCGACGTTCTCGGTGAGGTCGCGCGAGGTCATGCCCTTGTGCACGTGCTCGTGCCCGGCGAGGGCGTTGAACTCCTCGATCCGGGCCTTCACGTCGTGCCGGGTGACGCGTTCGCGCGCGGCGATCGATTCGAGGTCGACCTGCTCGACCACGCGCTCGTAGTCGTCGACCACGCCTTCGGGCACCTCGACGCCCAGCTCGGCCTGTGCCCGCAGCACGGCGAGCCACAGCCGCCGCTCGAGCACGACCTTGCGTTCGGGCGACCAGAGCGCCACCAGCTCAGGCGAGGCGTAGCGGGCGGCGAGCACGTTCGGAATGCTGGGCTTGAGCGTCACGGGGCCACGATACCTGCGCAGGTCAGCGGGGCGGTCACCACTCCGTGAGGCTGCCGTCGGGAAGCCGCCACACCGGGGACCGCCAGGCATGGCCGGTTTCATCAGCGCGACGCACGGCCTCCTCGTCCACCTCGATGCCCAGGCCAGGCGCGGTCGGCCGCGCGGCATACCCGTCGACGAAGCGGAACAGCGCGTCGTCGGCGAGATACGCGACCGGCTCGCGGCCGTCGTGGTAGTGCATGCCCAGGCTTTGTTCCTGGATCAGGAAGTTCGGCGTAGCGAACGCCACCTGCAGCGCGGCGGCCAGCGAGATCGGGCCCAGCGGGCAGTGCGGGGCGAGGTTCGCGCCGTACACCTCGGCCAGCGCGGCGATCCGGCGCAGTTCCGAGATGCCGCCCGCGTGCGACGGGTCCGGCTGCACCACGGCGACGCCCGCGTCCAGCACTGGTTTGAATTCCCAGCGCGAGAACAGCCGTTCCCCGAGCGCGATCGGGACGGTCGAGGATTCGACCACCGATTTCACCACGTCGGCGGACAGTTCCGGCAGCACCGGCTCCTCGACGAACATCGGCTGTACTTCTTCGAGCATCTTCACCAGCCGTCGCGCCATCGCGGGCGAGACGCGGCCGTGGAAGTCGATCGCCAGGTCCCGGTCGGGGCCGAGCGCTTCCCTGGCCTCCCTGGCGCGGGCCAGTGCCGCCTGAGCCTCGGCGGGCGTGGCGATCGGCCCGAGAGGACCGGCGACGTTCATCTTCACCGCGGTAAAACCACGCTCGACCTGCGCGGACACCGCGTCGAAGATCCCTGACGGACGGTCTCCGCCGACCCACGAATACACCCGCACGCGATCGCGCACCGGGCCGCCGAGCAGCTCGTGCACCGGAGCGTTCCGCGCCTTGCCCGCGATGTCCCACAGCGCCTGGTCGAACCCGGCGAGCGCGCTGGAGAGCACCGGTCCGCCGCGATAGAAACCGCCGCGGCGCAGGACCTGCCAGTGGTCCTCGATGCGCAGCGGGTCCTTCCCGATGACCAGCTCGGCCAGCTCGTGCACGGCGGCGCGGACGGTCCCGGCGCGGCCTTCCACGACCGGTTCGCCCCAGCCCGCGATGCCCTCGTCGGTGCTGACCTTGAGGAACAACCAGCGCGGCGCGACGAGGAACGTTTCGATCCCGGTGATCTGCACCTTGTCTCCTAAGCAGAATCTTTCGCGGCCGACCAGCCGCCATCGACGGTCAGCTCGGCACCCGTGACGAACGACGCCGCGGGCGAGAGCAGGAACGCGATCACCGCGGCGATCTCGGCCGGATCGCCGAGCCGTCCGGCGGGCGTCGCGCGGATGCTGCGTGCGCGGTCTTCCGCGCTGATCCGGCCCCACGCCTCGGTTTCGACCGGACCGGGAAGCACCGAATTCACCCGGACCTCCGGCGCGTACTCCACGGCCAATTGCCGGGCCAGAGAAACCAAAGCGCCTTTACTGGCCGCGTAAGCCGGGTGGCCGGGCAAGCCGAATCGCGCGTGTACGGAGGAAACCAGCACCACGGAGCCGCGCCGAGAGCGCAGCGAAGGCAGGCAGGTACGGACGGCCAGGTACGACGCGGTGAGGTTCACGTCCAGCTGTCGTTGCCATTGCGCGCGATCGGTTTCGTGCAGTGGGCCCAAAGTCGGCAGGTACGCGTTGCTGACCACGGCGTCGACTTCGCCCGCAAGATCGAGAACACGTTGCCACGTCTCGTCTTCGGTCACGTCGCCTTGCACGCCGCCGGGCACCGGGGCGAGGTCGACGCCGATCACCCGATAGCCGTCGGCCTCGAGACGGCGGGCGGTCGCGGCTCCGATCCCGGACGCCGCACCGGTCACCACGGCAGTGCGCATGGTTGGCAAGCATGCCGGGACGCCCGCGACCCCGTCAAGAATAATTAGTAATTTATAATTTGCCTGCTAGGCTGGCTGCCATGGGATACCGGTGGGAGATCACGCGCGAAGCGGTTCGCCAGGGCGTCGTCGGGATCGTGCGGACAGCGGACGCCGCCTCGGCCGTCGCCGCCGCGCGGGCAGTGCTCGACGCCGGGCTGAAGTCGGTCGAAGTCCCGCTCACGAACGCGGGTGCGCTCGTCGCGATCGAGGAGCTGACTGCCGCGTATCCGGACGCCACGATCGGAGCGGGCACAGTGCTCGACGAATCGTCCGCGACGGCCGCGATCCGGGCAGGGGCCCAGTTTCTCGTGTCGCCGTCGCTGCACACCGAGGTGTTGCGTACCGCTCATCGGTACGGCGTCGCGGCGCTGCCGGGCACCGGTTCGGTCACCGAAATCGTGCGCGCGATGGAGGAAGGTGCTGACGCCGTAAAGGTTTTCCCGGCTTCCGCGCTCGGTCCGCAATGGATTAAGGACGTACGCGCGGCGCTTCCGCAGGCCCCGCTGGTGCCGACGGGTGGAATCGCTCCCGAGGACGTGCCACGCTGGCTCGACGCGGGCGCGGTCGCCTGCGGGATCGGGTCGGCGCTGACCCGTGGTTCGACTGAGGACATCCGGGCCAGAGTGGCCGCGTTGGTGAGGGAGAGCTCGTGAGCGACGTCGTACTCGTCGGCTGCCGTACCGCCGAAACCGGCGGAAACGGCACGGGAATCGCGGTTTTCCGACGCTCCGGCGGCGAGCTGACGGCGGAATCGACGTTGCCGATGGTGTCGCCGACCTGGCTGGCCCAGCATCCCGCGCTGCCGATGGTGTACGCGGTCAACGAGACGAGCTACGGCGAGGTCACCTCCGTTTCGGTCGCCGACGGCCTGGTCGCGCTCGACGTGGTCGAATCCGGTGGAGCCAGCCCGTGCCACCTCGCGGTGACGCCGAACGGCCGATTCCTGTTGTGCGCCAACTACGGCGGCGGCAGCCTGGCCGTGTTCGCCCTGCGCGCGGACGGCCGGATCGACGGCCGCACCGACCTGGTGCAGCACACCGGCAGCGGGCCGCGCGCCGACCGGCAGGAAGGCCCGCACGTCCACATGGCGGTGTCGTCGGCGGACAGTTCCGTGGTGAGCGCCGTCGACCTCGGCACCGACGAGATTCGCAGCTACACACTGTCCCCGGAAGGAAAGCTGACTCCGCTGGCCGTTTCGTCGCTGCCGTCGGGAACGGGTCCGCGGCAGCTCGTGCGCGGCCAGGACGGAATCGCTTACGTGGCAGGAGAATTGTCCGGCGAGCTGATCACGATGCGGGAGACTTCTCCGGGAGCGTTCGAGTTCGTCGCGGCGACTCCGGCGACCGCGGCCGGCGGCGAATCCCTGGTGGCACACCTGGAAGTGCTCGATTCCGGGATCTACCTGTCGAACCGCGGCCCGGAATGCATCACGTCTTTCGCCGGAGATCCGCTGCGCGCGACCGCCGATCAGCCGTGCGGCGCGTACCCGTGGAACTTCGCGGTGGCGGACGGAACGTGCTACACCGCCGCGTTCCGAGACGACGTCATTTCCGTCTTTCCGTTGAAGGACTTGGGAAACGCGGAGGTCCGCAAGTATCCGACCGGCTCCCCGACGTGCGTGCTCCCGCTCCGGTGACCGACCATCGCCCTCGCGGCCTGCACGGACAGACCGTGGAAACGCTCGCCGCACGCATTCTGTCCGGAGAATGGCGCGAGGGCATGGTGCTGGACCTTCCCGCACTGCGTGAGGAGCTGGACATCAGCCTCACCGCGCTGCGCGAAGCGTTGAAAGTGTTGGCAGCAAAGGGAATGATCGGCGCACGACAGAAGCACGGCACATTCGTGCAACCGCGCGAGAGCTGGCAGCTTCTCGACGCCGACGTCATGCGCTGGCAAACCACGGCACGCGGAAACGCTGGCTTGCTGGACGAATTGGCCGAAGTACGCGCCGTGGTCGAGCCCGCCGCGGCACGAATGGCCGCGGAACGCGCGACTGCCGAAGACCTTGCTGCGCTGACGTCCGCGCTCGACGCGATGGTGGCGGCACCGGATCTGGAGGCGAGTGTCGAGGCCGATCTGGCATTCCACCGCGGTCTGCTGACCGCCGCGCACAACAACTTCCTGCTCCAGATCGAACGCGTCATCGCGATCGGCCTGGCGGAACGGGACAAACTCGTCCACAGCGCCGGTCCCACCGACGACCCGGTGCCGAGTCACCGCCGGGTGCTGGACGCTATCGCCGCGCACGACCCGGTCGGCGCGGAGACCGCGATGCTGGAGCTGCTGGTGAAATCGGCCGCCGACGCGAAGCGGACGGGTCAGGAAGTGAAAGCCCGCCGGTAAGCCGTCGGCGTGGTCCCGAGTACCCGCCGAAAGTGCAGCCGCAGGTTGGCCGGGGTGCCGAGACCGCAGTCGCGCGCCACCCGGTCCACTGAATGATCCGTGGACTCCAGCAGTTCCCGCGCCTTGCCGAGCCGCGCGTTGAGCAGCCACTGCAACGGCGTCGTCCCGGTTTCCTCGGCGAAGCGGCGCAGGAAAGTCCGCTGCGACATCTCCGCGTGCCGGGCAAGCAGGCGGATGCTGAGCGATTCGTCCAGTCGCTGCAACGCCCATTCCCGCGTGGCGGACAGCGAAGCGTCGCCAGCGTCCGCGAGCGGAGCGGGGACGTACTGCGCCTGGCTGCCTTCCCTATGCGGAGCGGCGACCAGTCCGCGTGCGATCCGGTTCGCGACCGCGGCACCCAGGTCGCGGCGCACGATGTGCAGGCACAGGTCGATGCCGCAGCAGACGCCAGCCGAGGTGAGCACGTCGCCTTCATCGACGTAGAGGACATCCCGATCGACCTGGACCGACGGGTACCCCCGCTCGAATTCGTCGATATATTCCCAATGCGTCGTGGCGCGCAGGCCGTCGAGAATTCCGGCCGCGGCCAGCGCGAACGCGCCGGTGCAGATAGACACCACTCGCCGTCCCCGGTCGCGCGCCTCGGCCAGCAGCTCGACGGCCGCTTCCGGAGTCTCCCGGATCGGGTCGTAGCCCGGCACGATCACTGTGTCCGCCGCGCGCAGCTCCTCGATGCCGCCTTCGGCCGCCAGGTCGAATCCGGCGCTGGTGGCGACCTTCGGACCGAGCGCGCACAACGTCATCTCGTAATGCGTTTGCGGCCGGGCGTGAAACACCTGCGCCGGGATCGCCAGGTCGAGCGGGAGAACCCCGTCGAGCGCCAGCACCGCGACTCGATGCACCGTCATGGCAAGATTCTATCGAAGTACGGCACACTTGCCACTCGCCAGGTCAGGGCGTTGCGGCCAGGGTTGAAGGCATGACCGAACTCCTACCGGACGCGGTTGCCACCCTGCCGCCGACTCCGCTGGCGGACGCCGTCATCGAGGTCGTCCGACCGCTGGAATCGCTGTCGGTCTTCAACCACAGCGTCCGCACCTACCTGTTCGCCCGGCTGGTCGCCGACCGGCTCGCCCTGTCCGGCTACGACGACGACCTGCTCTTCGCCGCGTGCGTGATGCACGACATCGGCGTGGCACCGGACGGCCCGCACGTGGAACGCTTCGAGGTCGAAGGCGCTGAACGCGCGGCCGGATTCCTTGTCGAACAAGGGATTCCGGTCGCGGACGCCGACGAGGTCTGGCAGGCCATCGCGCTGCACACCTCCCCGGGCATCGTGGAGCACCGGGGCCAGCTGTGCGTGCTCGTCCACGCCGGGGTCGCCGTCGACTTCGGCGGCCCGATCGGCTCCGAATACGTCGAAGCCGTCACCGACGAGCAGGCCGCGACGATCCACGCCGCTTACCCCCGGCTGGAGATGGTCCGCTCGCTCACCGACGCGATCGTCGCGCAGGCGGCGAAAAACCCGAAGAACGCGCCCGTGCCGTCCACTCCCGCTGATTTCTTGCGCGAGCGTGCGGCCGACGGCGAAACCCGGCTGGAGCGTGCTGCCCGCACCTCCCGCTGGGGCAACTGAGAAAGGAATCCCCATGCACTCCGTCACAATCCCCGAGGACTCCGAGGTTTTCGGACCGTCCGGGGCGTCCGCCTTCTCCCGCTTCGGCTACTCGGCCGCGGTCCGCGCGGGAAATCTCCTGTTCATCGCGGGGACGATCGGCCGCCGCCCGGACGGGGCGATCGCGGAAACCATCGAGGAACAGACCGAGATCGCGCTCCGCCGGATCGAGGAAATCCTTCGTCTGGAAGGCCTCGGCCTCTCCGCACTGGTCGACATCACGAGCTATCACGTCGACATCCACCAGCACCTGCCCGGTTTCCTGGAAGCCAAGCAGCGCCTCGTGACCGCCGAGCCTTACCCGGCGTGGTCGATGATCGGCGTCAGCGGGCTCGCCAGCCCGGGGCTGCTGATCGAAATCCGCGCCACCGCGGCATACCCGGACTGACTGTCCTCAATGGACGCCAGCGGACTCCGCGAGCGCGGTCCGCAGCATCCGCCCGGCCGCGGCGCGCGGGGCCGGGTCGACCGCGATCAGCGCGTTGACCACGGCCCCGTCCACCAGCGCGACCAGCCGGTCCAGCTCGTCCTTGGCCACCGGAGTCCCGGAGCGGGCGAAGATCTCCGTCAGCAGTTCGTTGAGCTGCTGGGACAACGTCCGCATCAACGGCCGCAGGTACGGCCGCCGGCCCGTGGCGACCAGGCGTTCGTAGCGCAGCAGGACCGCCTCGGCGTCGGCTTCCGGGTCGCCGCTCTGCGGGCCGAGCAGCATGTCCAGCACGAGTTCCACGGTCGCCTGCACGCCCCGGTTCCGGGTCGTCAGGTCGTCGAGCTGCCGTCGCCCGTTGGCCAGTTCGGTCTGCCCGTGGTGTTCCACCGCGGCGGTGACGAGCTCTTCCAGCGAGTCGAAGTAGTACGTCGTGGACGCCAGCGGCAGGCCGGCCCGCTCGGCGACGGCCCGGTGCCGGACCGCGTCGAAGCCGCCCTCGGCCAGCAGCTCAGCGGCGGCTTCGACGAGCGCTGCCCGTCGTCGCTCGCCCTTGGGGGTGGTGGCTGCTGCCGTCATGTCCGGTCATTCTGCCAGCCGCCCCGGAGGCCGCCGATCAGAACCGGGTGGCCAGCGAAGCGGCGAAGCGCGCCAGATCGGTTGCGTACGGTGCCGGGTGCCCGGACGTCCCCGGCACGCTGACCAGCACGAGAGTCCCTCCGCTGCCGGTTTGCTGACGCACGGTGACGGCTCCGGCCGGTTGCGTGGGCACGTTCACCGCGGCACCGCGGGCGAACACCGCCGCGCCGATCGTCCCGTCCGGAAGCGGGAACCCCGCGCCGCGCGACGACGTCGTACAGACGCTGCCTGGGGAAGCCTGCGCGGCGGTCAAGTGGCCTGGGAGCTCGCCAGCGAGGGCAGTGGCGAGCTCCCAGTCCACCCGTCCGCACCCGGAGGTGCCTTCGACCCGAGGGCCGGTCCTCCCGGTTTCGCCGGCTCCCTGCCGAGACGGCTGACCCGGGAAGTCATCCCCATTGCTGAAAGGACGCGCCGCCGACCCGCCGGGTTGCACCGGCGCGGCCGCGGAATTCGCCATCGAATCAGACTTCTCGCTCGAAATTCCGACAATTCCCCACGCGCCGAACCCGGCGACCACCGCCACGGCCGCCGCGCCCGCGGTGATCCGGTTGCGGCGGCGCACCGTCTCGCGCTTCGAGCGGCGCACCACGTCGTCCACCGAGAACGTCGGGGGCGGCACCTCGCCGGAAGCGGCGGAGAACAACGTCTCGGCTTCCCGCTCATCCATTGGTCTCCACCTCCCGTTCCAGCACCTGACGCAGGTTCGCCAGCCCGCGCGCCGTTTGGCTCTTGACGTTGCCTTCGCTGCAGCCCAGCGCGGTCGCCGCGGCTCCGACGTCGAGTCCGTCGAAGAACCGCAGCACCAGCACGGCCCGCTGCTTCGGCGGCACTTCCTTCAGCGCGGCGAGCAGGTCCTCGCGCGTCGCGACGCGTTCGGCGAGGCCAGGGCCGTCGTCCACGGGTTCCGGCAGCACTTCGGTCTGCCGCTCCCGCCGCCACGGCCGCCGGGACTCGTCGATGACCGCGCGCACGAGCGTCTTGCGCACGTACGCGTCGGTCGCCGCGCGGTCTCTGATCTTCTTCCACCTCCGGTGCAACGCGACGAACGCCGTCTGCGCGAGGTCGTCGGCTTTGTGCCAATCCCCGCACATCAAGTAGGCCGTCCGGCGCACGGCGTCCCTCCTCGCGGCGAAGTACTCCGCGAACTCCTGTTCGTCGCGCTGGTCCACGCGCTTTGCAGCTCCGCTCTGGCCATGTCCGGTGAAGGGACGGATCCGGGGGCGTCCACGGTTGCACGTCCGGCCGGAGACGTTCCACCCCCCGCCGCATTGATGCCGCCCCCACCTGTGTGATGTGATCGGACTGTGACCATGACTGGGCAGCTGATCGACTTCCGTTCCGACACCGTCACCCGCCCGGACGCGATCATGCGCGCGGCCATGGCCGAGGCCGAGGTCGACGACAACGTCATCGGCACCGACCCGACCATCGCCGAACTGGAGCGCCGGGCCGCGCGGACGCTCGGCATGCCCGCGGCGCTGTGGACGCCGAGCGGGACGATGGCGAACCTGATCGCGCTGAGCGTCCACCTGCGGCGCGGCGACCGGTTCCTCGCCACCCGCGGCGCGCACGTGCTCACCAACGAACTCGGCTCGGCCGCCTGGCTCGCCGGCGGCATGCCGGACATCCTCGAACACGACGCGGGCCCCGGCCGGTGCCTGCCGGAGACGCTCGAAGCCGCGATCGGCAACCCCGGCCCGTACTTCGCGCTCCGCACCACGCTGCTGTGCCTGGAGAACACCCACAACGCGGCCGGCGGCGCGGTCACTCCGCCCGACGAGCACGCGCAGCTGCTGTCCGTCGCGAAGCAGGCCGGGCTCACCGTGCACCTCGACGGCGCGCGGATTTGGCACGCGGCCGTCGCGCTGCAGGTGCCGCCCGCCGCGCTGACCGTGGGCGTGGACTCGGTGTCGGCGTGTTTCAGCAAGGGCCTCGGCGCGCCGGTCGGCTCAGTCGTCGCGGGCAGCGTCGAGTTCGTCGAGCAGGCCCGCCGGATGCGGCAGATGCTCGGCGGCGGCGTACGTCAGGGTGGCGTGCTCGCCGCGGCCTGCCTGGTCGCGCTGGACCGCGTCGACGAGCTGGCCGAGACGCACGAGTTCGCGAAGCGCCTGGCCGACGGCCTTTCGGAGCACGGCTGGGACGCGCGGACGCCGGATACCAATATCGTTCTGGCCGGGGTGCCGGACGTGCCGACCGCGCTGAACTGGCTCGGCTCGCTCGGCATCCAGGCTCTGCCCATGGCGGGCAAGGTCCGGTTCGTGACGCACCGGGACCTGTCGTCCGCTGACATCGCCGAAGCACTGCGCCGGATCAAGGCCGGCGCCTGAACCCTGGGGGACTCGGGTGACCAACTGGATCGTGTTCGACTACGGCGAGGTGCTCAGCGTCCGCACCGCCGCGGTGCCGAAGCTGGCCGCCGCCATGGGCGTCTCGCTCGAGACGTTCGACCCGGCGTACTGGAGCGTGCGCGACCCGTACGACCGCGGCTGTCCTGACCTGGAGTACTGGACGTCGATCGGCGACCAGGTGGGCGCGAAGGTGGACGACGCGCTGTCTGCCGAACTGACCGCGCTCGACGTCGCTGGCTGGGGCCAGCTCGCGCCGGGATCGCTGGACCTGCTGCAGTCGCTGTCCGACGCGGGCGCCTCGCTCGCGTTGCTGTCGAACGCGCCGTCGGCGTTCGGCGTCTGGGTGCGCGAGCAGGAGTGGGCGAAGCTGTTCAAGCACACGCTGTTCTCCGGCGACGTGAAGGTCGCGAAGCCGGACGCCGAGATTTTCCAGCTGCTGCTGGACAAACTGGGTGCGAAGCCGGACGAGTGCCTGTTCTTCGACGACCGTCAGATCAACATCGACGGCGCCCGCGCGGTCGGACTCCGCGCACACCTGTGGGACGGCGCCGAAGCCGCCCGCGCGGCGCTGGCCTGAGCTGCGAACGGCTCCCGCACCTTTCCCGGTGCGGGAGCCGTCGTCTGCCTCAGGATGGTTCGGCGCCGGTCAGCGGCTGATGCGCTTCGACTGCTTCTTCCCGGTGATCGCCCCGTAGGCCGCGGTGCCCAGGAACAGCACCCCGCCGATGATGCCGATCCACAGCACGGCCTTGAACACGAAGCCGATCACTGACCCGAGCACCATGAAGGCGATCCAGGCCACGACGAGCGCTCCGACGATCTTCCAGAACATGGCTCCTCCGATGCCGTTTCCGCGCCACGTCGGCCCGGTGCCCTCCAGCGTGCCATCCGTGCGACGAAAACTCTCTACGCCAGCCCAACGTTCAGGGGGATCTCCGGGTTCCCCCTGAACCAGCTTTCCTGGTCGTCTCGTCCAGCGGGTCCGGCTCGGGCTCCGCCGGAGCGGCTGGCTGGCAGGCCGATCTCGCGGCGACGCGCCCCAGCCGACGAACCCGGCGATGCGGCCCGCGGAGCAACCTGACCCCCTCGGTCACCGGACCGGCCGGGCACTGGCCGAGACATCACGGAATGCGGTTTTTACGGCTTTACGACTGTCCGTTGAAAGGCACCTACTATCGGCCCGTTGTTCATTCGGCACCCCGGACCAATTATTAATGGTGAATTATTCACCACTGAGTCGGGAGCAAAATCAATGCGCAAGAAATTGATCGCAGGCGGTGCCTTCGCCGTCGCGCTCGCCCTCACAACCGGTGGAACTGCCACCGCGCAGCAGTTCTCCGCCGCCCCCGCGGCCACCGGTGGTCCGACGGTGAAAAGCGCCTGTGCGCAGGTGCGCGCAGCGGGCCGCATGTCCTGCTTCGCGCAGGTGCGCACAGACATCAAGCAGGCCCGGCGCGCCCCCGGCGCCGCCCCCTCCGGCTACGGCCCCGCAGAGCTGCAAGCCGCCTATCAGCTGAAGGCCGACGGCGGTGCGGGCCAGACGATCGCCGTCACCGAGTCCGGCGATTACCCCTCTCTCAAAGCAGATTTGGCCGCCTACCGCAAGCAGTTCGGATTACCCGCTGGCGACGTGCAGATCGTGAATGAAGACGGCCAGGAGAGCCCGCTGCCGACCGCCGACCCGGACTGGGCCGTCGAGACCGCGCTGGACGTCGACATGATCGCGGCGACCGCGCCGAACGCCAAGATCCTCGTGGTCGAGGCCAATCAGGCCTCCACCGACGACCTGGGCAAGGCGGTGGACACCGCGGTAAAGCTCGGCGCGAAGTTCGTCTCCAACAGCTGGGGCGGCAGCGAGTCCGAGGGGAGCGCGGGCGACGCGCACTTCAAGCACCCCGGCGTGGCGATCACCGCGTCCAGCGGTGACAGCGGTTACGGCGCGAGCTGGCCGGCGTCCTCCCCGTACGCCGTCGGCGTCGGCGGCACGACCCTGAAGAGCAGCGGCGGCTCGTACACCGAGACGGCGTGGAAGGGCGCGGGCTCGGGTTGCTCCAGCTACGCGGCGAAGCCCGCTTACCAGACCGACGCGACCGGCTGCGACAAGAAGGCCATCGCGGACGTCTCCGCGGTCGCCGACCCGGCCACCGGTGTCGCGGTGTATGACACCTTCCAGCAGAGCGGTTGGCAGGTCGTCGGCGGCACCAGCGCTTCGTCCCCGATCATCGCGAGCGTCTACGCCGATGCCGGCACCCCCGGTGCGCAGGACTGGCCCGCCCAGTACCCGTGGTCGCACACCGACCAGCTGACCGACGTCACCTCGGGCAGCAACGGCAGCTGCGACACCAAGCAGTGGTGCAACGCGGGCACCGGCTGGGACGGCCCGACCGGGCTGGGCACCCCGAAGGGCACCGCCGCCTTCACCAAGTAAGAATCGACAATTTCAGATAGTTCACCTTAATCGGGCATAATAGCGACCAGCGGTCGGGCGGAACAAATACGACGTTCCTCCCGATCGCTTGTCGTTACCTTTGTCTAGCCCCCTTCACTCGATAGGGTTCCGAACGAGGGAAGGCCGCAGCGGAGGTGACGCGCATTGACGCTCCACGAGTATTCGATTGCGCCGCACAGTCTCGATCAGCGGAATAACCTTGACTCCCTCGATCCGGGCGAACTCTCCTTCGCCGAAACACTGCGCGGCGCGATCGATGCCAGCGGCCTCACCCTGGAACGCATCCGGGCCAGGCTGACCGAGCGCGGAAGCCGGGTCAGCCTGGCGACGCTGAGCAACTGGCAGTCCGGCAGCCGCCAGCCCGAACAACGCCGGTCGATAGAAGCGGTGCGCCAGCTCGAGAACGTCCTCGAACTGCCGATGGGCAGGCTGTCCGGCAGGCTGGGACCGCCCCGGCCGAGGGGCAGGCAAGTCGCCGCCGAGGAGTCCGCGGCACCCGACGAGCAGTGGCTGGACTCCAGTGGACTGTCGGCGCTGATGACCGACGCCGACATCGCACCGCAGAGCGGACTGCGCCGGATCAGCTTGCACCTGCGCTGTCACCTCGACTCCGGCCGGGCGGTGCACCGGATCAGCTACCGGCACGTCCTGCGGGCCGAACGGGACGGCATCAGCCACGACCTCAACCTGCTGGAACTCTCCCCTGGCACCCGCAGGCGGCCCACGCTCACCTCGACGCACAACTGCAGGCTGGGCCGCCAGTCGGTGAGCGAAGAGAAGCACCTGATGATCAACGAACTGCTCTTCGACAGTGCGCTCCGCCGCGGCGAAACCGTGGTCCTCGAGTACGAGATCGAGCTGTACCCCGAGCCGGGACAGCCGTCCGACAACAGCTGGACCGCCAGTTTCCGGCTGCCCATCCAGGAATTCCTGATCGAGGCCCAGTTCGGTCCCGGCGCCGTCCCAGTCCGCTGCCGGGAGGTCCGCCGCCCGTTCAGCGATCCGACCCCGACCGAACGACCCGTGCGCATCAGCGAATCGGCCAACACGCACGCCGTCATGCTCGGACTGCGCGCCGGGAGGTACGGGCTCGAATGGGACTGGCCCGAGCAGCACGACTGACCGGACCGCTCAAGCCCGCGCGGCGGAACCACGTTGCCTCGACGCACCGGCAGGTCAGCGGCCGATGGCCAGAGATCTCCGAGTTCCCGTGACCGGTTTCACCCCAGCCAGCCGCCGAGCCGGCGCAGCCCCTCGGTCACGTCCTCGGTCGCGCCCGCGAAGGAAAACCGCACGTAGCGGCCGCCGTCGACCGGGTCGAAGTCGATTCCCGGGGTGATCGCGAGGCCGGTGTCGGCGAGCAGGCGCTGGCACCAGCTCAGGCTGTCGGTGGTGTGGTCGGAGACGTCGGCGTAGGCGTAGAACGCGCCGTCGGCGGGGGCGAGTTTGTCGAGGCCGATCTCGCGGAGACCGGCGAAGAGCAGGTCGCGGTTGCGCCGGTAATGCTCGACGTGCGCGTCCGCTTCGGCGTACGACTCCGGCGTGAACGCCGCGACCGCCGCGTACTGCGAAACCGCGGGCGGGCAGATGGTGAAGTTGCCGGTCAGGACATCGACCGCGCGATGCAGCCGCTGCGGCACCAGCATCCAGCCGAGCCGCCAGCCGGTCATCGCGAAGTACTTTGAGAACGACCCGAGCACCAGCGCTTCCCGGCCGTACTGCCAGGCGCAATCGAGCTGCTTGCCATACGAGATGCCGTGGTAGATCTCGTCGCTGATCAACTGCACGCCGTGCGAAGCGCACCAGCCGGAAATAGCGGCCAGCTCACCCGGCGGCAACACGGTCCCGGTGGGGTTGCTGGGACTCGCGACGATGAGCCCGTCGATCGGCCCGAGCCGGTCGAGCTGCTCGACGGTCGGCTGGAAATTCGTCTCGGCGGTCGTGGCGAACTCGACGACCTCGCAGCCGAGGACGTTCAGCAGATTCCGGTACGCCGGATAGCCCGGACGGGCCATCGCGACCCGCGCGCCCGGGTCGAACGCGCTGAGGAACGACAGCAGAAACCCGCCGGACGAGCCGGTGGTCATGACGACGTCGGACGCGGCCACGTCGATGTCGTAGGTGCGCCGGTAATGCCCGGCGACGGCTTCTCGCAGTTCAGGAATGCCGAGCTGCTCGGTGTAGCCGAGGGTGTGCTTTTTGAGGGCTTCCTGAGCGGCCTCAAGCACCGCCGCCGGAGCGGGCACGGACGGCTGCCCGGCGGCCAGCGAAATCAGGTCGCCGTGGCTGCGCTGCCGGGCCTGCGCCGCGGACAGCACGTCCATCACGTGAAAAGGAGGCACGCCTGCCCGCAACGCGGGCCCGCCGAAAGCACCGATGTCGACCATGCGGCCAGGCTAACCGGCGGAACCGCGTGCGGGGTGTGCCGTCAGTAACCGCGGTACGCGCCGCCGTGCGCCATCGCCGCGATGCCCGGGACGTTGGACATCGAGCCGTACCGGTCGAGCGAGTACCGGACTCCGGCGATGATGTTGTCGACCGGGTTGTAGATGTTGTCGTGGCCGGGCAGCTTGTGCGCGTTGAACGTCGAGTCGATGCACTGCATCAGGCCCTTGGACGGGTGCCCGGCCGCGGCGTTGGAATTGCCGGTGAGGAACAAATGATCGCCCTCCCTCGCCGTCCAGGTGCCCAGTTCAGTCGTAACGCACCAGACGTCACCCCTCCCGGCATTCTCTTCCCGGAGGAATGCGCCCGTGACGACCGGGTTGTTTGCTCGGACGGCACCCTCGACCTGCCAGGTGCGGTGCTCCTTTGTTCGATCGCCGTAGGAGACCCTAGGCCGGGCACCGGACAGGTAGACCGCCAGCGTGATCGCGTCGAGGACGTCCCCCGGCGCTTGGTAGATCGTGACCTTGGGCTGGGTGTAGCCCGGACGGAAATGCCGGGTCCCCTCCGCGTCCGTGACCGCTTCCAGCCACGCGGCACGCTGATCAGCCGACATCGCCAGCACCTGGCTGAAAGCCTCTGACTTCGGATTCCCAGCCCGGCGCAGCAGATCGCTAACGTAATCGTGGTCAAGGCGGAACTGGTGCCGCGGCCCGCAACCACCTCGATCGTCTACGTACTCCGCGTGCGGTACATCCGTCAGAAGTTCGCGAATCTTCGCGACCATCTCTGGCTTCGACTGAGCGATCGAGGCAGTCGGCCGGTGCTGGCGAGACTCGAGATGCCCGTCTCCGGCAATCCATCCAAGGATCGCAGCCTCGCGCACAGTCACCTCAAGCCCAGCCCCCGTGTCGGCAACCGCCGACAGGAGCAACCGATCCCGGCTGCCGACCTCGCTGGTCGTGACGAACCTGCCGTCAGTGGCGTACTCGGAGCGGGCCGGAGCCGACCGCACGCCATGGCGCTTGCGGCGGTGAACAGCAACGCCGTTAGCCGGTTGAACCGAAGCCCGCGGCACCCATCCGCATTCCGGGCACACCAGCGGACCCGCCGGTTTTGCCTCGGCGACCCGCGGGAAAGTGAGCCACCGGTGGTTCGGCGTCGTCGTGGCCTGCCAGCGAGTGTTGACCAGTCGCACAAGCGGTGCGTTCTCGTGGTGCACCACCCGGGTGATCTTGGTCCACTCGCTGCGCCGGGTGACCGGATTGAACCCGATGGTCTCGTCCCCGACCTTGACGTCGCGATGCTTCAGCATGCCCCGCCGAGTCAGCACCATCGTGTCGAGCGGCACGCAATCCCAGTTGTTGATCGCGTTCGGGTTGCCGCCGGACTCGTGCTGGATGATCGCCCAGATGTTCTTGATGTCCGCGTCGGTCACGTTCACGCCCGCGGCCTGCAGTGCCTTGATCGCTTCCTGGATCCACTGCTGAACGTTGCCGGGCGGAGGCGAAGAGGGCGGACCGCCGCTCGAGCCGAGACCGCCGCCGCCACCGGACGCACCGCCCCCGCCACCGCTGGCGCCGCCGCCACCGCCGTGATGGCCGCCGCCACCGCCGCCGCCGTGGTGCAGACCGCCGGTGCTCTGCGGAACGGTGCCGTCGGAGTTGGGGAGCGGGACCTTCGAGTAGCCGCCCTCGATCTGCGTCTTCATCAGATCCTGCGACTTCTTGACCATGTCGTCGGCCTGCTTCAGCAGCGGGTCGATGGCCTGCTCGGCAGTCGTGGCGTCCGTTTGGTTGGCCTTGTTCGCGGCGTCGATGATCGACTGCGAGGTCGGGCTGGGCGGCGGGCCCTTCTTGTCCGACTTGTCGTTGGCGTACGCCGCCTCGGCCGCCTGCGTCTTCTGCGCTTTGTCCGACTCTTCCTTGATCCGCTTGTCGATATTCGTCTTGGCGGTGTTGAAGGCCTCGGTGACCTTGCTTTTGATCCCGCCAAGGTCAGACGACAGCTGCGTCAGGTCCTTGCCGACGTCGTCAAGATGCCCCTGCACCTTGTCGCCCGCCTTGGTGATCTGCGTGACGTACTCGACGAAGGAGTCCGCCGCCGGACCTTCCCACACTCCGCCTGCCAACGACTTCGTGGAATTGTTCAGCGCGGCACTGTGGTCGCCCGCCTGCTTCGCGGCGTCGGTGAACTGCTTCCCGGCGTCGCTGATCACGCCCGGGTTGATCTTGTCGACCTTCTTAGCTTTCTCGACAATGCCGTTCCAGTTCGGCGGATAGTCGATCAGCGCCATGCTCGTGCCCCCTCGTGCCTGCTCAGCGGTCTTCGTGGACGGTCAGGTCGGTCTTGTGGACCTGATCGGTCTCCTGGATCAGCCCCGCCGCCTTCTTGAGAATGAAGCTGGTCGCCTCCATCAGCTTCCCGGCCGCGTCGAACTCGCTGTGCACGCCCTGTTTGAACGTGCCGACCGCACCGTGCACGTCCTTGGAGCCACCCATCGTGCCGAACGGGCTTTCCGGCTCGTCGTCAACACCGGTGAGGTGCTTCTTGGACTTCTCGAACTCGTCCTTCAGCTTCTCCACGTTCCTGGCGGCAATGGCCATGGAATCCGGGTCGTAGACAGGCACCGTTCGTCATCCCCTTCGCGACACTCGCTTCCCGACCAGTTCGGACGCTCCGCTCACCAGGTCGGTTCCCTGCTTACTCTAAGACTTCGGGCGCGTGCCGTGTGCAGTTCTCCGCGACTTCGGGGCGCGAACCCCCGGACTGGGTTATAGCGCGATCGAAAAGGGAGAAAACGGTCAGCCCGAAGGCGTCAAATCGCGGCCTGCAACTCCCGCACCCGCTCCACCAACACCGCGTTGTCCGCCGGACTAACCGTCGCCCACGTATGCCCGTCCGAATCGTCCGTGAGCTGGAACAGATACCGCCCGGAATCAGTGTCGTAGAACGCCGCCACATGCGGCGACCGGCGCACCGTCCCGTCCCGCAGCACCCGCTCCGCACAGAACTGGCCGCGGGCCGCCTGTCCCATCAGCATGCCCGCCAGTTCCTGCGCCTCCCACAACGCCACGCCCCGGTCCTCCAACGCCGTGACCAGCGCTTTCGGGTCACCTGCGGCAGCTACATCGGCGGCGACGAGCGTGCTGTGCGGTACCGAGATCGACTGGCCGACCCCGGCGTCGAAGTCCCCGGCGACCCGCACCGCGGCGTCGGCGAGGGTGTCCGGTTCGGTGTCGATCAGCCACACCTCGTCCCGGTCGACCACCGCGAGCACGGCCTGGCTGCCCCGGCTCACCGCGCGGCCGCGGATCTCGCGGTCCGCCCACACCCAGACGTCCAGGGCCTCTCGAGGACGCGCCAGCAAATGCAGCTGATCCAGCACTGTCCCGGATGGACGACGGCCGCGCGCGAGCCTGCGCTGCGCCAGCGAATCCCAGACGGACTCGATCAGTCCGGCCCGTTCGGTGTGCGTGCTCCCGGGCGACGGAACCGCGAGCGCGGCCGGGCGGCCGCCCAGGTCCAGCGATTCCCACAGCACGTCGAATTCGAGGGCGGTCAGTACCAGGTTCACGGCCGGCGCACGTCTCCCGTGCCGTCGCCGAGGACGTCGCGCGCCACCATCCGGCCGTCGGCGAACAGGTCCTTGTCGTCGACGCCGAAGCGGCGCACGTGCTCGTCGTCGGTTTCCTGCGGAGCGGCTTCGGAGAGGTATTTGGCGTCACCGCCGCCTGATTTCGGCGCGATCTGCTCGGCTTTCCGCAGTGCGACGGCTTCTTCCTCGGGAAGCTCGTCCACCGGCAACGGCCGGACCAAGCCCTTCTGCTGACCGTCTTGTGCGCGGCCTTGCCGTTCGCGGTCCCCGGAAAGCGCACCACCGGCCACTCCCGCGCCCAAAGCCGCGGCACCTGCCCCGATTTCGCCAGCCGACGCTCCTCCGCCGCGCGGGGCCGGAGCGTTGCCGGGGGTTTCGGCGACAGGAGCAAGCGGCGGCTGCTGGACGCTGCCGACCAGGCGACCTCGTTGCAGCGCCTGGTTTTCGTGCCCGCCTCCGGGGTAGCTGCCACCCGCGCCGCCGCCGGGGTTTCCTCCCGGGCCGCCGCGACCGGTTGTGCCACCGAAGCTTTCGGAACTGCCGACAGTTCCGCGGTTAGCCGGGCCACTGGACCCGCTGTCGGATCCGCTGCTCGTCCCGCGCGGACCGGTCGGCAGGAACGTGCCGGACTCCCCGGGACGCACCGCGCCGGGAACCCGCGACCCGCCGGAAGTGCTTGGCACACTGGGTGTTCCCGGCACGTTGGCGGAGCCGCCCGACCGAGGCGCGCCAGGCAACCCCGGCTCGCTGCCCCGAGGCGCCGGTGCTTTCTCCCAACCCGACGGCGGCGGAGCGGACGGCGGCACGTAGCTGGCCGCGACCACCGGCGCAGCTGGCCGAGCAGCCGGTGCCTGCGAAGCCGTGCCGTACGCAGGCGTCGGCGGATCCACCACCGGAGCGGCCGGAGGCGGCGGCGGGGGAACGTACTGCGACTTCACCGACGCCGCTGCGGGCCGCACCTGGCCATCCGGCGTCACCTCGACCGCGGCGGCCGCACGGTCGACCGGACTCGGTCCGCTGCCGGGCTGGACCATCGCGAGCGATTGCGGCTGACTCAACGGTTCGGTCGACAGCAGGTTTTCCCCGCTCTGCTGGGCATAAGAGTTCAACGCCTCGACCGCTTGGCCGCGCGCGTTGTCCGCGGCCTGCACCTGCGCCGCGTGATCGGTCTCGAAGCCGAGGAAGCTCGCCACCGAATCGACGAGCGTGAGGCTCTCCGCACCTTTGCGCACCGCGGCCGGATCGGGCAGCTTGTACTTGGTGCGGTTGAACGCTTCCCCTTGCGCGAAAAGCATTTCCGCGGTGTGCGTGACCTTCTGCATCGCGTCGTGGGAGAAGCCCGCCTGATCCGACAGCACCTGCCCGGCCTGTCCGCCCGCCTGGCTCTGCCATTCGACGCCGAGCTTCGCCAGCTGGTCGCGCAGCGTGCGGTCGGTGCCCGCGAGCGCGGTCGCGACCTCCCGCAGCGCCTCGACCGCGGTGGCGATGCTGGCGATTCCGTC
The DNA here is from genome assembly GCF_040610415.1 of Amycolatopsis sp. NPDC004079. Lineage (NCBI taxonomy): Bacteria > Bacillati > Actinomycetota > Actinomycetes > Pseudonocardiales > Pseudonocardiaceae > Amycolatopsis > Amycolatopsis sp. NPDC004079. The sequence goes on along the minus strand of NZ_JBEXMH010000015.1, from coordinate 140,323 downwards.
GCCGGTGCCGAACTTCTCGATCTCGTCGGCGATGGCGGTGTCGGTCCACCCGTCGAAACGGTGGTCGCGGATCCTGCCCGCGAGTTCGGAGATCTCCACGCGCCCTCCCTAGGTCCGGTTCTTCAGGCCCTGCACGGCCAGGCCGGCGGCCTGGGTGGCGATTTCGCACAACTGCGGCTGGCTGAACGCGCCCGCGGTGACCGCGAACTCCTGTGCCGCCATGGTTTGTCCCTGCGCGACACCGACGAGCACCTCGCAGTCGGAGGGCGTCCCCGCCGCGCGGTAGTTCGTGATCGCCGGATAACCCTCGACGCTGGTGGCCGCGGTGGTCATGCTGTTCTTGCGCCGCGAGCCGGTGAGCCATTCCTGCACATCCGCGCCGACGATCCGCAGGTGCAACGCGTGGAACGGCTCGGTCTTGTCCGAATCGAACACGCAGGTGGGCCCGTCCTTCGCTTCCGCGGCCTTGCGCGGCACGCTGGTGACCTTCAGCAGGTCGAGCTGTGCCTGGCCGAGCAGGTCGCACGGATCGGTCCCGGCGATCGGCAGATCCGACGGCCGCTGCGGCAATGCGGCCGCCTTCGTCTGCTGCGCCAGGGAACTCATCGCGGGCTCTACGGGGTACGCGGTGCCTTGCTCGCCCGACGAGCAGCCCGCGACGCCGAGTACCGCGACAACCGCGAGGATCGGCTTAGTGGATGCCGTGCGCACCGCGGTCCCCGAAAGCCGCGGCCTTGTCCGCGTCGCTGGCTTCGTACGTCTTCGCTGCTTCGCGCAGCTGTCCGACGAGCTTGTGCAGATTGGCGACGTACGCGCGCACCTGCGCGGCGTACGACTGATCACCTTCCGCGACAACGGTGTTCCACGCAGCCACCGCGTTCACGCTCACCGTGTCCGACGAAGGAGTGTCGACGCGCAGCTCGCCCAGCCGCGTGAGGAGCTTGTCTTCGAGCGCGCTGACCTGCTCGTCGACCACCCGCGCGACCTCAAGCAGCTTCGCCGGCTCGACCACGATGTCCGCCACGCCCGGCGCTGCCGGTACCGACGAAGCCAGGTCGGTGAGCGGTGTGCTTCCCGGCATGCGCTAACCCCTCCCGTGATACGGACGGTGACCGTACGGACCCGTTTCGAGGCTACCAACCGCCGCGTGAACCCGAGGCGAACTTCGTGGAGAAGCTGCTCAGGCGGGAGCGCTTACTTCCCCGTTGGCCGCGCGCAGTGCGATATCGGTGCGATGGTGCGAGCCAGCGAGGTGTACGCGCTCGACAGTCTCGTACGCGTGCTTACGCGCCGCCTTAAGCGACTTACCAGTGCCGACAACCGACAGCACGCGTCCGCCGGCCGAGATCACCGCACCGTCGTCGCGACGCCGCGTACCCGCGTGAAGCACGCCTTCGATCTCTCCGCCGGTGATGACGTCCCCAGTACGCGGCTTGCCCGGGTACCCGTCCGCAGCGATCACGACGGTGACCGCGGCCCCGCCCGACCACTCCAGCGGCGGCAGCTCAGCCAGCTTCCCGGTGGCAGTCGCGTTCAGGATGGTCGCGAGCGACGTACGCAGCAGCGCGAGCACAACCTGCGTCTCGGGGTCGCCGAAGCGGCAGTTGAACTCGATCACCTGCGGGCCTTCCGAGGTGAGCGCGAGACCGGCGTAGAGCAGGCCGGAGAACGGGCTGCCCCGGTCGGCGAGCTCGTCGACCACCGGCTGCACGACCCGCGCGACGACGTCGTCCACCAGGTCCTCAGGGGCCCACGGCAGCGGTGCGTACGCGCCCATGCCGCCGGTGTTCGGGCCGGTGTCGCCGTCGCCGACGCGCTTGAAGTCCTGCGCGGGCAGCATCGGCACCACAGTGCGGCCGTCGACGAAGCAGAACAGCGAGGCCTCCGGTCCGTCCAAAAAGGACTCCAGGAGGACTGGGTGACCGCCGTCGAGCAGCATCAGCGCGTGCTTGCGCGCGACCTCGACGTCCTGGGTGACGACGACGCCCTTGCCCGCGGCGAGACCGTCGTCCTTCACGACCCAGGTGGGCCCGAAGCGCTGAAGCGCGGCGTCGAGACGCGCGGGAGTGTCGACGACCTCGCTGCGCGCCGTCGGCACCTTCGCGGCCGCCATGACGTCCTTCGCGAACGCCTTCGACCCCTCGATGCGCGCGGCCGCGGCAGACGGTCCGAAGCAGGCGATGCCGGCTTCGCGCACCGCGTCGGCGACGCCCGCGACGAGCGGCACCTCCGGCCCGATCACGACGAGGTCGGCCTTCCACTCCTTGGCCAGGGCCGCGACGGCCTCCGGCTCGGCGAGCTCGACCCCGAGCTGCTCAGCGACCGCCGTCGTGCCGGCGTTGCCGGGGGCGCAAGCAAGCGCCGTGACCGCGGGGTCGCCTGCCACCGCGAGGACGAGTGCATGCTCCCGAGCGCCGGAGCCGATTACCAGTACGCGCACGCCGGACAGCGTAACGGTGGGTGTCGCGCCCCGGCAGCGCGCCGTCCGCGACCCCGGTCCGGACCAGGTGCGCGACTGGTCCGGTCCTGGGAGAACGGTGTCCGGATTCGGCCGCCATCCACCGTTTACCCGGTTGTCAACCGCCCGTCCGGCTGGTGCCGCGCGCCCGACGCTTGCGGCGGTGAGGGTGACGCGGTAGTCGTGGCGAGCTGCGGATCGCCCGGTAGAGAAAGGTCCCCCCATGAAGCGCAAACGCCTCGGCGTGCTCGCCCTGTCCGGCCTGGCCCTGCTCGGCGTCGCCGGCCTCGCGATCGGCCCGGCCGCCGCGAGCGAGGACACGGCCGCGGGTGCGGCCGCGAGCGGCGCCCGGCACGATGGCCCGGTGATCGTCGGACACCGGGGCGCGCCCGGCTACCGCCCGGAGCACACGCTCGCGTCGTACGAACTCGCCTGGCGGATGGGCGTGGACTACGTCGACGTCGACCTGGTGCCGACCAAGGACGGCCAGCTCGTCGCCCGGCACGAGCCGGAGATCGGCGGCACCACCGACGTCGCGGCCCACCCGGAGTTCGCCTCGCGCAAGACCACGAAGGTCATCGACGGAACCAAGATGACCGGCTGGTTCACCGAGGACTTCACCCTCGCCGAGCTGAAGACGCTCTACGCGAAGGAGCGGATCCCGCAGAACCGGCCGAACAACCAGCTCTACGACGGCCGCTACCGGATCGCGACGTACCAGGAGGTGCTCGACCTGACCCGGCGGCTCGGCCACGAGCTGCACCGGACGCTGGGCACCTACCCGGAGGTCAAGCACTCGACGTACTTCTCCTCGATCGGCAACCCGACCGAACCGAAGCTGGTCTCGATCCTCAACCGCAACGGCCTGAACCGGCCGAACGCGCCGGTGATCATCCAGTCGTTCGAGGTGACGAACCTGCAGGAGCTGCACAAGCAGGTGCGCGTCCCGCTGCTGCAGCTGACCGAGGCGAAGGGCGCTCCGGCGGACTTCGTCGCCAAGGGCGACAAGCGCACGTACGCCGACCTGGTCACGCCCGCCGGCCTGCGCGAGATCGCGAAATACGCGAAGTACCTCGGCCCGGAGAAGGGCCAGATCATCCCGCGCGACGCGCAGGACAACCTCGGCAAGCCGACCACGCTGATCGCCGACGCGCACCGCGCCGGGCTCGAGGTGCAGCCCTACACCTTCCGCAACGAAAACCCGTTCCTGCCGGCGAACCTGCGCTCCTCGGCCAGCCCGAGCGCGTTCGGCAACGTGTTCGCGGAGGAAGCGGCGTTCCTGAAGGCCGGGGTCGACGGATTCTTCGCCGACCAGCCGGACACCGCGCTGGAATCGGTGCGGGACTTCACCGGTCGCTGAGTTTTTGTTTCTTCCCGGCCCGCCGGTGACGTTCGCGTCGCCGGCGGGCCTTTAGTTTCGCGGCGTGAGCACAACGATCGGGATCACGCGGTCGGTTTTCTGCGCGTACTCGTCGTACAGCGGGAACATGCGCGCCATCTGGGGCCAGAGAGTTTCGCGCTCGTCCGGTGCCGCGACGCGAGCGCGGGCGGTGAACCGGCGATCGCCGACCTGCACGCCGACGCTCGGTTCCGCTTCGAGGTTCTTGAACCACTCCGGGTCTTCGTCGGCACCGGCTTTGGAAGCGACGACGACGAACTCGTCGCCGGAGGTGCCGTAGATCAGGCAGGTGCGCCGGGGAATGCCGGTCTTGCGTCCGGTCGTGACGAGCAGGAGCGTGTAGAGGCCATTGGATTCGTGGCCTTCCGCGCCGTTCGTGGCCAGGTATGACCGAGTCTGCTCGGCGACCCAGTCCCACTTCGAATCGGTTGCGCGGTCGAGGTCCTCGGCGACAGCCATGGCGACGGTCCTTTCAGTGCGGAGGGCGGTTTCTCGCCTCGGGGACGGAGACGCCGCGAGGTTCTCGACATCCTGGCCCGAGGCACCTTCCGCAGCGTCGGCGGGCGACCCCGCCCATCACTACCGAGCACAGCCTCCGCCGCAGTTTCGGCCCCGCCAGCTACTTTGCAGGTTGGCAAGCCGATCATCGAAGCGGCGGTATCCATCGCGATCATCACGTTTCTGGCAGCGATCACGGCCTGCCTCTGCATCGTGCTCATCGCGTGCGCGCTGAGCCTGACCTCCAGCGTCGGCACCGCCCGGCAGGCGATCCGCGTCCCGGCCATCCAGGCCTGCCACTGACCGGGCCGTCTCGTGCGGCCGGTCAGGAGACGACCGGTTCGAGTGATGCGCTCTCGAACAATTGTTCGAGATACTGGACTCATGTCGATCACCGAGACCCGGACCGCCCTGCGCCGTTCGGAGGAGCTTCCGCCCAGCCACCTGCGAAACCTTGACACCCGAGAACGGGGAGGGCTAACTTCTGCGCACTCTCAATGGTCTGTCCGCATACCTTTCAGGTGGGTGCCCGATGGATGTCTCCGACCAGCAGACCGGCCAACCCGACGAAGACAGCGCGCGCCTGCACGCGCTCGGCTACGCGCAGGAACTCAAACGCACGATGTCGGCGTTCTCGAACTTCGCCGTGTCGTTCACGATCATCTCGATCCTGTCCGGCTGCCTCACGCTGTACGGCTTCGGCATGAAAACCGGCGGCCCGGCGGCGATGATCTGGGGCTGGCCGCTGGTCGGACTGTTCGTGGTGCTGGTCGGGCTGGGCATGGCGGAGGTGTGTTCGAGCTACCCGACGGCGGGCGGGCTCTACTACTGGGCGGCGAAACTGGCGACCCGCAACGGTCCCGCGTGGTCGTGGTTCACCGGCTGGTTCAACCTGATCGGGCAGATCGCGGTGACGGCTGGCATCGACTTCGGTGCTGCCCTGTTCCTCAACGCGTTCCTCGATCTGCAATGGGGCTTCAGCGCGACCCCGGGGCACACGATTCTGTTGCTGGCCATCATTCTCGTGGTGCACGGAGTGCTGAACACCTTCGGCGTGCGCGTGGTGGCGGTGCTGAACAGCGTCAGCGTGTGGTGGCATCTGGTGGGCGTGCTGGTGATCGTGGGCGTGCTCGTGTTCGTGCCGGCGAAGCATCAGGAAGCGTCGTTCGTGTTCGGCAGCTTCGTGAACCAGACCGGCTGGGGTTCCGCGCCGTACGTGTTCCTGCTGGGATTGCTGCTGGCGCAGTACACCCTCACCGGCTACGACGCCTCGGCGCACATGACGGAGGAAACCAAGAACGCCGCGAAAGCGGGTCCGCGCGGAATCATCAATTCGATCCTGGTGTCACTGGTCGCGGGCTGGATCCTGTTGATCGGCCTGACGTTCGCGATCCAGGACTACGACGGAGCCGTCAACTCGGCCACCGGCGTCCCGCCCGCGCAGATCTTCATCGACGCGACCGGTGCGGTGACCGGCAAACTCCTGCTCCTGATCTGCATCGGCGCACAGCTGTTCTGCGGCATGGCCTCAGTGACCGCGAACTCCCGCATGATCTACGCCTTCGCCCGCGACGGCGCGATCCCGGGATCGAAGATCTGGCACAACATCAACAAACGAACCCAAACCCCGACCAACGCAGTGTGGCTGGCGGCCGGCGGCGCGCTGGTGCTCGCGCTGCCGTACCTGTGGAGCGCGACTGCTTACGCAGCAGTCACTTCGATCGCGACAGTGGGCCTGTACGTCGCGTACGTGATCCCGGTCTTCCTCCGCGTCCGCCGTGGCGACAGCTTCGAGAAGGGCCCGTGGAATCTGGGCCGCTGGGGCAAACCGATCGGCATCGTCGCGACGGGGTGGGTCGTGGTGATCTTCGTGCTCTTCATGCTTCCCCAGGCAAGCCCCATCACGGTCGACACGTTCAACTACACCCCCATCGCCTTCCTGGTCGTCCTGGGCGGTGCCGCCCTGTGGTGGGTTTTGTCGGCGAGGAAGTGGTTCACCGGCCCGAAGGTGCAGGGTTCGGCGGAGGAATTGGCCGCGGTGGAGAAGGAACTGAAGGAACTCGGTTAGTCCGGCGGATTCTGGAGACGGCTGGCCGTTCCCCACCCGGCGTCGCCCTACTCGCTGTTGCTCCGCCCGGTGTTGCCTACCTGGCATCGCCCTACCCAGCGTCGCTCCACCTGGCGTCGCTCCACCCTGCGTTACTCCGCTCGGCATCGCCCTACCCAGCGTCGCTCCACCTGGTATCGCCCTGCCCGGCGTTGCTCCGCCGACGAGCATCGGACTCGGGCCTGCGAGCGGGGCCTGACCAAACCCATTCGCCGAACCGCCGCGCGCCGACGACTCCCGCAGCACCGGCGGGCGGCCCCGCCCATCACCCCCAACCACCCCACGCCCGCGCCGTCCCCCGACCGCCCTCATATCCACCCGTCCACCAACCACCCCACGCCCGCGCCGTCCACGACTGCCCTCAGATCCGCGCCGTCCACTAATCACCCCGTGCCCGCATCGCCCGCGCGGCTCACCAACCACCCCCATGTCCGCACCGTCCACCAAGCACCCCGTGCCAGCACCGTCCACACGGCCCACCAACCACCCCCCTGTGGCCGCACCGACCGCACCGTCCACCAAATCCACTCCGATGTCCGCCGTCGCGCCGACCACCGCCAACTCCACCGCGTCCGCATCACGCTGAAGCACGGACCGCCCACCCACGAACCCCTGCCCACCCTCGACCCGGCCCGTGCACCTCACCCCGAAGGGAGTCCGACACGAACCCACACCATCCGCGCCTCGCCTGACCCATGAGTCAAGATGCGAAGCATGGAGACCTTGACGCTGGTCGGCGTGCTCGCCGGGTCGCTCGGGCTGACCGCGGTCGCCCGGCGGTTCAACCTTTCCGCGCCGCTGCTCATCGTGGTGGTCGCGCTGGGGATCGCGCTGATTCCCGGCGTTCCGCGGGTCGAGCTGGAGCCCGAGCTGATCCTGACCGTCGTGCTGCCGCCGCTGCTGTACTCGACGTCGCTGGAGAGTTCGATCTCCCACTTTCGTGCGAATCTGCGGCCGATCATCACGCTCGGCGTGCTGCTCGTGGTGGCCACCGCGTTCGTGATCGCCTTCGTCGTGCATCTGCTGCTGCCCGACCTCCCGTGGGCGTCGGCACTGGTGCTCGGGGCGGTCGTGTCGCCGCCGGATGCCGTGACGGCTGTCGCGATCGGGCGGCGGCTGGGGCTGCCGCGGGGTGTGATGACGGTGCTCACCGGCGAGAGCCTGGTCAACGACGCGGCCGCGCTCACCTTGTACAAGGTCGCGCTCGCCGCGGTGGTCGGGACGGCGGGGTCGCTCGGGCACGGGTTCGCGGTCTTCGCCGTCGCGACGGTGGTCGGCATTCTGGTCGGGCTGGTCGCGGGCGGGGTCGTCGAGCTGATCCGCACGAGGCTGGACGATCCGCTGCTGGAATCGGCGTTCGGGATCGTGGTGCCGTTCGCGGCGTACGTCACCGCGGAGCATCTGCATCCGTTCGGGGCGGAGTTCAGCGGGTCCGGGGTGCTGGCGGTCGTCACGGCGGGGCTGTTCCTCGGGCACCGGTCGTTGCGGGCGTCCCCGGCGACGCGGGTGCAGGACCGGTCCGTCTGGGCGTCGATCGACGTCCTGCTCGAGGCGCTGGTGTTCGCGTTGATGGCGTTGCAGCTGCCGTTCGTGCTCGACGGGGCGCAGCATGCGGCGCGGGACAACGGGACGCTCGCGCTGTCCGCGGTCGTCGTGCTGCTCGCGACGATGTTCGTGCGGATTCCCGCCGTGTTCCTGTCCAGCTATCTGCCTCGGTCGCTGCAACTTCTCAGACGCACCAAGCACGATCCGCCTGCCTGGCGTTCGCTGGCGGTGATCTCGTGGACCGGCATGCGCGGCGTCGTCACCATCGCCGCCGCGTCGGGTGTTCCCGCGGATACGCCTGGTCGCGCGGAGATCCAGCTGTTCGCGTTCGCCGTCGCGGTCGGGACCGTGCTGATCCAAGGGCTCACGCTGCCGCCGTTGATCCGGCTGCTCAAAGTCCAGGACCCGGACGAGGACGCCCGTGACCAGGCCGAGGAGCTGGCCGCGCGCAAGGTCGCGCAAAAGGCCGCGCACGAACGGCTGCGCGAACTCGCCCGCGACCAGCTGTCCACATTGGACATTGAACCAGAGAAGATGAAGCGGCTCGAGCAACGGCTGGAACGCGTGGTGGACACCCGTTACCGGTTCGCGCAGGCCGCGATCACCCTGTCCGGCGAGGAGCGCCGCGACAGTCCGCAGGCGCAGTTCGCCAAGGCACGGCGGGAACTCCTCATCACCCAGCGTGCGGCGATGATCGAGGAGAACCGCGCCGGGCGCCTTGACGACGACGTCCTGCAGAAGGTGCTGCGCGAACTCGATCTGGAGGAAATGTCAGTGACGACAACCCTTACGAACCGGATGAGTTGAGCTCGCCCGTCAGCCGCCAGGTGCGCCGCCGGTCCTCGTCGGTGTGCAGGGCGGTCTGGGTGAGCAGCACGTCGGTCGCGCCGGCGTCAAAGTAGCGCTGCACGCCGGCGGCGACCGTCTCCTCGTCGCCGATCAGCACCAACTCCGCCGCGTTTTCGACGCCGCCTGCCTCCAGAATGCGCTGATACGACGGGATCGAGCCGTAGAAGCCGAGTTCCCGCGCCGCGATCTCGCGCACCGTGTCGACGTCGCTGGTCACCACGGCCGGAACGGCGGCGATCACTCGCTTACCAGGACCGATCCCGGGCACGATCAGGTTCGAGAGCGCCCTCGGGCTGGCCAGATACGGCAGCGTGCCGTCCGCCAGTTCGCCGGTGACCCGCAACGCTTGCGGACCCATCGCGGCGACGATCACCGAAATCGCAGTCGCCGGTGCGGGCTCGGACAGATGCACTTCCACGGTCGAGCCGGTGAAGTCGACTTGTTCCCCGGCGAACAACGCACGCAGGACAGTCAGGTACTCCCGCAGGTGCCGCACCGGCGGCGGATACGGCGTGCCGTAGACGGGTTCGAGAAAGTTCTTCGCCCCCAGGCCAATGCCGAGAGTGAACCGCCCGCCGGACGCCTGGCTCGCCGTGCGCGCGGCCGAGGCCAGCACCAGCGGATGCCGCGGGTAGATCGGCACGACGGACGTGCCGATCTCCACCCGAGAGGTCACCTGCCCGGCCAGCGCGGCCGCCACCAGCGCGTCATAGCCCTCGGGCAGCTGGGCGAACCAGATCGACGCCGCGCCGGCCTCCTCGGCCTCGCGTGCCTGGTTCAGCAATTCGGTCACCGTGATCTGTTCCCGCGGAAGGGCGGGCAAGGTCAGTCCGACGCTCATCTCTTCAAGCTATTCAGGCACACCACCGGTTTCTCACCATCCGGAACCAGCGTGCGGCTTTGTGTCAGCCGGATTCCCAGCCGACGAGAGCCCCTGCCCGGCCGCCCGGCTGACCCGCACCCTGGACGCCCGACGACCCCAGGAGGACCGATGTCTCTGACCGACGTCATCGACGGCACCCGCCAAGCCGTGCGGACGGACCGGCACAACGCGGCGGTGTCGTTCAGCGTCGACCACGCGCTGGCCGCGAACACCGCGACGGTGGTGGACGTCCGGGTGCGCGACCACGCGTTCACCGTCGACGAACCGCCCGCCCTCGGCGGCACCGACCAGGCGGCGAACCCGGTCGAGTACGCGCTGGCCTCGCTCGGCTCCTGCCAGGTGATCACGTACCAGTTCTGGGCGGCCCGCCTCGGCATTCCGCTGAACGCAGTGCGGGTGAAGGTGGACGGAGACCTCGACCTGCACGGTTTCTTCGGCTTCGACGAATCGACCCGGCCCGGCTTCAGCGACGTGCGAGTCTCCGTGGAGCTCGACGGCCCGGCCGCGCCCGAGGTCTACGAACAACTCCGCCGCGCGGTGGACGAACACTGCCCGGTGCTCGACCTGTTCCGCAACCAAACCCCAGTCACCACAACGGTTCGCTGAGAACGCCGATCACGACGGATCCAGTTCGCGGCGATAGACCAGAGTCCCGTCAGCGGAAACACTCCAGCGGTCGGGCAGCGTCGGCTCTTCGGCCAGCTGCCCGATCTTCGCACCCTGGAAGTTGAAGCGGGTACCGGGAAAATCTTCCCACGACAACGAATCGCCGACAGACCCGCCGCTCGGCTCGCCGATCTTCGGATGCGCATCGAATACGATGAATCGATCGAACTCCCCGTCACGAAAATTGCACTTGCCGCAAAAGACAGAATTATAAAACCAGGCTCCGTCAAGGAACCGAACATCAGCCGCGAAAAGATTCCAGCCGAACCGCGTGCCCGTGAATACCGCCCGGTCGAGAAACTTCGCCCCAGAGAAGCTCGCCAGCCCGGCAAAGTCGGACTCGTAGAACCACGTCTCTCCGCGAAAGACGGTCCGGTCGAACCTGGCCACCACCAAGAACTGGGTTCCGCGGAACCGGGCTTTGCCGACGGAGCACCGCTCAAGCCGGAAGTCGATCAAGACCGCGCGGCTCAGATCCAGATCGAGGGCGCCCCATTTCTCCGGGGAGCCGTCCGCCTCCCGGAGGTGATCCGCCAGCATTTCCTGCGCGGCGAGCCGTACCTGAAGCTCCTCGCGTTCCTGCCGCTCGGCCTCCGGCATGCCGCTTTCCAGGCCGGCTGCTCGTGAGCTTTCGTACTCCCAAGAAGGTTCCGGAAACGGCATCCGCAGATACGCGCAGACGACGTTGACCACCGCCTGCCGAAGCGTCGGATTCGCATTCGCCAGCCGTTCCAGCGCATACAACCCGCCGAGCCGGACGGGTGCCTTGTCCGAACCGATCTGTTCGACAGCCTTGCCGTACAACTCGGTGATCCGCCGCTCGGTCAGGTCGAACTCGGTTGCGAGCTGGACCTTCTCCTGGTGCCGCTGGTCCTCGGCAGTGGCGGCGATCGTTTCTCTGATCTGTATTTCCGTCGACCGCTGCCGCCGCGCCGCCAACCACAGCGCGAACGCGCCGCCGGTGCCGACCGCGAGGCTCAGTGCCGTGCGGATGGCGTCCAGCTCAGCCCGGGCCGTGTCCGACGTCGGGGCGGTCGCTACCTGGCTCACCAACAGCCAAGTAGCCGCTGCGATCAGAACCGCGGTCGCTGCGGCGGCAGCGGCAACCCACCACCACCGCAGCTCCGGCAGTTTCCGCGCCGAGCCAGAGCGCCCGGCAGCACCGTCTGTCATGCCGCTCTCATCGAACAGCGGCCGACAGACGCAACAAACTCAGGCGAACTCGTGCCGCACGATCGTCTGCTCCCGGCCGGGACCGACGCCGATCGCCGAAACCCGCGCGCCCGACAGCTCCTCGATCCGCTCGACGTAAGCCCGCGCGTTGGCAGGCAGCTCGTCGTACGTGCGGCAGTTCGAGATGTCCTCGAACCAGCCCGGGAGCTCCTCGTAGATCGGGACCGCGTGGTGCACGTCGGTCTGGGTCATCGGCATGTCCGAGGTCCGGAAGCCGTCCACCTCGTAGCCGACGCACACCGGGACCTTCTCCAGGCCGGAGAGCACGTCCAGCTTGGTCAGGAAGTAGTCGGTGATTCCGTTGACCCGCACCGCGTAGCGGGCGATCACCGCGTCGAACCAGCCGGTGCGCCGCGAGCGGCCGGTGGTGACGCCGAACTCGCCGCCCTGCTTGCGCAGGTACTCGCCGGACTCGTCGTCGAGCTCGGTCGGGAACGGGCCGGAGCCGACGCGGGTCGTGTAGGCCTTCAGGATGCCCAGCACGGTCGTGATGCGGCCGGGGCCGATGCCCGAGCCCGCGCTCGCGCCGCCGGAGGTCGGGTTCGACGACGTGACGAACGGGTACGTGCCGTGGTCCACGTCGAGCAGCGTGCCCTGCGAACCCTCGAGCAGCACCGTCTCGCCGCGCTCCAGCGCCTCGTTCAGCTGCAGCCGGGTGTCGGCGATGCGGTGCGCGAACTTCTCGCCCGCCGCGAGCACCTCGTCGGCGACCTGGTCGGCGTCGAGCGCCTTGCGATTGTAAACCTTGACCAGCACCTGGTTCTTGAACTCCAGTGCCGCCTCGACCTTCTGGCGGAAGATCTTCTCGTCGAGCAGGTCCTGCACGCGGACGCCGACGCGGGCGATCTTGTCCTGGTAGCACGGGCCGATGCCGCGACCGGTGGTGCCGATCTTGCGGCTGCCGAGATAGCGCTCGGTGACTTTGTCGATCGCCACGTGGTACGGCATGATCAAGTGCGCGTCGGCCGAGATCAGCAGCTTGCTGGTGTCGACGTCGCGCTCCTCGAGACCGGCCAGTTCGTCCAGCAGCACGCCCGGGTCGATGACCACGCCGTTGCCGATGACGTTCGTCACGCCCGGCGTCAGGATCCCCGACGGGATGAGGTGCAGCGCGAAGTTCTCGCCGTTCGGCAAGACGACCGTGTGGCCCGCGTTGTTGCCGCCCTGGTAGCGGACGACCCACTGGACGCGGTCGCCGAGCAGGTCGGTGGCCTTGCCCTTGCCCTCGTCCCCCCACTGGGCACCGATCAGCACGATGGCCGGCATGTGACACTCCAGGTGTTCGGCAATAGGAATAGTGCTCCCGGACGGGGGCACGGGTGGCGCTGGTAAATGCCGGTGCATGACTTTAACGGAGGACGCCGGAGTGCGCGGAATAGTGGTGGCCTGCGGGGCCGCGGCGGATCTGCCCGCGCGGCTCGGCGACGTCCCGCTGGTGCACGCCGGGCCCCGTCCCGGCAAGGCGGAAATCGACCCCTTGCTGGGGGAACACGACCGGCTCGTCGTGCTGGGCTCCGACGCCGACCTCGCCGCCGTGGTGGTGCGTCTCATGCGCCGCGAACTCCTCCCGGGCGTGTCAGTCGGTTTCGTGGCCACTGAGACCGGCTCTCGCGTCGCCGCGCACTGGCGGCTGCCTTCGGACCCGGACGAGGCGTTCGCGCTCGCTTGGAAGGGCGAGGACGCCGAGACCTCGCTCGTGCGCGACGACACCGGCGGCGTGCTCCTCGGGCACGCGACCCTGCGCGATGTCAAGGGCCAGGCGTATTGCGACGAACAGGTGGCTTTCGACGGAGTGGTTTCCGGCATCGAGGTCGCACCGGACGAGTCCGGAGTCACTGCCCGAATCACCCGCGGCAAGCTCCTCAAACGGTCCGCGACTTATCGCGGGCGCGCCTTCCAGCTCGGCTGCGTTCCGACGTCTTCGCTGGTCATCGACGGTGTCCCGCAGGAGCGCGAGATCACCCGGCGGACCTGGTACCGGCACACCGCCGATCTTCGCGCAGTCCGCGGCTGACCCGTCGGCGCCGGACGAGGTCAAGCCGACTTGGACTCTCGGTGACTTACCGTTTACTGAAGGTCGGTTTCCTGTCACCTGACGGTGTTGCGCACGCCACTTTCGTGGTCAAAGGTGAATCAGTCCCGCATCTGACCAGGAAGGCAGCAATATGCCGACCACACGTACAGTTCGCAACTCCTTTACCGTCCTGGCCGGCGTCGCACTGCTCGGCTCGGTCACGGTGGGCGTCGCCGGCGCCACCCCGCCCGGCATCCCGTCGGCGGACACCGCGAAGAGCCAGCTCGCCGGTCTCACGGTGAAGCCGGACGGCTCGCAGACCGGCTACAGCCGAGACAAGTTCCCGCACTGGATCGACCAGGGCAACAGCTGCAACACGCGCGAGCTGGTGCTCAAGCGCGACGGCACCAACGTCAAGGTCGGCTCCGACTGCGCCCCCACCTCGGGCACCTGGACCTCGCCGTACGACGGGGCGACCTGGAGCTCTCCGTCCGATGTGGACATCGACCACGTGGTGCCGCTCGCCGACGCGTGGCGCACCGGCGCGTCGTCGTGGACCACCGCGCAGCGTCAGGCCTACGCCAACGACCTGACCGACCCGCAGCTGATCGCGGTGACCGACAACGTCAACCAGGAAAAGGGCGACAAGTCGCCGGACCAGTGGAAACCGCCGTCCACCGGATACTGGTGCACCTACGCCAAAATGTGGGTGACGGTCAAGGCCAAGTTCAAGCTCACCGTGAATTCGGCGGAGAAGTCTGCGCTGACGGACATGCTGGGACGCTGCTGACCCGATCAGCCCTACCGCGGGCGCCGCCGCCGTCCTATGGTCCGAACCATGAGGAAGATCACGGCGGCGGTGCTGGCGGTGTTCCTGGTGCTCTGCGGAGCGGTCCCGGCGACGGCGGCGACCGGACGCAGAGTCGTTGTCTACTACCAAACCACGCACCAAAACGGGTCGTACATCTCCCCGTTGGGGCTCACCGACCACGACGCCGGCGTCACCGACGTGATCGTCGGAGCCGTGCACCTCAACGACGGCGGAACGATGACGCTCAACGACGATCCGCCCTCAGCCGGCAAGTTCACGCAGATGTGGGCCGATCTCGCCACGATGCAAAGCAAAGGCGTGCACACACTCGCGTTCGTCGGCGGTGCGGCGAAGGGCAGCTTCCAACGCCTGGAACAGGACTTCGACACTTACTATCCGTTGCTGCGCAACCTGATCCGCGACCATTCGCTGTCCGGCATCGACCTCGACGTCGAGGAGCAGATGTCGAACGACGCGCTGAACCGCGTGATCGACGCGCTGCGGGGCGACTTCGGCCCGGACTTCCTGATCACTCTCGCGCCGGTCGCGACCGAACTCAGCGGCGGTGGCGGCCTTTCCGGTCTCGACTACGACCGGCTCTACCGCGAGCGCGGCGACCAGATTTCCTGGTTCAACACCCAGTTCTACTGCGGCTGGGGCTCGCTGGCGGACACCTCGGGCTACGACCAGATCATCGGCCGCGGCGTCGTACCGGCGAGCAAGGTGGTCGCGGGAACGGTCACGAATCCGGCAAACTGCAACGGTTACGTCGACATGCCCACGCTGAAGAACACCGTCGGCAGCCTCGTCCAGAAGTACTCCGACTTCGGCGGCATCGACGGCTGGGAGTACTTCAACTCGCTGCCCGGCGACACCGCCGCGCCGTGGGAGTGGGCGCAGCAGATCGCGCCGACGGTCAAGGGTTAGCCAGCCTCAGGATTTCCCTTGCCAGTGCGTCGTTCTGCCGGAACGAAATCGCATTCGTGCGTGGCCGAGTGAAAGCGCCCGCCGATCGGACGCTCGTGTGCGGGCCCACCGCGAACCGCCGAGGATGCGCCGCACCGTCCACAGTGACCAGTCGGAAGTCGTTGAGCGTCGTGGCAATCCGGCCAGAAGGCAGCGTTGCGCCGTCGACATCCGGCACGGTTTCCTCGGCCAGCGCACCAGTCTCTCGCAGGCTGCGCAGCAGCGGGTCGGACACTCGAGGGACGCTGGCATTCGGCAATCGCGCTTCGATCAATGTGCGCGCAGCGACGGTATCCGGGTGACTAGTGCTCGACGCGACGAACGCACCGGCTGTCTCGTCAGCGGCGATCGAGATGTCCGCCCCAAGGAACGACACGACGCCAGCGTCCTCCAGCGCGAGCAGCTCGTCGAGCCGACGCGGCGGCGGACCGCTTGCGTAGTAAGAGAAAAATCCGTGGAACCAGCCGTCCATATCGGACACTTGGGATGCGGCGGTCAGCCGTCCGGTCGCGAGCAGCGCGGGCAGTTGACCGATCACCGACAGCAGCGCCATGAACGCGCCGAGGTCCGCGCTGTGGTGCACGTCCGCCCGTCGGGCAAGGTCGGACTCGACATATTTCCGCACCGCCTTCCCGAATTCTTCGCCGGAATCGAAGCGACGGCCAGCGAACGGGCGGTCCAGTCGCTCCAGGTCGAGCCGATCTTCCAGCGCCGGCACCGCAGCCGTGATCAGAGCGTCCATTTCGGACGTTCCCCACGGCAGATCGGCGAATTTGTCCGCGAAGACCGCGAAATCCGTGCGCACTCGGTCCGGGTGCCCGGTGAACAGTTCGACGTAATACGCCCAGGCGAGTTCCTTCGCGATGAGCGGCCACACGTCCGCGCGGAAGTCGAGCGGGCCGGGCAGGCCGTCAATGGCGCGCTTGTCGAAGAATCTGGGCAGCTGCAACGGTTTCCCGCGCAGCCGGTAGCCAGTTTTCGCGTGATACGGCACTCCGCGCCGAGAACCGACGTGCAGCACCGGCTCGGCACCGCTCGGGTGGTAACGCAGACCGCCGCACGTCAGCTCCTCGAACCGGCCGCCGCGACCCTCCGTCAGCAACAGCATCAGGTCCACGAACGCGAGCCCGAAACCGCGCACCAGCACCGGTTCCCCGGCGGGCACCGCGGAATAGTCGACGTCCGCGGTGTAGCCAGCGGGATAGTAGGCCAGCCCGTGGTGCTCGGCGAACGCCTCCAGTTCGCGTTCCCGGGAATCGGGGACCGCGTCGAGATGGCCGACCGTCAGCACCACGGCATCGGCGGTCACGGTCGTGCCGTCGGAAAGCCGCACGGTCTCGTCGTCGTCGATGCTCTCCGCCGTGGCGAGGTGCTCGATCACGGTGATCCCGGGCGGCAATTCGGCCACGACCTTGCGGTAGAACCACTCCAGGTACCGGCTCTGCAGCCGCCGGGTCGGGAAGTCCGTGGAGGCAAGCGAATCGAACTCGGCGCGGACGTCGTCCGGCACCGGATACGCGAGGGCGCCCGCGCGCACCTGCCGCACCCACTCGATCAGCGACGGACCCGGCCGTACCGGGCCGTCGATCCGGACGGTGTCGTCGGTGAAGACGGTGACGTCCTCGGGCATCGAGTTCATCCGCAGCAGCGGCGACTGCTCGTACCGCCACACGCGGCCGGGGCCGGGCGGGAACGGGTCGATGAGGTGGACTTCGGCTTGCCGGTCGCCGAGCAGTTCGGCGGCGTTCGCGGACAGCCGTTCGAGGACGCCGACCCCGCGAGGTCCGGCGCCCACGATGGCGAGCGTGAACGTCGGGAGAGCGGTCACCCGGGCGAAGCTACGCGGCTGGAGGACCGGGCGGCGGCCGTTCCACTCTGCGGACGGTCGACCCGAACGGATGTGGCACAAACCACAAAGATCGAACCGGTCCCGGAAGAGAGTGCGGAGCGCTATCGTCTGGACACGTGGCGAACTGACCGTGACCTGTCGGATACCGGCGAAAGAACCTAGAGAATCACCAACAGTCACGAGACACTGAGCTTGGCAACTCACTTCGTGTGACCGGCCCGTGACCAGGAGGATCTAGGGTCACCCGTTGGTCACTAGTGCGGCACAGTCCGCGCACAGCAGCGGGGAGAACACGCATGACGACAGCACCAAACCGGGTCACGTTCCGCGAGGTGTTCGGAGTCGCCGAGTTCCGCGCGATGTGGTTCGGCGAACTGCTGTCGATCGCCGGTGACCAGCTTGCCCGCGTCGCGTTGTCCGTTCTCGTCTACGCCAACACCGGTTCCGCGACGCTGACCGGCCTCACCTACGCGCTCACGTTCTTCCCGTCGCTGCTGGGCGGCATCTTCCTCACCGGATTCGCCGACCGCTTCCCTCGCCGGGCGGTCATGGTCACCGTCGACGCCACGCGTGCGGCGCTGATTCTGTGCGTTGCCATTCCCGGGCTGCCGTTCTGGGCGCTATGCGTGCTCGTCGGCTGTGTTTCACTGCTGAATCCGCCGTTCAAGGCGTCTCAGCTGGCCTTGCTGCCGCAGGTGCTCGAAGGCGACCGTTTCGTGGTCGGCATGGGCATCCGGAGCATGACGGTGCAGTCCGCGCAGCTGCTCGGTTTCGCCGGCGGTGGCGCGCTGCTGCTCGCGATGGACGCCCGCCTCGCCCTGGTGCTCGACGCGGGCACCTTCGTGCTCTCAGCGCTCTTCCTCCGCTTCGGACTGAAGTCCCGCCCCGCGGCGGCCAGCGGGGAAAAGCGCAAGCCGTTCCTTTCCTCGCTGGGCGCGGGCGGCAAGGTCGCCTTCGCGACCAGTGCGTTGCGGTCCTTGATGGTCTTCACGTGGCTCGCCGGCCTGATGCCGGTGTACGAGGGCATCGCCGCGCCGTACGTCGCTTCCTCGGGCGGCGGGTCCGAAATGATCGGCTTCCTGCTGGCCGCGGACCCGGTGGGCAGCGTGATCTTCACGTTCATCTACACCCGCTGGGTGCCCGCCGGGATCCGGCCGAAGCTGATCGGCCCGATGACCGCGCTCGCCGCGATCCCGCTGCTGCTGTGCTTCCTGCAGCCGGGTCCGATCGTCTCGGTGATCCTGTTCGTGATCTCCGGCGGCTTCGGCACGATCGCGCTGCTGCAGGCGACGGCGTCGCTGACGGTCGCGGTTCCGGACGAGAGCCGGGCGCAGACGATGGGGCTGTCGAACACCGGATTGACCACGACCATGGGCGTGACGCCGTTGATCGGCGGGGTCATCGCGGACCACGTGAGCGCGCAGACGACAGTCGGAATCTTCGGATTGGCCGGGCTGCTCATCACGATTCCCATCGCGATCGCGTGGCAGCGGACCGTTTCCGGGCAGGCCGAAGAGGGGTCTGCGAAGGAAGCCACACGCGCCGAACATGCCTGATTACCCCGACATGCCCCGCGCGTGAGGCTCTGACCTGCGCGACCTTGCGGTGCTGCTACGCGGTCACTGTTCCTTGCTGCGCATCGCTGGTCACCCTTCATCCGGCGTGTTCGGGAAAAATGTACACACCTAAGGCCCTTGTGGACAGGCGGCAAACGGTCTGAAACTGTGAGTAAGGCGAGTGTCACTGGAGATCCGCGCAAGACCCGGGGGGAAGAATGGTCACATTGGGGGAATTTTCTGGTCTGGGGCTGCGCGATGCGGTTTCCCGGTGGTCGCTCTGGTCCCGGCCGCGGCAGTGGGTCGCGGTCACGCTGACGAGCATGGCCGTCACGGTGGTGCTCACCGTGGTGAGCACGCTGGTGTTCCCGGTCAGTCTCGGTCAGATCGGGATTCTCGGCATGCTCGCCGGCCTGGCGATCGCGCAGACCGAGGTCACGCGGCAGATCGAGCGGCAGCGCCGGATGTTGAGCCAGGGCCCGCACATCACCGTGACCTCGGTGTGGCTGCTTCCGGCGGCGCTGCTGGTGCCGCCGCAGCTGGTGGCCGCGCTGGGCGTGATCATCTACGTCTACCTGGCGTTCCGCAGCTGGAACGGCACGCGCCCTGGTGAGGCGCACCGCGTCGCGGCCAACGCGACCACGATGATCCTGTCCGGCTTCGGCGCCGCGCTGGCCGGACACCTCGCGGACGGCCACAGCGTCACCACCGTGGTGGCGGGCGCGCTCGGCTATTTCCTGGTCAACACCGCCCTGACCGGCCTTGGTCTGTACCTGACCGACCCGGCGAAGGCGACCGCCGAGTCCTGCCTCGGCACGATGGACGACAACCTGATCGAGCTGGCGACCCTGTGCGTCGGCGGTCTGCTCGTGATGGTGCTGAGTCACGAACCGCTGCTGTCGGTGCTGGTGATCCTGCCGCTGTACGTGCTGCAGCGTTCGATGCTGATCAAGCGGCTCGAGGAACTCGCGACCACGGACCAGAAGACGCAGCTGCTCAACGCCACCACCTGGCAGGACGGTGCGCAGCGCGAGATTTCCCGGGCCGAGCGCGAGAACGGCAGCTTCGGTGCGCTGATGATCGACCTCGACCACTTCAAACGGATCAACGACACTTATGGCCACCTCGCGGGCGACGACGTGCTCAAAGCCGTTGCCGCGGTGGTGAAACAGGAGACCCGAGCGCACGACCTCGTCGGCCGGTTCGGTGGTGAGGAGTTCGTCGCGCTGCTGCCGTCGACGTCGAAAGAGGACGCGATCGTGACGGCGGAACGGATCCGGCAGCGCATCAGCGAGCTGGTGATTCCCACGCAGACCAACGAGGGCGTGGCGGTCTCGATCGAGAACCGGACCGCGTCGATCGGAGTGGCGGCGTTCCCGCTGGACGGGACAAGCATGGAGGAAGTGATGGCCGCGGCCGACGCCGCGGTGTATGCGGCGAAGAACAGCGGCCGCAACCGGGTCGTCGGCTCGGTCAACCCAGCCCGGGAACTCGCGGCGGTCGCCTAAAGACCTCGGACCCGGCCGGCACCCTCCCCCGGCTGGCCGGGTCCATTCCTTCGCGACGCCAGCAGCACAGGACGGCTCTGTCCAGCTCGCCGCAGAGGAGCTTCCTGGCTGCAGCCTGGCTCGAGGTGATCACCTCGCGTTCCAGCCCTTTGGCGACCAAGGCATCGCACACGGCTCCATCGTGACTCCGTCCGCTGCTCCCAGACGTCCCGCTGTGCGCGAGTTCTCCAAGCAACTATGCCAAGAGAGCCATCCACGAAGTCCGGAAATTCGGAAGTGACTCCTGTGCCGGTCACCGGGATCCGTCCAGCCCGCGCCGACGAACTCCCCGTCGTCGCCGCGTTGCGCTGGCGGTGGGTCGCGGACCAAGACGGCCTGCCGCACCAAGATCGAGCCGAATTCATCCGCGAGTTCTCCGCTTGGGCCCAAGCGCACGCCGACACCCATCGCTGCCTCGTCGCGGTCCGGGACGAGCAAGTGCTCGGGATGGCGTTCCTCGCCCTCACCCCCAGAGTGCCGACGCCGCACGACTTTTCGCGGATCTGCGGCGACGTGCAATGCGTGTACGTCGTGCCGGAAGCACGCGACAGCGGCGTCGGCGGGCTGCTGATCGAGGCGACCCTGCGACTGGCCGCGGAACTCGGGCTGGAGCGGGTGACCGTGCACTCCTCGGAACGCGCGATACCGGCCTATGTGCGGCACGGATTCTCGGTGGCGAAGAACCTGCTCCAAAGCGAACTGCGGATCGCGACCGACGTCCCGGCTAACCGAACGTATTCCTAGGCCCCTCCGCGGTTTTCCCCTTCGCCAGCTCCCGGAACTGCTGCGCGGTGCGCTGCACGAACGCCGCCGATTGGCGGGAGTCCAGGGAGAAATCGCGGATCCGGTCCGCGACCTCGCAGTAGGTGTCGTTCCCCTCGTCGAGGAGGAAGGCCCCCGAGTGCTGGTGCTCGAAGTAGACGATCGGATCGCCGACCTCCACGTGGTACACGCAAAACCGACCGGCCAGTCCCGAATGCCCGCCGCTGCTGGCGGGCACGACGCGGACCGACAGCTTCGCCGACGTCGCCATCAGGTCGGCGAGAAAACGCAGCTGCCGGGCCATCGTCGCGGGCCCGCCGATCGGATTGCGCAACGCCGCCTCGCCCAGCAGCACCTCGCACGGGATCGCGCCGGGGCCGACCACCAGCGGCCTGCGCATCATCCGGATCTCCGCCTGGCGTTCCGCGTCCTTCACCGGCAATCCGTCGGCGAGGAACAACGCCCGCGCGTAATCCGGGATCTGCAGCAGCCCCGGCAGGAGCAGCGGCTGCCATTCGACGACCGACGTCGCGGCGCGTTCGCAGGCGAGCAGCCCGCCGAGGTGGTCCGGGTCGGACTGTTTGCCTCGGGCGACCCAGCCCGGTTCGGCGGTGCCGCGCGCCAGTTGCAGGATCCGCTGTTTCTCCGCACCCACGACGCCGAGCGCGCCGAGGATGCCCGCGACGTCCTCGAGCGCGGGAACCCGTTGTCCCAGCTCCCAGTTCGACACCAGCGCGGGGTTGGTGCCGACTCGCCGGGCGAGTTCGCGCAGTCCGAAACGGGCGTCGACCCTGGCCTCGCGCAGTGCGGTGCCGAGGGTCCGGATCCGGGGGGTGAGCATGGCCGTGCCTCGCATGGCCGTCTTTGTAGGTGTCACCAAATGCGAACACCTCTAGCTGTCACCCGAAGGTGGGCAACGGGCCGGTCACGCCCGGGTTTTCCGGGGCGCGACCGGCGGCCCGCGTCACTTCAGACCGGTCGCCTCGGCCGCGGCCGGGTCGGAGTCGGCGAGGAACGTCTTGCACCGCTCGTACTCCTCGGACTCGCCGATGCGCTCCGCAGCCAGGCCGAGTACGGCGAGCGCGCGCAGGAAACCCTGGTTCGGCCGGTGCGCCCACGGCACCGGGCCGAAGCCCTTCCAGCCGGCGCGGCGCAGCTGGTCGAGGCCGCGGTGGTAGCCGGTGCGGGCGTAGGCGTACGCGGCGACGGTCTCGCCGTCGGCGAGCGCGCGCTCGGCGAGCGTGGCCCAGGCCTCGCTGTAGTCGGGGTGTTCGGCGGCCACGGCGGACGGGTCCGTCCCGGAGTCGAGCGCGGCCTGCGCGTCGGTGTGCTCGGGCAGCAGCGTGGGCTCGGGGCCCAGCAGGTTGTGCGTCATGCCGCCATTGTGCCCACGATGCCCTCGGTCAGAGGAACAGGCTGGTCAGCACGCCTCCGCCGGCCAGCACGAGGGCTGCGATCAGCACGGCGGCGACGGCTCGTTTCGGCATCATGGGCCGACACCCTGCCGTGCCGGGCCGGGCGGGGGCAAGTCCGCCACCCGTAGGGGTGAACCCCGATTTTTGCCCCTTCTCCCGTCGCGTCCTCTTGCGGCAGGGAATGATGGCGCCTATGACGAAGGCGGTTGAAGACGTCGCCGGCCCCGCGGTCCCGCGCGGACCAGTGGGCAAGACCAGGCTTTTCTTCGCGACGCACTGGCACCGCGGCGCTCCGGGACAGCCGACTCCGGCGTGGGTGCTGCGGTTCTGTTACGGCATGTGGCTGACCGCGTTCGCGTTCAAGCTGGTCGGGTCGTCGTGGGACATGTCGTGGCACTTCAAGTGGCTGCGCGACGACCTCGCCCCGCCGCACCTGATCAACACCGTCGGCACGGTGATCATCATCGTGCTGGTGGCGATCCACAGCTACACCGGCCTCGGCTGCGACCGGCGCTCGCTGCGGCTCATGCAGGCCGGGCTGATCGTGTTCCTGGTCGCCGCGCCGCTCGACGTGATCAACCACCGCGTGAACGGCCTCGACCTGACCGCGTGGAGCCCGTCGCACATGATGCTGTACCTCGGCACCGGCATCATGCAGGCGGGCGTCCTGCTCGGCTGGCTGCGGCTGGCCCCGCCGGGCCGCTTCCGCACCGGGGTGCTGCTCGCGCTGTGGACGTTCTTCCTGGAGAACACCTTCTTCCCGAACGGACAGCAGGAGTACGGCATCCTCGGCCTGCGCGCCTGGGAACGCGGCACGCCCGAGGCGGAGCCGACGCTGCTTTCCTTCGCCGCCAACCAGATCGGCCACCCGGTCGACCGGGCCGCGGTGCTGCACTTCACGATGCCGATCCCGGAGTGGGTGTATCCGCTGTGGGGGATCGGGGTTTCGGCGCTGATCCTGGTGCTGGCGCGCAAGACCGTCGGAAAGCGCTGGGCCGGGCTGACCGTGGCCGGCGCGTATGTGGCGTACCGGTGCGTGATGTGGCCGCTGCTGCTGGCGCTGGGCTTCCCGGTGTCGACGGTTCCGTTCTATCTGCTGGCTGTCGGGCTCGCGGTGGATCTGGCCTTCCTGCTGCCGCGACCCGCGCTGGCAGGAGCGGTTCTGGTGACCGTGCTCGGGTACGGGGCGTTCTGGGTGCAGTCGCAGTTGCGACCTTGGCTGCTCGGGGACTCGCAGACGGAGTCGGCGCCGCCGGTCGCGTATTGGACGGCTTTGGTCGCGGTGGCGGCGTTGTTCGCGCTGTGGGCTGGGGCTGGCCCGGCGAAGGAGTGGTGGGCTTCGCGACGCTCGGTCGCGGCGTAGCGCGGAGGTGGGACTCAGCGCGCACGCCCGGCGCCACGTCCAGCTGCAGGCCACCAAGCTGATCGCGGAGCGGTTCCGGGATCCCTTGCGGCGCAACACGTTGGCCGGGTTGCTGGAGCGGACCGCCGAAGGCTGGCACCTGGCGGTGCGCACCGGGGAACCGGGGACCGCCGATGCGTTCCTGATCGGGCGCGCCGGGGTGTTCGCAGTTGTTGTCACCGATCCGCCGCCGGACGAAGCGACGATGCGGGCGGTGGCCCGGTACGCGGAAGAACGGTTCGCCGGGCTGCCCGGCCCGGGCGGGCAGCGCATCGCCCGGAGCGCGGTGACCCTGGTCGCGATCGGCGGCGCGGGTTCCGCCGGGCCGTTCTGGTCGTTGCCCGCGGCCAAACTGGACCAGCTTTTCCGGCGCGACACGGTGCATCTGACCGCTCGGCAAGCTGCCAGGATCGCTTCCGGGCTCGCTGCGCGGTTGCGTGGCTACGAGTGGCTGAAGGTCGCGGCTCCGGAGAAGGAGGCCGGGTCGTTCGAGCTGTTGTCGGCGGAGAGCGTCGCGGACGACCAGCTGCTCGCCGCGGTAGAGCGACCCTTCGAAACGTGGATGACGTTCCTGCATCCCGACCAGGCCGCGCTCGCGTCGCGCAATTACTCCGGCCCGGCGCGGATCAGCGGTCCCGCCGGGACCGGGAAGACGGTGGTCGCGCTGCACCGGATGCGGCACGTCGGCCGCCGGAGCACCGGTCCGCTGCTGTTCACGACGTTCGTGCGCACCCTGCCGCCGGTCAACGAGACCACGTTCCGGCGGCTGGCCCCGGAGCTGGCAGACCGGGCGCAGTTCGTCAGCCTGCACGCGTGGGCGCGGGCGTTCCTCGCCGGGCGCGGTATCCAGTTGAACACCAATCCGCGGCTCACCAAGGACGCCTTCGCACGCGCTTGGACACAGCACCGGGAACCCCTTGAGCGGCTGGGGCCGAACTACGACTACTGGGAGACCGAGGTCCAGCGCATCATCAAGGGCCAGGGCATCGCGACGCTGGAGAAGTACCAGTCCATTCACCGAGCCCGGCGGGGGCTCCGGCTCGATCGCGGGCAGCGTTCGAAGGTCTGGGAGCTGTACGAGACGTACTCGGAAAATTTGGCCGCGAACGGGTTGTCCGACTTCCATGACCTGTTGTCCCGGGCGAGCGCCGAACTCGAACGGCAGCCGCTCGAAGAGCCGTATGCGTCTGTCGTGGTTGACGAGGCGCAGGACATGACGCTGACTGGCCTGCGGCTGTTGCGCACGATCGCCGGTGACGGGCCGAATCAGCTGCTGCTCGTCGGCGACGGACAGCAGCAGGTTTATCCGGGCGGTTGGCGGCTGTCCGACGCGGGGATTCCGATCCAGGGCCGCGGCGAGGTGCTCCGAGTCAACTACCGCAACCGCGCGGGCATTCTCGACTTCGCCCGGCGGATCAACGCGGTGGACGATTTGGACGGAGCGGCGGGGGTCGCGCTGCGCGACGCGGATTCGGTCAACGACGGCGGTGTTGTGCGGTCATGGACCGGTACGCAGGCCGAGCTTCCGGGCGCGCTGACCGCCGCCGTTCGCGAACTGACCATTCCGCACGGCGAGACGGCGCTGATCACCTTCAGCAATGCGGATGCCGAGTTGTGTCGGCGTTTCCTCGAATCCGCCGGGATCCCTACGCGTGCGCTCGAACGTTACGTCGGGGAGGCCGAGGATCGGCTGCATGTCGGGACCGTGCACCGCGCGAAGGGGCTCGACTTTCGGGCGGTGCTGGTCGTCCAGTTGCCGCATCCTTCGCCGGAAGACCCTGCGGAGCAAGAGGAACAGCGCGAGTTGCTCAGCCGGCAACGGCTCGTGGCTGCTACGCGGGCGCGGGACTTTCTGTGGTGGGGCGTCGTACCGTCCTAACTGGACAGCAGGCGGCGGTAATAGTCGGTGGCCGGTTTGATGCCGTGATTCGGGTCGGCGTTGTACAGCCCGTCCGGCCCCTTCGGGCCGAAACTGTACGGCTGATACAGCGTCGCGCAGGATGGTTCGGCCTTGGCAAGTCGTTGCCAGCCTTGCCATTCCGCGTCGTAGCGCGCCAGGTGATAGCGCAGGACGGCTTTGTCGTACCCACCGGCGTAACCGCGCAACATCACTTCCCAGCCATGGTGCACGACGCGGTGCCAGGATCGGCCGTAGCGCGCGGACACTCGCAGGTACGTCCGATCGGCGTGGTTGCACAGCGGGATCGTGTCGGACAGCGCGACGATTTCGTCCCACATCCGGGCCGCTTCGGCCTTCTCGGCGAGCACCGGCCCGACCCGGCCTTTTGCGATTATTGCGTCATAATCGCTGGTCAGGTCTTTGTCGGAGCCGCCGAGGAACTGGTCGCGGGTCCACATCAGCCTGCCCATCGGGTGCACCACACTGTAATGCCCGCGCAGCACGGCGGCGGCCGAGAGCAGTGCGAGGCGGCGGAAACGGCGGACTTGATCGCCGCGCAAGCCGAGCCGCCTCCTCGCGTATTCATCGAACGCGCCCTCCTCGCCGAGACCGGTGTCGCGGGTCCAGCGGGCAATCACCCAGGTGTTGAGGTCGCACCACAGTTCGTTGTGGAGATACGGACCGCGCCAACCGCCGCCGCGGGACCAGGTCCAAATTCCAGCGATGATCGGATTGTCGGCTACCTCGGCCAGCCCGATCGGGCCAGTGCGCGGCTGCGTACGGAATTCTTCGAACCCGTTGACCACGCCGTCAATCACGTAATTCGGGAACGCACCCTTGCCCTCGTACTCGCGCTGGCATTCCACTTCAATGATCTGCCGATGTTTGCCGACGCCGATGGTACGGTTGAACGGGATGGTCCGCCAGAAGTCTTTCGCGGTGTGTTTGATCGAGAAGACCAGGTTTTCGTGCGTTTCGACCTGGTCGGTCACCTGCCGGTAGAAGTCCGGGTCGCTGGTGAGCTTGTCGCTGCCGGTGGACCAGGTGCGGTAGAAGACTCGCTTGCCGCGCAGGCACATCTCGTCGCGCAGGATGCCGAGCAGCGTCAGATGGCTTGTGGCGCCGTTGGTGATCGGGTTGTTTCCGGTGTGGAACGGCACGTTCTGCACGTAAGTCTCGCCGGTTCTCACGACAATTCCGTCTAACTCGGGGAAGCGGGTGCAGATCTCACGCAGCATCAGGCGGTGGATTTGCTGGGTGAGCGGACGGTCGAAGCTGATCCTGCCTTGACTGTCGAGGATTTGATCGCCGTACAGCTCGACCAGCCGTTTCGGCAGTACGATGATGTCGGTGAAGAAATACGCCGCGATACCCGCCGCGTGCGCCCGCGCGATGTGTGCGTCGACCTTCTTCGCCGTCGCTTCAACCCAAGCGCGTCCCGGTGAGTCCGCGGGGAAAATGCGCTTGTCGAACGTGTCGAAGGTGATCGCGGTCTGCGGCGGGGTGAATTCGTTGATCACCTGACCGTCGTAGCCGTAGCTCTTCAACGTCGCGGGATCGTTGAAGCGACTGGAAAACAGCGGCTCGCCGGGGTTGTTCTGGACCATGTCGAGCAGGAACGGCAACCGTCGCCCGGCAGGTTTCGCGAAGGCTGTCCCGGTGGTGGCCGCGAGAGCCGTGAGGGCGACCCCGCCGCGCAACGCCGTCCGCCGACTGGTCTCTCCCATTACGGCCACCCCCAATAGATCTGATGTATTCACACGACCATAAGAAGGCTTTTCCGTCGAGTCAATCGGCCAACCGTCGCGTTCATGCTTGTGAACAGCTGTCTCGATCAGACAGGATGCTTGCCGGTCACTCGACGAGCTGGTACCTCTGAAAGACCGATACATCCGATGACCGCCGCCGCAACGGGAGTGGATGCGTCATGGACCAGGCAGGAATCAGCCGCCGCAGTGTGCTCGCCGCGGCCGGAGCCGCCGGACTGCTCGGACTCACCGCGACACCGGCGCACGCCACCCTCGGCGCCACCCCGTGGTACCCCTCCGCCAAATTCGGCATCTTCATCCACTGGGGCGCTTACTCAGCCGCGGCTTGGGGCGACGCCAAACACGCCGCGGAGTGGTACCTGTACGCCATGAACGTCACGGATCCCGCACGCGGCACCGGAACCCGTGACCACCACCTGAAAACCCACGGCGCGGACTTCGCGTACGACCAGTTCATCCCGCGCTTCACCGCCCGCCGCTACAACCCGCACGCCTGGGTGCGCCTGTTCGAACAAGCCGGAGCCCGGTACTTCGTCCTGACTTCCAAACACCACGACGGTTTCCAACTGTTCCGCAACACCGCTTCCGACCGCAATTCCGTCCGCCTAGGCCCAGGCCGCGACCTAGTCGGCGAACTCTTCTCCGCAGCCGCCCACTCCCACCTCAAACGCGGTCTCTACTACTCCCTGGGCGAGTTCTACAACCCCGCACTCGGCACCCCGCCGAAAAACCCTTACACCGGCAGGGAAATTGCCTACACCGGCTACCGCCCAGTCACCGACTACGTAACCCAATACGAACACGCCCACCTGAAAACCCTGATCGACCACTACGACCCCGACCTACTATGGGCAGACGGCCAGGGCTACCACGATTTCGGCGGCGGCCCGATCTTCCGGCCGAAGACGTGGGACTGGCGCAGCGACGAAATCCTGTCCTACTACTACCGGCACGCCGCCGACCGCCCGCACCCGAAGAGCGTCCTGGCGAACGACCGCTTCGAGGCTTCACACGCGGATTTCACTACTGTGGAAGGGGATAACAAGAAGTACGTCCTGCGCCCGGATCCGTGGGAAGCCTGCCTGAACATCGGAAAGTCCTGGGGTTACAACGAAAACGAGGATCCGGCGAAGATCAAATCCTCCGTCCAGCTGATCCGCCTGCTCGCCGAAGTGGTGAGCAAGAACGGAAACCTGCTGCTCAACATCGGCCCCCGCGAGGACGGCACGATCCCGGACTGGATGAGTTCGCGCCTGCTGGACATGGGCCGCTGGCTACGCCTCAACGGCCGCGCGATCTACGATTCAACGCCGTGGATTAGAGCAATGGACGGCGACCTCTGCTACACCCGCACGCGCGGCGCGTTCCACCTGATCCCACTGCATTGGCCCGACGCGCGGCTTCTCGTGCCGGCGGATGTCCCGATCAGTGACCGGTCGCGAATCCGGCTGCGGGGAGGGAATTCCCGGCCGTTGTCATGGACCCGCACGGCGGACGGGATCGTGATCGAGCTGCCCAAGCACCGGACGGACGACTTCTCCGACGATTTCCCGGCGGTGCTCTCGGTAACGGATTGGTAGGTGCTCAGGCAGCGGACACCGGTCACCACGACAGGCACCTCGCGTTCTGCACGATTGCACTGGCGCGTTTTGTCGGTTAGAGGTTCGCGTTTTGGCGGTCAGACTGTCGTGATGAGCCTGCGTTCAGCGCAACGCAGCGCCCAGGGTGACTGAGTTGCTTTCCTCGTTCTGCGTCGTCCTGCTGGGCGGGGCGACACAGACAGGGAAGACCACGCTGGTGCGAGACCTGCTCGACTTGCCAGGTCACGCGTGATTCAGCTTTGACGACGAGGCCGTGCTGGCCCGGGCGTCCGATGACCCGGTCGGGTTCGTCGAGGTCTTGCCGCGACCGGCGGCAATCGACGAGTTCCAGCGAGCGGGACGAGGATTCCTCCTCGCGGTGAAGCAGGCTGCTGATCAAGATCGCACCCGGGGACAGTTGCTGCTGACCGGGTCGACCAACTACCTCGCAGACCGGGGCCTGTCGGGGACGCTCGGCGGGCGAGAGACCTTTCCGGACCTGCTGTTCGAGCCTGCGAGCTGGTCGAGAAAGACCGAAGCGTTCCCCCGTGCAGACTTGATACAGACGCTGCTGGAGGGCGATTCTCCCGAGATCGTCACCGAGGGCCTTTCCGGGAGGCAGCATAGAAACTGGTTCGAATCATATGTTCACGACGTCGTTGCACGGAGGGGCACTCCGTCCTATCGCTGAGGTCCGGCTGGAGGCGAAACTGCGTCGGCTGTTGCGGCGCCTTGCCGCTCGGACGGGTCAGGAGCTTGTCGTCTCTGGCGTCGCGGGCGACGCAGAAGTCGGCCATGAGACCGCGTCGAACTACGTCACGCTGCTCGAAGTCCTTCACCTGGTGACCTTGCTGCCCCGCGTGGTCTACAACATCACCAACCGGGCGAAGCAACGACCGAAGGTCGTTGTCGTGGACACTGGTCGCGGCCGACCTCTGCAGTCTTGGCGAGCAGACCTTCGCTCCGACGGCAGACGGTACTGCGGCAGGCTCGCTGCTCGAGACCTTTGTCATCACGGAGGTTCTCAAGCAGGCGACGTGGAGTGAGCGAAGCGTTGCTGCGAGACAAGCTGGGGAGCCGATTCACCATCGGTCTGGTTGTTCATACCGGTTCGCAGACCTTGCCGTTGGACGACCGTATTTGGGCAGTTCCGTCTCCTCGCTATGGCGATCGGACAGCTGACAACGGTGCAGTCAAGGATCTCTGCTGCTTACGCCGCCCTTCCGGTCAACGTGCGGGACGACCAGCGTCAAATCGCCACCATGCTCCGGATCGAACCAGGTGTCATCATGCAGTTCGAGTCTTTCTCCGTGTCGCCTATCCCGCTCAGGGAACAGCAATCGCATCAGTGGTCAACATCTCCTTGTCCAAACGTCGATATCAAGCTGTAGATTAACGCTGTCCGGTACGATCTCGGAGCCCGCTCCTTGGAAAACCCTGGATATTATGGGAATAAAAGAGCGGTGGGTTCCGGATAGGTTGGGGGGATTGGCTTTGTCGGATGTCAGCTGGGCGGGTGTCGAAGCTCGAGACCAGGATTGCATCCTCGGCATCCGGGAGCTCGTCGCGACCGCAGTCGGCGAGATCGCCTCGGCGAGCCACTCCGACGTCGTCGCCCGCAGGCTGGGCTTGCGAGGAGAGGAACCTCAGACTCAGCAGACGATCGGCGACCAGCGTGGCGTGACCTCGTCGACGATATCCCACCTGCAGCGTAAGACTTTGCAACGCTTGCGAGGACGGGCTAGACGAAAAAGCGATCACATCCACGACGCTTTCGCACGTCTGGTCGCCGAGTCCGCGGCAGCTGGAACGGGGCTCGCGGAATGCCTGTTCACGATCTCCACGGTGGTGTTCCCCGGAGCCGAACTTCGCATGGTCGGCGAACTGATCGCGGTACTGGCCGGCGTCCATCTCCAGCGAGACCTCGGCACCTTGCCGTCCGAGGTGGGTGGTGCGCTCGCCACGGCGCGAGAGAAGCTCGCCGCACAGGCCAAGGAAGCCGGTTTCGTCGCACGAGCCACAAAACGCTGGGCGCGATGTCGAGTGGCCTGCGGTGCCGGTGAGCCCCGCGCCCGACCGGTTGGCCCTCACACCACGTCGAGAGGTGAATCCGAAACGCTCTATCGTGTGGGAATCACCCAAGCTTGGCCGCGAGGTCGCGTGCGAGTCGGACACCGAGATGCATGTGGTCCGCACGCTGAGCTACGCCACGCAGGTCGAGTGGTTCTGTGAGCAGCCGCTGACCATCGACTACGTGCTTGACGGTGTGGAGCGCACGTACTATCCGGACCTGCTGGTGTGGCTCGATGACGGACGATGTGTGCTGGTAGAGGTCAAAGGGTTGCCCGACATGGCCAGCTGGATCAACCAGGCGAAGACCGAAGCCGCCCGCAAATGCTGTGCCCGACGCGGGTGGGGATTCGTGGGTACGGACGGGACGCGGACGTTGCGGCAGTTCATGCAGCGTGACGTGGCCACAGACGTCTTCACTCTACTGAAGAGCGCGTTATCGGAAGGAGCGTTGAACTGGCGACAGCTTAACGCCCTGCGAGCGAGTGCGGACTTCGACAGCGTCGATGTAGCCGTTCTTGCGCTTCGCGAGAAATGGCGACTGACCACCGACCCCGTGTATCGCTTGGAATTACCCGCCGATCCGAGCTGACCTGAGGCAATGGAGCCATTCCCGGTGATCCGGCACATCGGCTGCGCGATCCGTTCTCGACACCGCCCGAAGTGACCGAACTGCTTGAACAAATTGGTGAAGACTCGGCAAGTTGACTATCCTTACCTGCGTCAATAAGTGACGCGAAGTCCTAGCCCGTTCGATTTGACCGACCACGCCAGATGACTAACCCCTGCGTCGAATATCGGATAATAGAGATTACGCGTGCGCACTGGTCAGACCGCTTCGAAGTACGGCTGATCACGGTCAAGAATATCCTAGAGCCGAGACTCGACGAGAATATCCCAAAGCTCGGATCTGTCAGCGAGCTTCCACTCCTGCCAGCCAGGTCCGCAGCGGCCAGACCCACTCCCGAGGACCTCATAGCCAGCGATAAAGCCGTCAGCTGACCAGGGGGGACAGGTGCCATCCGGTTTCTGCGTCAGAAGGGCGCATTTATGGGGCAGTTGCTCTACGTCGATGCGAGAAACAGGAAGGCCGCCCCGATCAAAGATCGAGACGGCCTCCCCACCAGAAAAACCCCGTCAGCCCAGCTTCTGACCAGCCGAACCCAGCGCCTGCGTAGCCTCGACCACCCGGGTCGCCATGCCCGCTTCCGCGGCCTTCAGGTAGCTGCGCGGGTCGTAGACCTTCTTGTTCCCGACCTCGCCGTCGATCTTCAGCACTCCGTCGTAGTTCTTGAAGAAGTGGTCCGCGATCGGGCGGGTGAACGCGTACTGCGTGTCGGTGTCCACGTTCATCTTCACCACGCCATACGAAACCGCCTCGCGGATTTCCTCCGGGAGGGAGCCCGAGCCGCCGTGGAAGACCAGTTCGAAGGGCTTCGAGCCGGCGTCCAGGCCGAGCTTCTTCGCGGCCGCTTCCTGACCGCCCTTGAGGACGTCCGGGCGGAGCTTCACGTTGCCCGGCTTGTACACGCCGTGCACGTTGCCGAAGGTCGCGGCCAGCAGGTAGCGGCCCTTTTCGCCGGCGCCGAGCGCGTCGATCGTCTTCAGGAAGTCGCCCTCGGCGGTGTACAGCTTCTCGTTGATCTCCGCTTCGACGCCGTCTTCCTCGCCGCCGACCACGCCGATTTCGACCTCGAGGATGATGTTCGCCGCCGCGGCCTTGGCGAGCAGTTCCTGCGCGATGTCCAGGTTCTCGTCGAGGTCGATGGCCGAACCGTCCCACATGTGGGACTGGAACAGCGGCAGCCCGCCGTTCCGGACGCGCTCGGCGGAGATCTCGATCAGCGGGCGGACGAAGCCGTCCAGCTTGTCCTTCGGGCAGTGGTCGGTGTGCAGCGCGACGTTGACGTCGTACTTCGCCGCGACCACCTGAGCGAACTCGGCCAGCGCGGTCGCGCCGACAACCATGTCCTTCACCTTCTGCCCGGACGCGAACTCCGCGCCGCCGGTGGAGAACTGGATGATCCCGTCGCTCTCCGCCTCGGCGAACCCGCGGATCGCGGCGTTCACGGTTTCCGACGAGGTCACGTTGATGGCCGGGTAGGCGAACTCGTTCGCCTTCGCCCGGTCGAGCATCTCCGCGTACACCTCGGGGGTGGCGATGGGCATCGGTTCCTCCTCGAGACGACTGGCTTCTACAGCGGCATCGTACGAGGTGGACCGGTCGCGCCGACCGGTCCTACCTCACACGAGACGAAACCGACTGGAGCGATTCAGAGGAGCTCCGCCGCGATTGCCCGGTAGGCAGGGAACGGATCGTCGTCCAGCGACTGCACGCTGACGTGGTCGGCCCCCGCGTCGAGGTGCGCCTGCAGGCCCTTGGCCAGCGCTTTCCCGTCCCCGTGGACGGCGAGCGCGTCGATCAGGCGGTCGCTGCCCTTCCCGGCGATGTCCTCCTCGGAGAAGCCGTGCTTGCGCAGGTTCGCGGTGTAGTTGGACAGGCCGAGATAGAACTGCACGGTCTTGCGGCCGGTCTCGCGCGCCCGCTCCGGATCGGTGTCGAAGACGACCTTCTGCTCGGGCGCGAGCAGCGCTCCGGCGCCGAGGATCTCCCGCGCGGCCCGGGTGTGTTCCGGAGTGGTCAGGTACGGGTGCGCGGCCGCCGTGCGGTCGCGGGCGAGTTCGAGCACCTTGGGGCCGAGCGCGGCCAGCGCCCGCGACTCCTTGGGCACCCCAGCCGCGTCGAGCGCGTCCAGGTATTCGACCAGCGCCGCGTACGGCTTCTTGTACTCCTGCGTGTGCTCTCGGTGGCCCGCGCCGACGCCGAGCAGGAACCGGCCGGGGTACTTGTCCTCGATGCGGCGGAACGCCCGCGCGACGCTCCCGGGCTCGTCGGCCCAGATGTTGACGATCCCGGTGGCGACCTTGATCCGCTCGGTCGCGGCCAGCAGTTCGTCGACGATCGCCAGGTCACCGCCGGGGGAACCGCCGAGCCAGACCGTGCCGTAACCCAGTTTCTCCAGCTCGGCGGCGAACGCGCCGTCCACCGCCGTCGACATCCGCCAAACGCCTAGCTTGCCCAGTTCGATAGCCATGCCCCGCCCAACGCGCGAGAACCCGGTTTTCCTCCCGGCCCGGCCGGATTAGGTTCGAAAGCATGACCAAGCTCGGCACCACGGAACTGGATATCCACGGCCTCAACCTCGGCTGCAACGTCTTCGGCAACACCGCGGACGAACCCGCGTCATTCGCTGTTCTCGACGCGTACACCGCGGCCGGCGGCAATTTCCTCGACACGGCCAACACCTACGGCGGCGGTGGCGGTTCCGAAACGATCATCGGCAACTGGTTCGCCAAGCGCGGCCGCCGCGACGACATCGTCCTCGCCACCAAGGTCGGCATGGGGGACCAGCGGCCCGGCCTTTCCGCGAAGAACATCGCCACGTCGGTCGAGGAATCGTTGCGCCGCCTGCGAACCGACCACATCGACCTGTACTACGCGCACAAGGACGATCTCGACACCCCGCTGGAAGAAACCCTCGTCGCGTTCGACCAGCTCGTGCGCGACGGCAAGGTCCGCTACATCGCGGCGTCCAACTACGAACCGGACCGGCTCGCCTCCGCACTGTCCATTTCGGACCAGAACAACCTCGCTCGATACGTTGCCCTGCAACCGCACTACAACCTGGTCGAGCGCGACTACGAGCGGGAGCTGGCCCCGCTCGTCGCCCGCGAAAACCTGGTGACGCTGCCGTATTTCGGGCTGGCCAAGGGATTCCTCACCGGCAAGTACCGCTCGAAGGACGAGCCGGGCGACTCGCCGCGTGCTCCGCGGGCGCTGGCATACCTCGACGCCCGCGGCGAACGAGTGCTCGCCGCACTGGACGAGGTGGCTGCCGCGCACAACGCCTCGGTCGCCAGCGTCTCGCTCGCTTGGCTCCGCCAGCAGCCGACCGTCGCCGCGCCGATCGCCAGCGCGCGGACCCCGGAGCAGCTCGTTGACCTGCTCGCTTCGGTCGAGCTGACCCTGACCGACGCCGAACTCACCGCTTTGGGCGAAGCGTCGAACTGATACTTACCGAACAGTAGCTTACTGCGGGTAGGTTGTTGTACGGTGCCCTCCGGACAGGCAAAACCGGCTCAGGAGGGCACCGTGGCTCAGAAGCAGGTCGACGGCAAGGTCGTGCTCATCACCGGAGCCGCTCGCGGGATCGGAGCCGGCCTGGCCGAGCGGCTCGCCGCGCGCGGAGCCAAGGTCGCGCTCGTCGGGCTCGAAGCCGCCGAGCAGGAGGCGGTCGCCAAGCGGATCGGGCCGAGCGCGAAGTCCTGGGAAGCCGACGTGACCAGCTGGGACGACCTCGAGCGCGTCACCGAGGGCGTGGTCGAGCACTTCGGCGGCATCGACATCGTCATCGCCAACGCGGGCATCGCGACCGCCGGATTCGTGCGCTCGGTGGACCGTGCCGCGTTCGAGCGGGTGATCGAGGTCGACCTGCTCGGCGTGTGGCGCACGTTCCGCGTCACGCTCCCGCACGTGATCGAACGCCGCGGCTACCTGCTCGGCATTTCCTCGCTCGCGGCGATCACGCACGCG
Organism: Amycolatopsis sp. NPDC004079; assembly: GCF_040610415.1. Classification (NCBI taxonomy): domain Bacteria; kingdom Bacillati; phylum Actinomycetota; class Actinomycetes; order Pseudonocardiales; family Pseudonocardiaceae; genus Amycolatopsis; species Amycolatopsis sp. NPDC004079. The sequence continues at coordinate 104,450 of NZ_JBEXMH010000015.1, read as the reverse complement.
CCCGGCATGGCGAACTACGCGGCGGCGAAGGCGGGCGTCGAGGCGTTCTGCAACAGCCTCCGCGCGGAGGTCGCGCACCTCGGCGTGAAGGTCGGCGTCGCGCACCCGACCTGGATCCGCACCGACCTGGTCGAAAGCGCGGACGCGCACCCCGTGTTCGGCAAGCTGCGTTCCGGCATGCCGGGTCTGCTCGGCAAGACCTACCCGCTGAACGTCGCGCTCGACGACCTGGAGGCCGGGATTCTGCGCCGCGCCAGGACGATCCACGTGCCACGCTGGGTCGGCGGCCTGAAGCTGCTGCGCTCGTTCCTGCCGCCGATCGTCGAACTGGGCGCGCGGACCCGGGTGCCGGCGGCGGACCGGGCCGCGCTGAAGGACGTCGAGGAGCGCGGCGCGTTCGAGTCGTCGGTCAACGGCCACGGCGGGCGCGCGGCCACGAAGCACAGCTAGGAGCGCCATGTCCCGTCGCGACCAGATCCGGATGACTCCGGACGAGGTGCAGGCCTACCTGGCCGAGCAGAAGGTCATCAACGTGGCCTCGGTCGGCCCGAACGGCAGGCCGCACCTCACCGCCCTCTGGTACTACCCGCACGAGGGCGGGGTCGCGACGTGGACGTATGGCACCTCGCAGAAGGCGAAGAACCTGCGACGGCTGCCCGAGGCGACCGTGCTGATCGAAAGCGGCGACGCGTACGACCAGCTGCGCGGGCTTTCCTTCGAGGCGGACGTCGAGTTCGTCGAGGACACCGACCAGGTCACGGCGATGGGGATCGCGCTGATGATGCGCTACTCCGGGGCCGAACCGGGCGCGCCGGTGCCCGACGAGCTGCGGACCTTCATCGAACGGCAGGCCCCGAAGCGGCTCGGGCTGATCCTGCGTCCGACGAAGATCGCGAGCTGGGACCACTCGAAACTCGGCGGCACCTACTAAGGCACCAGGGCGACAAAGCTCAGCCCGGAAGTACGTTCTGCCAGGTCAAGCGCACTTTCCGGGTCATCAAAGCCCACCTTCAGCAGCTCGACCGCGGAGAGGTCCAGCACGCCTGAGCGGACCAAGTTCCACACCCTCGTCACCGTCTCGTCGTCGCTCATCCAGGAGCCGCGCAGGGTGAGCCTGCGGTGCATGAAGTCGCTGTACGGAATGGTGAGGTCCTGGCGTACGCCGCCGACGAGCACCAGCGTGCCGCGTACGCGCAGGCTGTCGTAGGCGGCCATCGTCGCGTCGGCCGTGGGCGTGGCGCCGAGGGTGTCGAGGGCGATGTCCACCGGGTCGATCGCCGTCGCGTCCGTCGTGCGGTCGCCGGTCAGCTGGTGGGTGCGGACACGCGGGCTGAGCTCGGCCAGCCGGTCGAGCGCCACCTTGTTACGGCCGACCGCCGTCACCGTCGCCGCGCCTTCCGCCAGCGCCAGCATCACGGCAGCGCCGCCCATCTGACCGGTCGCGCCGATCACCGCGACATCCCGCCCGGCCAGCGGACCTGCCGTGCGCAGTCCCGCGGCGGCAACGCAGAGCCACGGCAAAAACGCCAGCCGCGCCGGGTCCGGGTAATTCTCGGCATCGGGCAGTTTGACCATCGTTTCCTTGGCGCACAACGCTTTCTCCGCGAAGGCCCCGTCACGCCACACCTCGCGCATGCGGTCCGTGCGCGCAGTGCCGCCGGAACCGCCAAGGCCGACCCAGCCGACCAGGATCTCGTCGCCATCGCCCGCGTTGAGCAGCGCCGTGTCCAGCACGACGTCGCCGGGCGCGACATGGAAGACGTCCGGCGCGACGTCGGTCACGCGTCCGATGCACGAGGGGCCAAGGATCAACGGGGTCAACAGGCCGCCGCGGCCACCCGTCACCACCGCCTTTGTGTACGCCGGCAGGTGCGCGGCGAGTACCTCCACGACCACGCCGCCGCCTTGGAGAGAAGGCTCCGGGACCTCGGAGAGGCGCAGGTCGTCGTCTTGTGAAGCAACAGTCCAAGCTCGCATACGACAAGCCTCGCGCGCCGTTAAGCTGGTATCCAGAATCGCTTTATTCTAGTACTGGAGGTCCTAGGGTGAGCGTCGAACTGGGCACTTTCCTGCGCAGCCGCCGCGAGCGGATCGCCCCGGCCGACGCGGGCCTGCCGAGCACCGGACGCCGCCGCACGCCCGGGCTGCGCCGCGAGGAGCTGGCCCTGCTCGCCGGAATCAGCGCCACCTGGCTCACCTATCTCGAGCAGGGCCGCGACGTCCGCCCGTCCGACCAGGTGCTCGACGCCCTGGCCCGCGCACTGCGGCTGACCAGCGCCGAACAGGAGCACCTGCGCCGCCTCGCCGACGGCGGAAAGACGTCCGAGGACGCTCCCGAAGAGGCCGCGCCCGAGGTCGCGGGCGTCCCGGCGATGCTGGGCGACAACCCCGCGTACGTCACCGGCATCTGCTACGACCTGCTCGCGTACAACGACGCCGCCGCCGAACTGTTCCGGAACATCGGCCCGGGGGCCAACGTCGTCCGCTGGATGTTCACCGAGCCCGCGGCCCGCGAGGTCCTGGTCGACTGGGAGCAGGAGGCGCGCAACATCCTGGCCCGGCTGCGGGCGATCGCCGGACGGCATCCCGAGCACCCGCGCGTGACCCGTCTCGTGGCCGAGCTGACCGAGGCCAGCCCCGAGGTGCGCGAGTGGTGGCCGCACTACGAAATCCAGTTCAGCCACGCAGGTCACAAGCGCTTTCGACACCCCAGGCTCGGCGTGGTCACCGCGTCGCACGCCGCGTTCCACGTGGCCGAGCGACCGGAGCAGACGCTGGTGGTCTATCGGCTGCCGAGTGGTACTGACGAGTAGGAAGTACTTTCAAGTAACTGTTACCTGAGGTAACATCAACGCCGCCAGACCCCCAGCGCAGCGGAGGCCGACAAGATGACCGAGCGGTTCAAGGTCGTGATCGTGGGCACCGGGTTTTCCGGGCTCGGCCAGGCGATCCAGCTCGAAAAAGCGGGCATCCGGGACTACGTGATCCTGGAGAAGGCCGACGAGGTCGGCGGCACCTGGCGGGACAACTCGTATCCCGGCTGCGCGTGCGACGTGCAGTCGCACATGTACTCGTTCTCCTACGCGCAGAACCCGGACTGGAGCCGGTCGTTCTCGCCGCAGCCGGAGATCTTCGACTACCTCAAGGGCGTCGCCGACTCCTACCGGCTCCGCGACCGGATCCGCTTCGGGGTCGAAATCACCGGCGCGCACTGGGACGAGGGCGAACGCCGCTGGACGATCGAGACCAAGGGCGGCGCCGAGTTTTCCGCGCAGTTCCTCGTCGCCGGCGTCGGCGGCCTGCACATCCCGCAGATCCCGAAACTGCCGGGGATCGCCAAATTCAAGGGCCAGACCTGGCATTCGGCGCAGTGGAACCACGAGTTCGACCTGGCGGGCAAGCGGGTCGCGGTGGTCGGCACCGGCGCGAGCGCGGTGCAGTTCGTGCCGAAGATCGCGCCCGAGGTCGGCGAACTGACGCTGTTCCAGCGCACGCCGCCGTGGATCATGCCGAAGCCGGACCACGCGATGCCGGGCTGGGCCAGGCAGTTGTTCAAGCGCGTTCCGGGCACGCAGCGGCTGTACCGCAACGCGTTGTACTGGATGCTCGAATCCCGCGCGATCGGGTTCAACGGGCATCCGAAACTCATGCAGGCCGCCGAGGTTCTCGCACGCAGGCACATCGCGAAGGGCATCAAAGACCCCGCGCTGCGCCGGAAAGTCACGCCCGACTACACGATGGGCTGCAAACGCGTCCTGCTGTCGAACGACTATTTCCCCGCACTGGACCGGCCGAACGTCGACGTCGTCACCGACGGTATCGCCGAGGTGCGCGCGCACAGCATCGTCGACACCGCCGGGGTCGAGCACGAGGTCGACGCGATCGTCTACGGCACCGGCTTCAAGGTGACCGACGCGCTGGAGTACCTCGACATCACCGGCGTCGGCGGCCGCAACCTCGCGAAAACCTGGTCCACCGAAGGAATCCAGACGCACAAGGGCATCACCGTGTCCGGCTTCCCGAACCTCTTCTTCCTGCTCGGCCCGAACACCGCGCTCGGCCACAACTCCGTGGTGTTCATGATCGAATCGCAGTCCCGTTACGTGGTCGACGCGATCCGGCTGGCCGACTCGCGCGGCGCCGCGGCACTCGATGTGCGGCCGTCGGTGCAGGACGAGTTCCAGGAACAGATCCAGGACAAGCTCGTCAAGGGCGTGTGGACCCAGGGCGGCTGCAAGAGCTGGTACCTCGACGCGAAGGGCGTCAACCGGACGATCTGGCCGGGCTTCACCTGGCGGTACTGGCTGGAAACCCGCCGGGTCGAGCCGAGCGACTACGAACTGAGCGGCCGGTCATGAGTGCCGACCACGAACAGATCGTGCTCCACGCCCGGGACGTGGAGTTCGATTGGTCGAAGCTGCCGATGCACTGGATTCCCGGGCAGCCGCAGGCCACGCACAGCATCAACGTGCTCCATCTCGCGCTGCCCGAAGGCGAACGCTGGTTCGTCGAGGTGTTCAAGCAGGCCGTCCCGCTGATCCGCGACGAGCGGCTCAAGGAGGACGTGCTCGGCTTCATCGGCCAGGAGGCGATGCACGCCGAGGCGCACGACGGCGCGGCCGAACACCTGGAGTCCGCCGGGGTTTCCGTGCGGCCGTACATCGCGCAGATGGAGTGGATGTTCCGGCGGCTGCTCGGCGACCGGCCCGGATCGAGCCGGGAATGGCTGATCGAACGGCTCGCGCTGGTCGCGGCGATCGAGCACTACACGGCGTTTCTCGGCCAGTGGATCCTCGACGCGAAGGAACTCGACGCGGCCGGCGCGGACGAGACGATGCTGGATCTTCTTCGCTGGCACGGCGCCGAGGAAGTCGAGCACCGCTCGGTGGCCTACGACCTGTTCTGCCACCTCGACGGCCGCTACGGTCGGCGAGTGCGTTCGATGCTCGTGGTGACGCCGGTCCTGGCGTGGGTTTTCCTTCGCGGGACCCGATTTCTGATGAAGAACGACCCGACGCGCCCCGGCCGCACCAGCTGGCGGGCTTACCGGCGCGCCGCCCGCCAGGGGCTGCTGCCGGGACCGCGCGAACTGCTGCACGAGATCCGGCCGTACTTCCGGAAGTCCTATCACCCCACCGAAACCGGCAACACCGACCAGGCGGTGGCGTACCTGGCGAGTTCGCCCGCGGCCAAGGCCGCCGACGCTCCGCGATGACCGCACCGCAGTTCCCGCCCCGGCTCGACGGCAGCGGCAGACGCGACCGGCTGATGTCCACTTTGGTCGCCGTCACCGCGACTTACCGGCGGCTGGCGGAGATTTCCGGTCGACGGCGTCCGCCGGTGCAGGATGTCGACCGGCGGCTGCCGTTGGTCGTCGACGCCGTGCGCACCGAGGCCGACGGTGTGGTGAGCCTGCGTCTCGTGCGTCCGGACGGAACTTCGCTACCCGCTTGGCGTCCAGGCGCGCACATCGACCTGATGCTGCCTTCAGGGGAAGTCCGGCAGTACTCGCTGTGCGGCTCGCCTTCGGACCTGTCGCACTACCGGATTGCCGTGCGGCGCCTCGGTTCCGCGTCCGCCGAGGTGCACGCGCTCACTGCCGGAACTCGCGTCACCGTGCGCGGTCCGCGCAATGCTTTCCCGTTCGTCGCCGCGCCCGCGTACCACTTCATCGCGGGCGGAATCGGGATCACGCCGATCCTGCCGATGGTGCACCGCGCGGAGGCGAGCGGCGCGGATTGGCGGCTGGTTTACACCGGCCGCGACCGGGAGTCGATGCCGTTCCTCGACGAGCTCCCGGCCGAGCGGGTGCGGATCCGGCCGGACAAAGAATTCGGCATCCCGGCGTCCGGCGCGGAGCTGCTGGAGGAAATGCCCGCCGGCGCTTCGGTGTACTGCTGCGGCCCGGTGCCGATGATCACCGGCGTCCGCGTCGACCTGGCCCGCACGGGCAACGCCTCGGTCTACTTCGAACGGTTCTCGCCGCCGCCGATCGTGGACGGCGAGCCGTTCCGCGTGGTCCTGCGCCGCAGCGGACACGCCCTCGACGTGCCCGCCGACCGCTCCACGCTCGACGTGGTGCGCGAGGTGCTGCCGGACGTGCCGTACTCGTGCCGACAGGGCTTCTGCGGCACCTGCGAGGTGGCGGCCGAAGACGGCGGGCGGGTGCGGATCTGCGTCGACCGCGGGCCCGCCGTCCTGGAGCTTTAACCCTGAGCCGGGACCCAATCGCCGAGCACCGGCTTGAACTCGCGAACAGTGCGCTCGGCCACGACGCCCTCGAGCGCGTACGGGTCGTTGTCGATCAGCTCGGCCAGCGCCGCCTCGTCCTCGGCCTGCCAGAGCACCAGCCCGCCGGAGTTGTCGGCGAGCGGACCCGCGACGGCGACCCGGCCTGCCTCGACGTGCTCTTTCAGGTAGTCCCGGTGCCGCGGCCGGACGTCGGCCAGCTTCTCCTGGACGTAGCGGATTTCGACGAGGTACCAGGCCATGCGCTTACTCCCGGGGTGAACACGACGGTGACGCCGCAGACGCTACCGGTGACCGCCGGGCGGACGCACCATGCGAGCGGTGGCAGCGCAACGCCGACCCGATAGGCTGGGCGCGGGCGGAACCTGTGTGCACGCTGAGCCCATCGCGCGCCAACGGGCCTGCTGAGCGGACACGTCGAGGACAGGCGGGGATACATGCTGGAGGGGAACGCGGAACGCAGCGTCGAGGCGACCCTCGGCCACCTGCGGACCATGGACGGGCCGGTCCCGGCGCAGCCGCCGACCGCCCCGTTGAACCTGGAAGACCTCTACCGGCAGCACCGGATGCGGCTCGTGCGGCTCGCCATCCTGCTGGTCGACGAGCCGGCCACGGCCGAGGACGTCGTGCAGGAGGCCTTCACCGGGTTGCACCGCAACTGGGGCAGGCTGCGCGACGCCGCGGCGGCGGTCGGCTACCTGCGCACCGCGGTGGTCAACGGATCGCGCAGCGTGCTGCGGCGGCGCAAGACCGCGCGCGAGTACGTGCCCCCGCACGCGGTGAACGCCCGGTCCGCGGAAAGCCTCGCGATGCTTTCCAGCGAGCACCAGGCCGTGGTCAACGCGCTGTCGAAGCTTCCGCCGCGCCAGCGCGAGGTGCTCGTGCTGCGCTACTACGGCGGGCTGAGCGAAGCGGAGATTTCGGAAGCCGCGGGCATTTCGAAGGGCACCGTGAAGTCAACCGCCAGCCGAGCGCTTGAGGCGTTACAGAAGGCGATGCAGCCGCCCCAGTGACCTGGGCGGACCAATCTCGCGCTGGTCGGCCCTCTCTGGTCCAGACCAATATATGCTGGACCGCGTGAAACACCCCGGAGACTTCGTCATCACGGGCGGCCGCGTCGTGGCCCCGGACCGCGTACTCGACGACGGCTGGCTCGCCGTGTCCGGCGGACAGATCGCCGCGGTGGGCACCGGCACGCCCCCGAGCAGCCCGGACGCCGCGACGGTCGACGTCGCCGGGGCGCTGGTCGTGCCGGGTTTCGTGGACACCCACTGCCACGGCGGCGGCGGTGCCTCGTTCTCGACGCTCGACCCGGACGAGATCCGCACCGCGGTCCGCGCCCACCGCCGCCACGGCACCACGACCATGCTCGCGAGCCTGGTCTCCGACCCGATCGACCTGCTCACCGAGCAGATCGCCGCGCTGCGCGAACTCGTGCAGGAGGGCGACCTCGCGGGCATCCACCTGGAGGGCCCGTTCATCTCGCGCGCCCGCTGCGGCGCGCACGATCCGGACACTCTGCGTGAACCGGACACCGGCACGGTCGAGAAGCTGCTGCGCGCCGGACACGGCTCCATCCGGATGGTCACGCTGGCTCCGGAGCTGAACGGTGGCGTCAAGGCGGTCCGGCAGCTCGCGGAGTCGGGCGTGATCGCCGCGATCGGCCACACTGACGGGGTCGCTGACCAGCTGGTTCCGGCCATCGACGCCGGCGCGACGGTCGCCACCCACCTGTTCAACGGCATGCGCCCGCTGCACCACCGCGAGCCGGGCCCGGTCGGCGTGCTGCTCGACGACGAGCGCGTGACGGTCGAATTGATCTGCGACCTGGTGCACCTGCACCCGACCGTCGTGCGGCTGGCCGCGCAGCACGCGGGCCGCGGCCGGACGGTGCTGATCACCGACGCCATGTCGGCCACCGACGCCGCCGACGGCCGCTACACCCTCGGCAGGCTGGCGGTCGACGTCCACGACGGCGTCGCCACCTTGGACAACGGTTCACTCGCCGGAAGCACGCTGACCATGGACAACGCCTTCCGCAACCTGGTGAAGGGTGCGAAACTCGACGTACTGGACGCGGTCCGGGCGACGTCGGCGCGACCCGCCGAACTGCTCGGCATCGCCGACCGCACCGGTGCGCTGCGTCCTGGCCTCGCCGCGGACGCCGTGATCCTGGACGACGACCTTCGCCCGTCCAGGGTGCTGCACCGGGGCGAATGGGTGGCCGAGGCGGGCCGGGCTACCTTGAGTACGTGACGAGCTAGCACTTCGACAGGCGGACGGAGCGGATGAGCGAGCCGAAAGACCCGGAACGGTTACTGGCCGACGCGCTGCGTGCACAAGCCGTCTTCGCTCCGCACGTCGTGGCGAACCCGGTCGACGAGCAGGCCGGGTCCGGGACCGGTGCGCAGGGCGCGGTCCAGCCTGGTGCTTCCGGCACGGGTTCGTTCAGCGCGGCCGGTGGTCCCGGTATTTCCGGCCCTGGTGCCGTAGGAACCGGCTCCTTCAACGCCGCTCCGGCCGCTGGTCCCGCTCCGGCGTCCGGCACCGGGTCGTTCGGCGCCTCGGCCCAGACCGGCGCGCCGTCGCAGACCGGCCCGACCACCGAACTGCCGCCCAACTACGGGCTGTTGTCCGGCGCGGGGGCGGACTCGCTCGCCCGCGAACGCGCCGCCCTCGACGCGGCCGACTACACCTCGCCCGGCACGACCGGCTCGATCCCGCCGGTCGGGGCCAGCGACGCGACGGTCCGCCGTCCCGTCCAGGCGGCGCAGAGCGGCCCCCTGCCCGCGCACTGGGTCCTGTTGCTGGCCGTGCTGCTGGGACTGGCCGCCGGGTCCGTCATCGGCCTGCTGACACTGATCTGAGGCCGGGATCCGCCCCTTTTGCCCGGACGGCCACTCCGACAGGGCACACCCGGGCCGAGTTCTTAACCCCGATCCCACACCGATGACCTGCGATTCCTTGCCCGATGAGGCCACCGTGAGTCACCCTGTACCGTTTTCGGTGTGATTCTCGCCCAGAACACAGTGACCACCATGTCCCTGCTGCCGTCGTGGCTGGACCCGCAGCATCTGCTGAACGGGCTGACGGCGCCCGTGATCGCCGTGCTGTGCTTGATCATCTTCATCGAGAGCAGCATCTTCCCGGTGCTGCCCGGCGACTCGCTGCTCTTCACCGCGGGCCTGTTCATCGCGAACGGCACGCTGAAGGCTCCGCTGTGGCTGGTGTGCGTGCTGGTCACGGTCGCCGCGCTGCTGGGCAACGTCGTGGGGTACTACCTCGGCTACTTCGTCGGGCCGAAGCTGTTCAGCAGGCCGGACTCGAAGTTCTTCAAGCAGGAGTACGTCGACAAGACGCACGGCTTCCTGGAGAAGCACGGGCCGAAGGCGGTCGTGCTGGCCCGGTTCGTGCCGTTCGTGCGGACGTTCATCACCTGGATCGCGGGCATCGGCCGGATGGACCCGAAGCGCTACTTCACGTACACGGTCCTCGGCGGCGTCCTCTGGGCCGCGGGCATCACCGTGCTGGGGTCGCTGCTGGGCAACATCGGCTTCATCCGCGACAACGTCGACGCGATCTTCGTCCTCATCGTGCTGGTGTCGGTGGTGCCGATCGCCATCGAGTACCTGAAGAGCCGCCGAGAGAAGAAGGCCCGCCCGGCCGACGATTCCGCCGACGTCACGCAGCAGATCCCGCGCGTGCGCGACTGAGTTTTCTTGGCTTACCGAAGCGGCGTCCGGACTTTCCGGACGCCGCTTCGTCGTTGCCGGGTTTCTCAGTAGCGCGCGATATGGGGCGAGTTCACTCCCGCGGAGGTCCGTGAGGGGAACCCTGAGGAACTCTGATTCCCTCAGGGTTCCCCTCACGGACCTCCGCATCGCGCACCGGGGCCGCGCTGGGGGTCAGTCGGTCATCGAGAACATCGAGCCCGGGTTGAAGAGGTTTTCCGGGTCGAGGGCCGCTTTGATCTGCCGGTGCACGCGGATCCCGACCGGGCCGATCTCGCGGGCGAGCCATTCGCGCTTGATCTTGCCGACGCCGTGCTCGCCGGTCACCGTGCCGCCAAGCGACAGGCCGACCTCGAGGATCTCGTCGAACGCCTGCTGGGCGCGCGCGAACTCGTCCTCGGAATCGGGCGCGTACACGATGGTCGGGTGCATGTTCCCGTCCCCGGCGTGGCCGACGACGGCGATCTTGAGCCCGACCTTCTCGCTGATCCGCTCGCAGCCGCGGATCAGTTCGGCGATCCGGGTGCGGGGCACGCTGACGTCGTCGGTGAGCCAGACGCCGTACGTCTCCAGCGCGGTCAGCACGACGCGGCGGGCCTGCAGCAGCATCTTGCCCTCTTCGAGGTCGTCCGTGGCGTAGACGAGGTCCGCGCCGCAGTCGGTGCAGATCTGCTCGAGCAGTGCCAGCTCGCGCCGGGCCGCCTCGCCGCCGGCGTCGGACTGGCCGAGTAACAGGGCCTGACAGTCCGAGCCCGCGCCGAGGTCGGTGTTGAGGTAGGTCTCGGAGGCCTTGATCGACGCCGCGTCCATGATCTCCAGCAGCGACGGCACCAGCCCCTCGCGCACCGCCCGCGCGACCGCTTCGCCGGCCGCCTCGGTGGTGTTGAACCCGGCGACAAAAGTGGCCGGGGCCTGCGGCAGCGGCCGCAGCGAGACGGTCGCCTGGGTGATGACGCCGAGCGTGCCCTCGCTGCCGATGAACAGCTTGGTGAGGTCGTACCCCGCGACGCCCTTCACCGTCCGGCGGCCGGTTTTCAGCAGCGATCCGTCGGCGAGCACGACTTCGAGGCCGAGCACCGAATCGGTGGTCACGCCGTATTTCACGCAGCAGAGGCCGCCGGCGTTGGTGGAGAGGTTGCCGCCGATGGTGCACCAGTCGTAGCTGGAGGGGTCGGGCGGATAGAACAGGCCGTGCTTCTCGACGGCGGTCCGGAAGTCGAGGTTGACGACGCCCGGCTGCACGACGGCGAGCCGGTTGCCCGCGTCGACCTCGACGATCTCGTTCAGCTTCGTCAGCGAAAGCACGACACAGCCGTCGATCGCGTTGGCCGCGCCGGAAAGCCCGCTGCCCGCCCCGCGCGGCACGATGGGGACTCTCGCTTCGGCACAAGCCCGGACAGTCGCCTGCACTCCCGCGGTATCCGCCGGAAGCACTACCGCCAGCGGTTTCCCCGAGGGAGCGAGCGGCATCATGTCGCGCGCGTAGGCGTCGGTGACGTCAGCGTCGGTGAGCACCGCGGCCGGGCCGAGGTCGTCCCGAAGCCGCTGGAGGAGGGCGTCGTTGCTCATTCCCGCATGGTAAACCGGGATGTTCGCAGTGCGGAATATTAATTCCGATATTAGCTGGTCCGCTGGGCGCGCAGGACGGTGTCGCGAGTGTGCCCCGTCCCTGGCGGAGCAGGCGACACCCGCGGCCGACTCTCGTTGACGAGGACGGTCCACTCGTCGCCGAGAACCCGCGCGATGTCGTCGGGCTGGCAGTAGCCGGAGTGCTCTGGCCCCAGGTCGCGCGGGTCGTGACTGCCGAAAAGGAAGGTCCCGCCGGGCGCGACCGCGTCGAGCAGCTTCCGCACCACCCCGTCGTCGTGACGGAGCGGGAAATACTGGACGCTGACCAGGTCGAACGCCCTCGCCGGAACCGGACTCGCGGCCAGATCCGAACACACCCAGGCGATCCCGGCGTGCGCGGCGGCCGCCCGCTGCAACGCGGTGCGCGAGATGTCGAGCGCCGTCACCTGCCAGCCGCGCGCGGCCAACCACCGCGCATCCCCGCCTTCGCCGCACCCGACGTCCAACGCCTGCCCCGGCGGCAGCCCCTCGACCTCGGTGACGAGCACGCCGTTGGCCTCGCCGCTGAAGACCTGCTCGCGGCTGCGGTAGAGGTCTTCCCAGAACTGCGCGTCTTGTGGTGCTTCGGGTTTTCCGGACGGAGCCATTTTCGCTACCACCTCCGCCGTTCACGATTCCGCTGAACGCGTCGAACGACAAGGTTCTTTGCCGGAACCGCAAAATCAGCCTTGAAGATTCTCCAGGTCCGCCACCAAGCCGGGGTGTTTCGGCGCCCAGCCGAGCGCTTGCTGGGTGTGCGCACTGGAGGAGGGCTGATCGGTCGCGAAAATGGGACCGAGCGGCCCGTAAGTCGCCTCCGGCACCGATTCGACCGGGAGCCCCAGCCGCTGTCCGATCACCGCCGCGATGTCAGCGACCCGAACGCCTTCGTCAGCGACCGCGTGCCAGGACGTACCGGGCTCCGCCTTCTCCAGAGCGAGCCGGAAGAGCACCGCCGCGTCGAGCGCGTGCACCGCCGGCCAGCGCTGCGAGCCGTCGCCCGGGTAACCGGACACTCCCGTTTGCCGGGCGATGTTGGTCAGCAGACCGGCAAACCCGCCCTCGCCGTTGTTGTGCACCGTGCGCGGCAGGCGTACCGCGGACGTCCGGACCCCGCGATCCGCGAACCCCAGCACCTCGGCGACCGTGCGCCCCCTCCCGCCGACGGGCCCGTCAGTCGAAACCGGATCAGCCTCGGTCGACGCGCGACCCGGCGCATACGGCGTTCCGGAAACCGTGACCAACGGCCGGTCGCTTCCGACGAGCGCCTCAGCCTGCACCTTGAGCGCCGCCGTTTCCTCGGCGACCGCGTTCGCGAGGGCTTCGTCGCTGCTGAACGCATTGGCGAAGGCGAGGTGAACCACCCCGTCGGCCTTGGCCACGGCCTCGCGGATGACGTCCAAGTCGGCCAGCGCACCCCGCACCGGCTCGGCACCAGCCTTTTCGGCCGCCGCGGCGGAGGCTTCCGACCGAGCGAGCGCGAGGACGGAGTGGCCGTTGCCCAGCAGTTCGGCGACGACAGCGGAGCCGATCAAACCGGTCGCTCCGGTGACGAACACGCGCATGGATTTCTCCCTCACAGTGATGAGACTCTTGTCCCGTCACACGCTACCAGGGTGACGGGACAAAGGTCTCATCACATAGGATGGTTTTATGGCCCGATGGGAACCCGGAGCGCGCGAACGGCTGGTCGTAGCGGCCGTCGACCTGTTCGCCGAACAGGGCTACGACGCCACGACGGTCGCGCAGATCGCTGAGCGCGCCGGCGTCACCAAGAGCACGTTCTTCCGGCATTTCCCGGACAAACGGGAGTTGCTGGTGGCCGGACAGGAAACGCTGAGCCGACTGCTCGCGGAGGGCATCGCCGACGCACCCGCCGACGCCAGCCCACTGGAAGCGGTCGCGGGAGGTCTGCGCCGCGCCGCGACCGCGATGGGCCCGATGAACCGGGAGCTCGCCCCTCGGCTGAAGGCTGCCGTCGCGGCCAGTACGGAACTCCAGGAACGGGACGCGCTGAAGAGCGTCGGCCTCGCCGCGGCGATGACTGCCGCCCTGACCGCCCGAGGTCTGCCCGACGCGACCGCGGCGCTTGCCAGCGAGCTGGGGGTGCTGGCTTTCAAGCGGGGTTATTTCGAGTGGTCGGAGAGCGATCGCGGGGATGACGCTGATCCGGCGGAGTATTTGGTGGCCGCACTGGATGAGCTTCGCGCGGCCAGCGCTTCGCTGGGCTGACCGGCGGAGCCGATCCTGCCCGCCCGCGTGCGGCTTGGGCCGGACGGCATCCGCTCCCAGACAAGCGACTCCCTCTCGCCAGTGAGGAATTTCGTGCAGCGAGCACCTCAATGGGCTTTTCTCACTAGCGCACGGGGGTTCTCGGCCCCACCGAGGGGTTTCCCACTAGCGCACGGGGGTTCGCGCCCCCACCGAGGGGTTTCCCACTAGCGCACGGAAGTTCTCGCCCCCACCGAGAGGTTTTCCCACTAACGCACGGAAGTTCTCGCCCCTGCCGACCGGCCCGGCGCGATGCCGAGGTCCACCGCGCCCCGGCCGCCGTTCCCGCGGGACCTGGTCTCAAAACTCGGCGTGTCGCTAGGGGAACCAACGGCCCGCCCCTGGCTCCGCACCGCCCGCCTGTGGGCCCGGCCCGGCGGACCGGAGGTCTGTCAGAGAGACTGGGGGCCAGTGCCCGCCCTCTCGACCTGGAGACTTTGATGCTGCAAGGGACCGTCCGTTGGTTCGACGCCGAACGGGGTTTCGGCTTCCTCGCGCCCGAGGACGGCTCGCCGGACGTGTTCGTGCACGCCTCCGAGATCGTCGGGGACGGCAGCGCGAAAGTGCTCCGCGAGGGTCAGGCCGTCGTGTTCGAGGTCGGCGAGAACGACCGCGGGCCCCAGGCGCTGCGCGTTCGCGTCACCGCCGATGCGGCCACCGGCAGCGCCGTGGGCCTGCTCGGCACCGTCAACTGGTACGAGCCGGGCAAGGGGTACGGCTTCGCGTCGCCGGACGGCGGCGGCGCCGACATCTTCGTGCACAGCTCCGCCATCGTGACCGGCGGCGTGGTCACCGAGGGGCAGCGGGTGGCCTTCCTGATCGTCGAAGGCGAGCGCGGCCCGCAGGCCGGGCACGTGATCCCGCTGGGAGCAGGGGCCGGCTCACCCGCTGCGGCTGGTATCGCGGACGGTGCCGACGGCACGGTGGCCTGGTACGACGAGGACAAGGGCTTCGGCTTCATCAACCCCGACTCCGGCGCCGGGGACGTCTTCGTTCACGCTCGGGCCCTGGCCGAGGGGCTGACGTGGCTCGCGGAGGGCGACCGCGTCGCCTACGAGGTGGCTAGTGGAGACAAGGGCCCGCAGGCCCGCGACGTGCAGCTGGTCCGGGGTGCTGAGCCCCAGACGGCGCCGCAGCGGTCGGCACCTGCCGCGGCCGCAGGGCCGGCGGCGCGGGACGCGCCCGTACGAGGCGGCGAGGGCGTCGTCGCGCGCTACGACGACGACCGCGGCTTCGGCTTCATCACCCCGGACGCAGGCGGCGACGATCTCTTCGCCCACGCGTCCGCGATCATGGGGTCGGAGCCGCTGCAGAAGGGCGACCGGGTCCGGTACGCGGTGCGTCAGAGCGACCGGGGCCCGCAGGCCGACCGCATCGAACGCCTCTGAAGAGGCGGCCCCACCGATGGCTGATCACTTCCCGACGAGAGTGCTCGTTCATCCCCGTCGATGATGCCGTCAGCAACGCGGGCTGCAGCCTCCTCCAGGAGATCGATCTCCCTCGTGGTGACGGGGCCCCGTGCCGACCCGAGGACCTGCTCCGCGCTCAGAAACTCACCAGTCACCCCACCCGACGACACAGAGCTACCGATGTATCCCAAACGAGTGAATGGATGCGTTAGACCTGGTCGCAGAGCTCGATCTTGATGAGCCGGCGGACGTTGATCACGGTGCAGGCCAGCGTGAGTAGCGCCAGCGTGGTGCGTTCGGTCCGGTCGTAGCGCAGCCCGAGGCGTTTGAACCGCAGCAGCCAGGAGATGGTGCGTTCGACAACCCAGCGGACCCGGCCGAGGCGGGACTTGCCCTCAATCCCGCGCCGGGCGATACGGACCTTGATACCGCGGCGGGTCAGGCAGCGGCGGCAGCGGCGGTAGTCGTAGCCCTTGTCGGCGTGCAGCTTGTCCGGTCGGCATCGTGGCCGGCCCGCCCGGCCGTGGTGGCCGCGCACGGTCGGGTTCGTGTCCGGCAGCGGCTCGAACAGCATGCTGTCGTGGGTGTTTGCCGCCGACAACATGATGTGCAGCGGTAGCCCGTTCGCGTCGCACAGAACGTGGTACTCGGAGCCAGCTTTACCCCGGTCAGTGGGCTGCGGCCGGTCAGCTCACCCCCCTTCGACCGCACTGGCACCGCGTCGATGCAGCCTCTGGTCCAGTCGAGCTCGTCGATGTTGGACAGCTCGTCGAGCACGAGCTGGTGCAGCCGGTCCCACACGCCGGCGTCCTGCCACTCACATAACCGCCGCCACGCGGTGTGCCCGGAACCGCATCCGAGCTGCTCGGGTGGGTCTCGCCAGCGGCAGCCGGTGTCGAGCACGAACAAGATCCCCTCTAGCGCGGCACGGTCATCGATCCGGGGCCGCCCACCCGGGACCGCGCGCCGCTGGTCGGGACGGGATCGGGGGTTCGATCAGCTCCCAGAGCCGGTCTTCGACCCCGTCGCTGCTGCGTCGTCTTCGCCACGACTGCCCACGATCGACGACCAGGACCGGCAGGCTACGCAGTGGCACACCCTTAAGTTTTGAGACCAGGTCTTAGTCCGGGCGAGATCCTCGCCCGGACCAGCGACCGCCGCTGAACCGGGAGCGCTCGCCGTCGAGCGGAGCCATTCCGTGTGGCCGGAAAGCAACTACTGATCCGGCGGAGCACCTCGCGACTGTGCCCGAAGAACTTCGAGCGGCAAGCGCTTCACTGAGCCGCACAAGCGGAATCCGAGCAGCACCAAAGGTTTCCGCTCGTCTCAGCGCCCGTTCCCGCATCTCGAGCAGGACGGCACCCGCACTCGTCAAGCATCGACGGATTGCCGCCCGCCCGGAAGCGTTTTCCACGCCCGCCAACAGAAACTGCGCGGCCCGTCAGGCAGGCAGCTCTTGCTCGCCTGCCCGACGGGCCGGGATCACGCCGACATCACGGCCTCCTCCGGCTGAGGTGCCTGCGGGCGATTCCGACGGCGTCCCAACAAGAAGTACGCCTGCACCGCCGTGTACACGAGGATCGCGGCGCCCACCCACGCACTCGTGTGCAACGCCGTCACGAAGGACTCGCGGGCGGTGCTCAGCAACTCCGCACCTTCGGCAGCGGGCAGAGAATGCGCGGTGGCTACCGCGCCGCCAAGGGTGTCGTGGGCCGCGGCGGGCGTGGTGGCGGGCAGGCCCGACTGGTAGACCGCCGTGGCGAGGCTGCCCAGCAGGGCCGTGCCCAGTGCGCCGCCCAGTTCGTAGCCCGTTTCCGAGATCGCCGACGCGGCACCGGCGCGGTTGACCGGGGCGGCGGAGATCACGAGGTCGTTCGTGAGGGTTTCCGACAGCGCCACCCCGCCGCCGACCAGGACGAACGCGACCACGACCGCAGCCAATCCGGCGTCGGCCCCGATGGTCGTCAGGACCAGGAAGCCAGCCGCGCCGAGCAGCAGGCCCAGGCTGACCAGGACCGGCACCCGGACTCGGCGGGCGAGCCACGCGGCTGCCAGGGCGCCGACGACACCCGCGACCGTCGCGGGCAGCATCCACAAGGCCGCGACCAGCGGGGTCAGGCCGAGCACCAGCTGCAGGTACTGCGGCAGCAGGAACAGCAGCCCGACCAGGGCGAACACGCCCAGCAGGTTCGTGATCACCGAACCGGCGAACGTGCGGTTGGCGAACAGGCCGAGGTCCAGCATCGGCTGCTCGAGCCGCCGCTGCCGGCGCACGAACGCGGTGCCCAGCGCGAGCCCGGCCACCATCGCGAAACCGGCCGGCCAGGTGATGCCCTCCGTCGCGGCGATCTTCACGCCGTAGACGACCGGCAGCATCGTGCCCAGCGACAGCAGCGCCGACCACGGGTCGAAGCGGCCCGGGTTCGGGTCGCGGAACTCCGGCAGCAGCAGCGGGCCCGCGACGAGCAGCAGCACCATCACCGGGACGTTGATCAGGAAGACCGAACCCCACCAGAAGTGCTCGAGCAGCCAGCCTCCGACGACCGGGCCGACCGCCATGCCGCCGGAGAACGCCGCGCTCCAGATCGCGACCGCGGTGCGCCGCGTGCGGTCCTCGGTGAAGATGCTGCGGATCAGCGACAGCGTGGACGGCATCAGCGTCGCGCCGCCGACGCCCAGCAGCGCCCGCGCGACGATCAGCATCAGCGGCGACGTGGCGAACGCCGCCAGCACCGAGGCCGCGCCGAACGCCGCACCACCGATGAGCAGCAGCCGCCGCCTGCCGATCCGGTCGCCCAGCGTGCCCATGAAGACCAGCAAGCCGGCCAGGACGAACGAGTAGACGTCGACGATCCACAGCTGTTCCGCGCCCGTGGGCGCGAGGTCCTCGCTGAGATAGGGCAGGGCGAAGCCCAGGACTGTCGTATCCACGCTGATCAAGAGGACCGGCAGCACCAGAACCGCCAAAGCCCACCACTGGCCTCCGCGCCTCACCATGGCGCACTCTTCCTTTCTTATACCGTCCAGACGGTACAGTTTCGTTCCTGAGGTAGAAGGTAAACCGTCTGGACGGTATAGTCAAGGCGATGGCTAAACCTTCAGCACGTGAACGCATCCTCGGTTCGTACGAGGTCATCCTCGCCGACCGCGGCCCGACCGAGATCACGCTCGACGCCGTCGCGGCGCACGCCGGGGTGTCCAAGGGCGGCCTGCTCTACCACTTCGGCTCGAAGGACGCCCTGCGCGACGGCCTGCTCGAACGCCTGGAGCGGCTGACCGACGACGATCTCGAACGCGCGCGGAGCGCACCGGAGGGCGTGGTCCGGTACTACCTGCGCTCGGCGATCACCGACGTCACGAGCGACCTCGCGCTGCACCGCACGACGATGGCCGCGATCCGGCTGGTGCTCAACGACCCGATCGCGGCGGAGGTGTCGCGGCGCTGCACCGAGCGCACCCGCGCGCTGATGCTGGAGCACATCGAGGACCCGCTGACGGCGGAGCTGGTGATGCTGGTCGGCGAAGGCCTCTACATGCGCGCGGCACTGGGCGAAGAGGCGACGGAAAGCCTGCTGGCGCAGATCGACGAAATCGCCGACCGGATCCAGGCCGGAGCACCAGCCAAGGCGACAGTCGCGGCGGGGCACCGGAAAAGCTGAGTCGCTGGGACCGCTGCGCCCGGCCTCACGTCCGCGAGGGGGACCCCGATTCCCCATGCCGGGAACTTAAGGCTGTGACGTGGACGCACCGCTGGCGCTGTTCCGCGGCTCGACTGGTTCGGTCCGGTTGAGCCCAGGGCCCGGGAGCGCAAGGCGGGCTGTGGTCCGCAAAGGACTTCAAGACACAGTCACATGGCAGCGAATCGGGTATTTCGGCGCCATTAGCGTCCTCTGTGGACGATCAGCGGGCCGAGGTCACGCGGCTTAAGTTCCGGACATGGGGCCCAGGTTCCCTCAAGGAGTCCTTCACAGACCGCAAACCCCAGCAAACCCAGCCGAAAAACTCAGCGGGCCAACCCGTAAACCCGCTCGATCTCCACCGTCAGCACCAGCCGCTGATCCGCCACCATCGCCGCCCGGTACTCCGCCCAGTCGGGATGCTCGCCCGCGACCTTGCGATACAGCGCGATCAACGCCTCCACCGCCTCGTCGTCCGGCGCCGCGGCGACCGGCGACAGCACCGCCCGACCCTCCGCCACCGCGTACGACCAGCCATTCGACGACGCCACGTGGTAGCTCACCCGGGGATCCCGCCGCATGTTCTTCGTCTTCGCGCGCGCGTCCGTGATCGACACCTGCAGCTGGCGGGCGTCGCGGTCGAAGTAATGCGTCACCGTCGACAGCTGGGGACGGCCGTCCCGCTTCAGGGTCGCCAGGACCCCCTGCTTGCCCGCCGCGATGAGGTCGTAGAGCGCTGTGTCGTCAGTCATACCCCTACAAGGCCCGGCGAGAAGGATCTGTTCCCGCTCCGAAACCCCGAGTGACCAGCGGCGTCCGCATACCGGGAGAAACCGGACGTTACCTCTCCGGTTGAAATCTGCTTGCATGCGGCAACTAAAGTGTCATGTGACACAACCATGGGTCGGCCGCTTGCGAAATACGCCGTACGGGCACACTCTTGCTTGAGGCAACTAGTTGCAGTCGCCAACCAATGGTTTGCTCCACCCCAAGGAAGACCCACATGGCACCTCAGAACTCCGCCGTCAGGCCCGAGGCCGACCTCGACCTTGCCGACCAGCTCGGACACGAGCTGGTCCGGTTCATGCGCTTGATCACCAAGGCGAAGTCCCAGGTCGCCAAGCACGGTCCGGACGGGATTGAACGGGCCGCGTACGCGATCCTCTTCTGCCTCGTCCACGAAGGTCCGCAACGCACCAGCAAGCTGGCCGAGTTCCTGCACTCGGAGATCTCCACGATCAGCAGGCAGTCCAGCTCGCTCGTGCAGCACGGACTCGTCGAACGGCAGGCCGACCCCGAGGACGGCCGCGCCTGCTTGCTCGCCCCGACCGCCGAAGGCCTGCGGGTCTTCGACGAAAACCGCAAGCACCGCGCCCGGTGGCTGGCCGAAGTACTCGGCGACTGGAGCCAGGAGGAGCGCGAGACGCTCAACGAGCTTCTCGCGCGGCTCAACACAGGTATCGAAAAGAACAATCCGTCGCTGTCCGAAATCACGGCGGCGGGACAGGCCAAGGGGGCCTCGAACGCATGACGTCCACCGTTGAAAAACAACCTCAGTCGCGAGGGGGAGCGCCCGCTGACGACAGCGAGAGCGGTCCGCGGCTGACTCACCGCCAAATCGTCACGATCATCAGCGGCCTGATGTGCGGCATGTTCCTCGCCGCGCTCGACCAGACGATCGTGGGCACCTCGATCGTCCGGAT
This sequence comes from Amycolatopsis sp. NPDC004079, assembly GCF_040610415.1. Taxonomy (NCBI): domain Bacteria; kingdom Bacillati; phylum Actinomycetota; class Actinomycetes; order Pseudonocardiales; family Pseudonocardiaceae; genus Amycolatopsis; species Amycolatopsis sp. NPDC004079. The sequence continues at coordinate 83,802 of NZ_JBEXMH010000015.1, read as the reverse complement.
CGCCAACGACCTGCACGGCTTCGACCTGCAGGCGTGGGCGACCACGGCGTACCTGATCACGTCGACGATCGCCACGCCGATCTACGGCAAGCTTTCCGACATCTACGGCCGCAAGCCGTTCTACCTCGCCGCGATCGCGATCTTCGTCGTCGGTTCGGCGGCCGCGTCGTTCTCGACGTCGATGTACGAACTGGCCGCGTTCCGCGCGGTGCAGGGTCTCGGCGCCGGCGGTCTGATGTCGCTGGCCATGACGATCATCGGCGACGTGGTCCCGCCGCGGGAACGCCCGCGGTACCAGGGCTACTTCCTCGCTGTGTTCGGTATTTCGACCGTGCTCGGCCCGGTGCTCGGCGGCTTCTTCGCCGGCTTCGACAGCCTGGCCGGCCTGCACGGCTGGCGCTGGGTGTTCCTGATCAACGTGCCGATCGGCATCGTCGCGCTGTTCGTCGTCGCGAAGGTGCTGAACGTCCCGCACAGCCGCCACGACCACAAGATCGACTGGTGGGGCGCGCTCACCATGGTCATCGCCGTGGTGCCGTTCCTGATCGTCGCCGAACAGGGCCAGAAGTGGGGCTGGGGCGACCAGAAGTCGATCTGGATGTACATCATCGGCGGCGTCGGCATCGTGCTGTTCATCGTCGTCGAGAAGCTGATGAAGGACGCCGCGCTGATTCCGTTGCGGCTGTTTAAGAACTCGACCTTCACCGTGGCCATCATCGGCGGCGTGATCGTCGGCGTGGCGATGTTCGGCGCGATCACGATGATCCCGCAGTACCTGCAGGTCGTGCAGGGCTACACGCCGACCGAATCGGGTCTGCTGATGCTGCCGCTGATGGTCGGCATCATGTCCAGCTCGATCATCTCCGGCCGGATCACCTCGAAGACCGGGCGCTACAAGATCTTCCCGGTCGTGGGCACGATCCTGATCGCCGCGGGCGCGTTCTTCTTCGCCATCGTCAAGTACGACACCCCGATCTGGCACCCGCTGGTGGCCGCGCTGATCATCGGCCTCGGCCTCGGCCAGTGCATGCAGACGCTGATCATCGCGGTGCAGAACGCCGGCCCGCGCAAGGACATGGGCGTGTCGACCGCGTCGGCCACGTTCTTCCGCCAGATCGGCGGTACCGCGGGTGTCGCGGTGTTCCTGACGATTCTGTTCAACGTGCTGCCGGGCAACATCACCAAGGCGTTCGGCGGCCACATGCCTCCGGGCGCGGGCGGCAACCTCGGCGACCTGTCGAGCAACACCAGCGTCATCCAGACGCTGCCGGAAGCGGTGCGCACGCCGATCCTGATCGGCTTCACCGAGTCCATCACCACGGTGTTCTGGGTCGCGGGCGGCGTCGCGCTGCTGGCCACGCTGGTGCTGCTGTTCATGAAGGAGATCCCGCTGGCGGGCATGAACCCGGCCGCGGCCGCCGTCGAAGGCGGCGAGGCGCTGCTGGACCTGGACGAGACCGCTCCGGTCCCGGCTGCGGACGACACCGCTGAGCTGAAGACGGGTTCGCTGTTCGAGGAGACCCCGAAGGAGCCGGTGCTCGCCGGTGTCGGCGGCAGGCACGCCCTGACCAACGGCCACGGCGACGCGCAGGCGGTGGCCGACGCCCGGCCGATGCCGATCACCAACTCGCTGGCCGACGCCGAATTCGGCACGGCCACCGGCTCGGGCGGCGTCCCGGTCACCGGTCACGTGCGCCGCCAGGACGGCAGCCACGTGAGCGCGGCCGCGCTGACCCTGATCGACCAGCAGGGCCGTCAGGTGGCGCGGGCGACCGGCAACGGCGACGGCAGCTACTCGATCCCGACCCAGGGTCCGGGAACGTACGTGCTGATCGTGTCCGCTCCGGGGCACCAGCCGCAGGCCTCCAGCGTGGTGGTCGGCGGGCACCCGGCGAACCTCGACGTCACGCTCACCGGCTCCGGCGAGCTGACCGGCGTGGTCCGTTCGATCGGCACCGCGACCCCGCTGGCCAACGCGACGGTCACGCTGACCGACTCGCGCGGCGAGGTCAACGGCGCGTTCATCACCACCGAGGACGGCGTCTACACCTTCAGCGGCGTCGGCGCCGGGCAGTACACGCTGGTCGCGAGCGGCCCGCACTACCGCCCGGTCGCGGTCACGCTGACGGTGCCGGACAGCGGCGTGCTGCGCCACGACGTCGAACTCGCCGGCGCGGTGCTGCTCCAGGGCGTCGCGCGCACCGAGGGCGACCGGATCGTGCCGGACGCGCGGATCACCGTGCTCGACGCGAACGGCAACGTCGCGGCGGTGGCCCGCACCGACAGCGAGGGCCGGTATGTCGTCAGCGACCTGCCGATCGGCTCCTACACGGTCGTGGCGAGCGGCTACCCGCCCGCCACCAGCCAGGTGACGCTGAACGACGGCGAGGCGCAGCACGACGTGCGGCTGAGCTACGACCAGGCGCTCGACGAGCTGGTCGACCGGTCATGAGCGGGGGCCTGCGCGCACAGCTGCGCTCGAACGGCGGATGGCCGGTCGAGAACGCGGTGCTCACGGTCACCGACTTGAACGGTCGCCAGGTCGCGCGGCAGGTCACGGACGCGAAGGGGGCAGTGGTCACTGACCCGCTGCCCCCGGGCGTCTACACCGCCGTGATCACCGCGCCGGGGTACACGCCGCTGGCCCGCACCGTGCAGATCGGCTCCGACGGGGCCGGGCTGCTCGGCGACATCGCGCTCGTGCCGGTTTCCGGCGCGGTCGAGCTGCCGCCGGAGGGTCCGTGGACGATCGACCCGATGCACTCGTCGGTGGTCGCCACCGCGCGGCACATGGGCATCGCGAGCATCAAGGTGCGGTTCCCGGACGTGGCCGGGCGGATCGAGGTCGCCCGCCCGGTGGAGCGGTCGACGGTGCACGCCGAGATCAAGGCGGGCAGCATCGAAAGCGGCATCAAGATGCGGGACGACCACCTGCGTTCGGCCGAGTTCCTCGACGTCGACGCGTATCCGCTCATCACGTTCGAAAGCACCGGGCTTTCCCAGCTCGGCACGGACAACTGGGCGCTGCGCGGGGTGCTGACGCTGCACGGCGAACGCCGCGACGTCACGCTCGACCTGCGCTACACCGGGCACGGCCCGGACCCGTGGGGCGGCGTGCGTGCCGCGTTCCACGCCGAAACGCAATTGCACCGCAACGATTTCGCGATCAACTACAGCGCGATGGTGCGGGCCGGCGTGGCCGCGATCGGCACGACCGTCAAGGTGGAGCTGGACATCGAGGCGGTGCAGGGCGAGTCCCTGCCGCAGTTCTAGAGAAAACCGCGACAGGCCGCCCGGGAACTGTTCCGGGCGGCCTGTTCGTTGTCCTGGGCGAAAAGGGTGAACAGTCTGGTTATCCCAGGAATACCCAAAGTCACCGAATGCGGAGGATTCGATGGTTGCGTACTGCAGCCGGTCCCAGCCACGTAGGCTCTTCGCGTGAACCTCGACGCCGCCCAGCCCGCGCACGCCGCGGGAATCGGCCTGAGCTGGCTGGACACCGCCGGCCCGGTGCTCGTCTGGGTCATCGTGCTGTCGTTCGTGCTCATCGAATGCGCGCTCATCATCGGGCTCTTCCTGCCCGGCGATTCGCTGCTGTTCGGCGCGGGCGTGGTGCTCGCGCAGCACGGATCGGACCTCAACGCGTGGCTGCTGTCCGGGGCCGCGCTGCTCACCGCCGTGTTCGGCAACCAGATCGGCTATTACATCGGCCGCGGCGCGGGCACCACGCTGATCGCCCGCCGCGGCGGGCGGATGCTCAACCGGCGCAACCTCGAGCGCGCACAGGAGTTCCTGGACCGCAAGGGTTTCTTCGCGATCGTCGCGGCGAGGTGGATCCCGTGGATCCGCACGCTGGCCCCGCTCATCGCCGGAGCCGCGCGGATGGATTCGCGCCGGTTCCTGCTCGCCACCACCGTCGGCGGGCTGCTGTGGGTGCCGACGCTGGTGCTGCTCGGCTACTACGGCGCGGGTCTGCTCGACGCCATTCCGTGGGTCAAGACCGCGGCGCTGTGGGTGAGCATCGCGTTCTTCGTGTTCGGCACCGCGTACGGCGTGCTGCGCTATCGCCAGGAGATGCGCCGTCCGGTCGACGAAACCGACGACGCGCACGCCTGAGTTCTCAGGCCGGGTCGGACCAGACTTCCAGCTGGATGCCGTCCGGATCGCGGAACACGATCACCGCCGAACCTTCGAAGGTCTGCGACTGCGTCGCGGGCAAGTAGGAGACGCCGTACTCCCGCAGGCGGTCCTCCCATTCGGCGACCTCGGCACGCGACGAAACCGAGAACGCGACGTGGTCCAGACCAGTGCGTCTTTCGTCGAACGCGGGTCTCACCGCGATCGGATGCTGGACCAGCACGACGGAGAAACCGTCTCCCGCCGAACGCAGAACTACTTTGCGCACCCCGGTTTCCGGGTCTTCGCGCCGATGGCTTTCCTCGAGGTCGAGCACCCGGACGTACCAGGGAACGCTTCGGTCCACATCGGTCACGGTGAGCGCCAGATGGTGCACAGACGTGAGCTTGGGCATGACTTTCGCGGCCGTCCTTTCAACCCCTCGTTCCAGACTCGCACACCGGGACAACCGCTACGGGCGAGTTGACCGAGTTCCGGGGTCAATCGTGATCTGCCCGTCTCCGGGCGTCTCACTGTCCGAGATCGATCAGCGGCCGCCGCCGACCTCGAGCACCGCTCCCACGGTGAAGGACGCCTCCGGGGACAACAGCCACAGCACGGCCGCGGCGATTTCTTCCGGCTGGCCCACGCGCCGGAGCGGGATCAGGGCGCTGAATCGCTCGGGCCGGTCCGGCATCCCCGCGGCGGCATGCAATCCGGTCTCGACCAGGCCAGGCGACACGACGTTGACCCGGATCCCCTCCTCGGCGACTTCCTGCGCGAGGCCGAAGCTGAGCGAGTTGACCGCGGCCTTGGACGCCGCGTAATGCACCCATTCGCCCGATGACCCGGTCCGCGACGCGGTGGACGAGATGTTCACGATCGCTCCGCCAGACCCGCCGTAGCGCGTCGACAGCCGCCGCACCGCCTCTCGGCAGCACAGAAAAACGCCGGTGACGTTGATGTCCAGCACCCGGCGCACAGTCTCGACGCTCTGCTCGTCAAGCCTCCCCGGGGTGTTGCCGGTGATGCCCGCGTTGTTCACCAGGCCGACGATCGGCCCCAGCTCGGCCGCCACCGAAAAAAGCTCGCTGACCTGCTGTTCGTCGGACACGTCGGCGCGGTGCGCAAGCGCTTGCGCACCGTGGGAACGCACCCGCTCGGCGACCTCCTCGGCCGAGGACGGATCACCGGAGTAGTTCACCACCACGTCGTAGCCACGAGTCGCGGCCAGTTCGCAGATCGCCGCCCCGATGCCCCGGCTGCCGCCGGTGACGACCAAAACCCCCACAGGTCACTCCCTTACTCAGCTCGGCTTGAGCGGCTCCACGAACTGAGCGTCGAGCCACCGCATCTGCGCCATCCACATCCACCACGTCGCGTCGTCCGGACAGTGCTGCCCGTCGACCGCCTCGCCGCGCAGCCACGCACCGAGCAGCGCGGTGATCGCCGTGCACACGTCGAGCAGCGCGCGTCCCCACCACCATTGGTGCATCGGGGTGTGCAGTTCGAGGACCCCGCCGTGCTCCGGCAGCACCGACAACGCCCAGTCCAGCCGCGTCCGGACGTCGGCGAGCACCTCCGGCTCGAGCTGCGGTTCGGCACCGGTCTCGCGCATCCGCTCCACCAGCAGCGCCAGCCTGGGATCCGGCCCCGGTGCCGAAGCGGGCTCGGTCAGCCGCCGCTCGACCAGCGCCCGCAGCCCGTTCAGGTGCGTGCGCACGAGCGGGACGTACGGCGGGTAGAGCACGGCGATCCGGGCGTCGCCCGCCCGGTCCCAGGTGACCGCGCCGGCGTAGGGATCCGTCGTCGCCGGATCGTCGAACATCACCTGCTCAGAGCCCGCTCAGAGGGCGAAATTCGTCAGCGGCAGGTTCTCGAGCACCAGGTCGGCGCGGTCGCGGGTGTTCGCGATCAGGTCCGCGTTGCGCTGGTCGGAGCCGAGCGCGCGCTGGCGGGCCTCGACCAGCGAACGGCCGTAGCGCCGGTGCCGGGACACCAGCCGCTCGATCCGCTCCGGCTCGTCCGGGGCGAGGAACCACGCCTCGGTGAGGTACTGCCGCACGCCGCTCCACGGGTCGTCCGGGAGCAGCAGGTAGTTGCCCTCGGTGATGACCAGCTGCACCTCGGGCGCGACCGGGACGGCGCCGGCGATCGGCTCCTCGATCTCGCGGCGGAACTCCGGCGCGTAGACCGTCTCGCGGCCTTCGGCGAGCCGGCGGATCAGCTGCACGTAGCCGGCCGCGTCGAAGGTGTCCGGCGCGCCCTTGCGGTCGGTGCGGCCGAGCCGCTGCAGTTCGACCTGGGCCAGGTGGAAGCCGTCCATCCCGACGACCGCGGCGCGCGAACCGAGCGCGTTGGCGATCGCCCAGGCCAGCGTGGTCTTTCCGGAGGCGGGCGCGCCGATGATGCCGAGCACGTGCCGTTCCCGCGGTTTGGCCAGCTTTTCGGCCCGCGCCAGGAGGTCCTCGAACGCCGTCATCGCACTCCCTCTTCTCTGCTCTTCGCCAGTTCTCCGACCGGCCCGGTCCACGAGCGCGGACCCACGTGCCGGACGCGTTCCGCGGCCACCGCGTTCGCGTATCCGATCCAGTCGGGGACGACGCTGTCCCGGTTCGCCACGGCGTACGCGAGCGCGCCGTGCCACACGTCTCCGGCCCCCAGGGTGTCCCGCGCTTCGACGAGCGGCACGGGGACCTGCCCAGAGTCTTCCGTAGTGCTCCAGGCGACCGGCTCCGGGCCCGCCGTCGTGATCGTCACTGACACTCCGCGTTCGGCCAAACTCGGTGCGGGAGCACGGAACCGCGCTGAACAGGCTGCCACGCGGACCAGTGGCAGCAACTGGTCCAGTACCGGTTTCCAGCTGCCCGCGTCGAGGATTACCGGGATCTCGCGGGTGCGGGCCTCCCGGGCGACAGCAAGCGCTAGCTCGGGGTGGTGCCCGTCGACGAGGACGGCTGCCACGCCGTCGAAAATCGGTGCGAGGTCAGGCAGTTCCAGCGGTTCGTCGGCGGCGGCGTTGCGGGAGACGACGGTGCGTTCGCCATCGCCGTCCCGCACCACGACCGCGCTGACCGGCGGTGCCTGCGTGCGTTCTGGAGCGAGATCGACCAGGTCGACGCCGCAGGCTTCGAGGTCAGCGCGCGCGAGTGCGGCCAGCGGGTGTGTACCGAGAGCCGTCACGAGGGTCGCTTCGCCACCGAGCGCCGAGACGGTCACCGCGGCGTTCGTCGCGGGCCCACCGGCCGCGACATCCACCTGCAGCGACTGCACTTTCTCGCTCGGCTCCGGAAATTCCGCGACCCGTTGCACGACATCGACGGTGCACAACCCCGCCAGCAGCACTCGCACGTCAGGTCAACCCGGCGTGCGTGGTGGACGCGACCTCGACGACTTCGCCGTTGTCTTCGAGCTTCAGCGCACCGGTGAGCAGGCCGACGACCTGGTTCATGCTGTGCGACTTCGGCGTCACCACGGCGACGCGCTTGCCGAGCCGGTGCACGTGGATCCGGTCGGCGATTTCGAAGACGTGCGGCATGTTGTGGCTGATCAGCACCACCGGCAGGCCGCGGTCGCGGATCCGGCCGATCAGCTCCAGCACCTTCGCGGATTCCGCGACGCCCAGCGCGGCCGTCGGCTCGTCCATGATCACCGCTTTGGTGCCGAACGCCGCCGCGCGCGCCACCGCGACGCCTTGCCGCTGCCCGCCGGAGAGCGTTTCCACCAGCTGGGTAATGGATTTGACCTTGATGCCGAGGTCGTCCAGGATCCGCTGCGCTTCGGTGCGCATGGTCGCGCTGTCGAGCTTGCGCAACCCGATCCCGAACGGTCCCTTCAGCCGCTTTTCCCGGCCCAGGAACATGTTCGACGCGATGTCCAGCGCCGGCGCGACCGCCAGGTCCTGGTACACCGTCTCGATTCCGAAGTGCCGGGCGTCCAACGGGGACTTGAAGTGGACCGTCTTGCCGTCCACTTTGATCTCTCCGGCGTCCGGCACCACCGCGCCGGACAATGCCTTGATGAGACTGGACTTTCCGGCCCCGTTGTCGCCGACCACGGCGAGCACTTCGCCGGGGTAGAGGTCGAAATCGGCGCCGTCGATGGCGGTGACCCGGCCGTAGCGCTTCACCAGGCCGCGCGCGGAAAGAGTCGGCTGCTGCGTGGTAGTCATGACTGCTGCTGCCTCCGTGCGATCCGGTCCACGACCACCGCGGCGATCAGCAGCGCGCCGGTCGCCAGGTCCTGGTAGTTGCCGTCCACGCCCATCTGCGTCAGTCCCGAGCGCAGCACCGCCACGACCAGCGCGCCGAACAGCGTGCCCAGCACCGAACCGCGGCCGCCGAACAGGCTCGTGCCGCCGAGCACCACGGCGGTGATCGAATCGAGGTTGCCGAGCTGGAACTGGTTCGGGTCGGCGTTCGGCGTGCGGCCGAGCGCCTGCCACGCGGCGATGCCGAAGCACAGCCCGGCGACCAGATAGACCGACAGCACGGTGCGGTTGACCTTGATCCCGGACAGCCGCGCGGACTCCGGCGCGTTGCCGACGGCGTAAACGTGCTTGCCCCACGCGGTTTTCGTGAGCGCGTACCAGACGGCGAGGAACATGAGCAGCGCGAGCGTCATGCCGTAGGTGATCGGGATGCCGCCGAAGAGGTACCGCTTCGTGCCGAGCCAGGTGAGCAGGCCGTCGGACACCGGAACCGCCTGGCCGCCCGCGATCAGCTTCGCCACCGCGGTCAGGCCGGTGAACGTGCCGAGCGTGATGATGAAGGCGGGCAGCTTGATCCGCGTCGCCAGGGTGCCGATGAACAGGCCGACGACGACAGTCAGCGCGACTCCGGCCAGCAGCGCGAAGAAAACGTTCGTTACTGCGGCCAGCTTCGCCATCACCAGCGTCGCCACGACCATCGACGACGCGTTGGAAAGGTCGATGCCCGCGATCAGGATGATCAGCGTCTGGCCGAGCGCGAGCGTGCCGACCACCAGCGACTGCTGGACCACTGTGGACAGATTGTCCAGGTCGAAAAAGGTGTCCGTGGCAAAGGAAAACACCACGACCGCCACGACCAGCGCCAGCGCCGGGCCGACCGCCGGGGCGCGCAGGAAGAACTCGCCGAGCGTCTCGCGCTCGCGGTTGTTGACCGTCGCGCTCGTCATTTCCCGCCTCCCCAGCAGTTCTGCAGGCCCCACGCGGTGTCCTTGCTCGGGACGCCCGGCATCGGGTGGTCGGTGATCACCGTCGAACCGGTGTTGACGAAGCCGCCCGGCTTCTTCCCGGTCTTCGCGTACTCGACCGCCGCGAGCACGCCCTGCTCGGCCATCTTCCGCGGGAACTGCATCACGGTGACGGCGAACTGGCCGTTCTTGACGTTCTGCACGCCCTCGCAGCCGCCGTCGATCGAGCCGACGGTGAGCTGTCCGTTGAGCCCACGCGCCTTCAGCGCCGCGTACGCGCCGCGGCCCATCGGCTCGTTCATCGTGTAGACCGCGTTGAGGTCGGTGGTGCGCTGGAGGAGGTTCTCCATGCCTTGCTGGGCGAGGCTCTGGTCGCCGTTGGCGTTGGCGTGCCCCTTGATCTCCGGCGCGCCGTCCTTGAGCCCGATGCCCTTGAGGAACCCACCGTGCCGCTGAGTGTCGACCGAAGCGCCTGCGGTGCCGTCGACCATCAGGAGCTTGGGATCGGTGCCCTTCAGCGCCGCCTTGACGTACGCGCCCTGCTGCTCGCCTGCCGCGAAGTTGTCGGTGGCGAAGGTGGCGTCGACCGCGTCCGACGGTTCAGTGGCGGTGTCGAGGGCGATCACCAGGATGCCCGCGTCGCGAGCGTCCTTGATGGCCTTGAGCACGCCGGTCGACGAGCTCGGGGTGATCAGGATGGTGTTGACGCCCTGCTGCATCAGGTTCTCGATGGCGCGCACCTGACCGTCGTTGTCGCCGTCGAACTGCCCGGCGAGCGCACTGAAGTCGGCGCCGTTGGCCTTCGCCGCGGCGGACGCGGCGTTGCGCAGTTCGACGAAGTACGGGTTGGTGTCGGTCTTCGTGACGAGGCCGACCTTGGCCTTGCCGCTCCCGCCGGTTTTGGAGCTGCCGCCCCAGTGGCGTTCGACGGTGCACCCGGCGGTGGAGACCGCGACAGCGGCCGCCAAGGCGAGTGCGGTGAGACTCCGGTGTCTCATGGGGATGCCCTCCGAATCGAGGTGCGAGCTTGCCGATGGACGGGAAGGTAGACAGACTCATGCCATGACGCAAGCGTTTGCGCAAACGCTTGCCAACGCTTCTGGTTGAGCTCTCTCGATGAAGGACAGACATGCCGCGACCCCGCTCCGCCCGCCCGACCCAGCGCGACATCGCCGAAATGGCGGGCGTGTCGATCACGACGGTGTCCCACGTCGTCAACGGCACGCGGGCGGTGGCCGAGGAGACGAAAGCCGCGGTGCTGCGGGCGATCGAGACCACCGGCTACACCGGCGACGCGATCGCGCGCTCGCTGGTCACTGGGGGTACGCGGTCGATCGGGATGGCGATCTCGCTGGTCGCGAACCCGTACTTCGCGGCGCTGATGCACGCGATCGAGCGGGAGGCGTCGGCAAACGGATACACCGTGCTGCTGGCGGACACGCACGACACCGCGGGCACCGAGCGGGACGTCGTGCGCGCGCTGCGGTCCCGGCGGGTCGACGGCCTGCTGATCACGCCCGCGCCCGGCGACGGATCGGTGCTCGGCGAACTGGTGTCGCTCGACGTGCCGACCGTGCTGATGGACCGGCTGACCACGCGGACCGACATCGACCAGGTCGGCGCGGAGAACATCCAGGCGACCTCGGCGTTGACCGCGCATCTGGCGTCGCTGGGCCATCGCCGGATCGGCATGATCTCCGGCGCGCCCGGTCTCACGACGAGCGACGAACGCGTGCTGGGCTACCGGCTCGGCCTCGGCCGCTCGGGGCTGAGCTGGTCGCCGGACCTGGTGGCGTGCGGACAGTCCTCTCGCGACGGTGGCGGCCTGGCGTTGAGCACGCTGCTGGCGCTGCCGGAACCACCTTCGGCCTTGGTGGTGGCCAACGACAGCATGATGGTCGGCGTCCTGCACGAGGCGCGGCGGCGGGGGTTGCGGATCGGCCAGGACCTGCCGGTGGTGGTGTACGACGACGTCGAATGGGCCGATCTCGTGGACCCGCCGCTGACGACCATGGCCCAGCCGATCGACGAGATCGGCCGCCGCGCGGTCCAGTTGCTGCTGGCTCGACTGGCGGATCCCGGACGGCCCGCCGAGACTGTGCGGTTGCCGCCGACTTTGCGGCACCGGGCTTCCTGCGGGTGCTCGTAGCCGCCGGCCTTGACTGCCCGGCGTAACCAAGCACGTGCTTCGTTCACTCACTTCAGTGATTCTCGGGACCCGATCGTCTCGGACCCTCTCCAGTGCGGCCCGACAGTGGTTACTGTTGGGTAGGTATCTACGACGAGGGCCATGAGAAATGACCGTTCTGGCGCCGGAGGTCTCCCACTGGGACCTGCCGGTCACCCATCGGTTCGGGGTGGCATTGGGGAGGCACGCCAGCCCGTACCACGACCAGCTGCTGCGTGCGATCCGCGGCGCTGCCGCGCGGGCGGGTTGCGACCTGCTGCTGGCCGACACCAGCGACTGCCCGCGCGAGGAAGCCGAAGTGCTGCGCGCCCTGCAGGCGGACCGCGTCGACGGCGTGCTGCTGGTGCCCGCCCCCGGTGACGAGGCTGTCGTGAACGGGCTCGTGCGAACCGGCGTGCCCACCGTGCTGGTGGACCGGATCGCCGGCCGCAACGACGTCGACCAGGTCGGGTCGGAGAACTTCCAGGCCATGTCCGCGCTGGTCGAGCACCTGGCCTCGCGACGGCATCGGCGGATCGCGCTGATCACCGGGACCGAGGGGACCACCGTCAGCGAAGAACGCGCCCTTGGCTATCGCCTTGGCCTAGGCCGTGCGGGCCTGCGCTACCACCCGGAACTGGTCGCCTCCGGCCAATCCACCGCCGGCGGCGCGGCCCGGGCCGCCGCGAAGCTTCTGGACGGCTGGCCCTCGCCCACAGCTTTGGTCGTCGCTGGCGAGGCAATGCTGATCGGGGTGCAGTGGGAAGCACACCGGCGCGGAATCCGGATCGGGTCGGAGCTGGCGGTCGTCGGTTACGGTGATATGGACTGGGCGCGCACGGTTTCGCCTGGCGTGACGACGATGGCGCAACCGATCTCGGAGATCGGCCGCCGGGCGGTGCAGTTGCTGCTGGCGCGCTGCCGGGAGCCGGAGCGTCGGCCGGAGTCCGTCCGTCTCGCGCCTCGGTTTTTGCACCGCGCTTCTTGCGGGTGCTGATCTTTATAGCGTTGCGGCCGCCTCCAGCAACATCCATCCTCCAATTTGGACAGACAAGTCTTTTTCCGCCCGGCTTGGCGGATTCTTCGCTGGCTGTGCCCACTCCGCGCTGAAGCGTGGACCGGTTTTCTCTTGCGTTGCCCCGTTCCAGCACGCTTCGGCCGACTTCTGGACCAGCTTCCTGGCCGTCTCCGCTTCCGGCTTGGGGAGAGTTTTCGCCGCAAGTGCCAGGTAGCGAGCCAAAATCGCCGAGAAGAGGCCGCCGTCGCCGCCCTCCGAACCGGGGAGGATGCCGTCGGGTGCTCCGTGTTGTTCGACCGCCCGGATGGTGCGGGCCGCATCTTCCCACTGTTCCTGCTCGAGGCACGCGCCGAGGTAAACCCCTTGGCAGTACGAGAAAATATGCTTGACCAGTTCGCCGGTGTCCGCCCTTATCCCGTCCCAGACGAGGCCGGTTTCGGGGTCTACCAACGTGTCGGTGAGCCATTGCGTCATGGCGCGGGCGCGTTCTTGATCACCCACACGAGCGTGAAAGATAGCAGCCGGGCCGTTTGCCGGGGTATTCTTGAAGGAGTCGCCCCGCCGCCACCAGATTCCCCCGCCAAGGTCTTCGGTCCAGCCTTCATGCAGCCGTTTGTCGATGGCCCCGATCGCTTCGCCCACGGTCGTTTCGTCCACTGTGGATAGTCGGCGTACTCGTTGCAACGCGAGCCCTAGCCAGGCTATGTCGTCGTAATAGTCGTTGACCCAGGAGCCGAAGTTCCGCCGGTGCACCGTCGTGACGAACCGATTGATCAGCCGTGCCCGGTCTTCGGTCGGTTCACGCAGCTGCGCGTCGACGAGGCTGTCGAGGAGATGGGCCTGCCACCAGTAGTTCCAGTGCCAGTGGACCCGCTGCCCCAAGGTAGGCGGCCACCCACTGCGGCCGAGAGCGGTGCCGGGCAGAGCCCACAGCCGACGGACGTGCCTGGCACATACGGCCCGCTCAGCCGCTGCGGCTCGCGCTGCGGGATCGGTCGTGCCTTCGCCGGGGTCGGCCGCTGCGGCACGCACTGCGGAATCGGCCTCGCTCTCGCCGTGATCGACCGCCGCAGCCCGCACTGCGGGGCCGGTCGCGCCCTCGGCCGGGTCCGCCGCTGCGGCCCGCACTGTGGGGCCGGTCATGCCTTCGGCAGGGTCCGCCGTTCCGGCTCGCGCTGCGGGATCGGCCGCGCGCTGGGCAGGACCGGTCGCATCGCTGCTCGCAGCGGAATCGGCGGGTTTAGCGGGCTCGGATGGATCGGCGGTCATAGGCCGATTCTGCCTGCGCTGCGGAAAACTTGCCTCTCCACGGCGTTTGCCGACCGCGGAACAACTCGGGGGATCCGCCGGGCCGCCCGAGCAGCCACCGCCGCTATTGCCGTTGGCCAACCAATTGCCGCGCCGATCGCTCGAGAGTCCTGCAGCCTTGCCACGCCGATCGCTCGAGAGCTATGCAGCGAGTGCCGTGTCGAGGGGGACCAGCGAACCGGTCGCAGCGGCTGACTGCCATGTGGTCAGCCGCGCTAGCCGGGCGGGAGTCAAGAGAACGGAGCGCGCTGCCAGCGTGCGCTCGAACTGCTTCAGGTCAATCGCGCAGCCAGAGCCAAGTCTGGGTTCTCGTGAGTGGCTATACCGGTTCTAACCGGCGCAGCCACTCACGAGACACCCCGTCGGGGGCGAGGCGGCGCGGGTCACCAGGCTTGGGACAGGTCCGCGTGCTGCCGAACCCACGCGTGCATCACAATCCCCGCCGCGACGCCTGCGTTGATTGACCTCGTTGTGCCGAACTGGGCGATGGACACGACTTTCGCTGAGTCCGACTGGGCGGCTTCGGACAGGCCGGGGCCTTCCTGGCCGAACAGCAGCAGGCACTTGCGCGGCAGCTCGGCAGTCTCCACCGGCTCGGAGCCGGGCGTGTTGTCCACGGCTACCACCGTCAAGCCCTCGGCGGTGGCGAATTCCAGCAAGGTCGCGACGTCCTCGTGGTGGCGGAGGTGCTGGTAGCGGTCCGTCACCATCGCACCCCGGCGGTTCCAGCGGCGGCGGCCGACTATGTGGACCTCCGCGGCGGCGAAGGCGTTCGCGGTGCGGACGACCGTGCCGATGTTGTGGTCGTGCTGGAAGTTCTCGATCGCGACGTGGAACGGGTGCCGTCGGGTGTCCACATCGGACACGATTGCTTCGCGGCGCCAGTAGCGGTACGCGTCGACCACGTTGCGGCGGTCGCCGTTGGTCAGGAGTTCGGGGTCGTAGCGCGGGTCGGCTGGCCAGGTGCCCGGCCACGGACCGACGCCGACCTCCTCGCGGTTCACCCACTCGGTGGGGCCCGCTTCGGGTTGTTCCGTCGTCACGAAGGACGATTCTCGCTCAGCCGAGGCTGACGCCGTGCGCCGGACTGTCGTCGTGGCGGTGTCGCCAGCGCAGATACGCCCCCAGGTACGAGATCACCAGCACCGCTAGCGCCACTGCGACCACCACCGGCAGCAGCGAGCGCGGGATGACCGTCCCGTAGAGGTAGTAGGCGTTGAATCCGCCGGGCAGGTCGCCTAGCCCCTGCTGATGCCGGAAGAAATCCTCCAGCGCGGTGAGCGGGCACGGAATGGGGGTGACATTGACGAGCACGCCCCATACTGCGAAGAAAATGTGCCCGAAAATGACTTTCGGCCACCGCCAGGCAAGGAATCCGCCGAAGCCGATGAAGAGCAGGGCCAGGATGTGCACCGCCACGGTTACGTCGGCGAGAACGTGCGCGACCGTCGTGTCCACCTTCGCCCCCTTCCAGTGCACCTACCAGCGACGTTACTCCGATTACTCGCACCAGGAGCGGGAAATCGGGGGACCTCGTGTGATGTTCGACCCACCGGAGCAACGTGTTCACCCGGCAGGTAACGGAGGGATCACTCCGGGTAGGAGAGTCGTCGCGATACTCGCCACGAGGGACCCAACGCGGCGTAAATGACTCCGTTCCGTGCACGCGGGCGGAGTGCTAATCGTCGGAGAAAGCGAGTGAGAAACGCGGTTGACAAACGCGGGAAGAAGGAACCGGCGCAGTTAGCCCGGCGTGCCCGCGCCGCCGAAGCCCGGCCAGAGGGTGACCGCGTTGAGCTTGAGGTCGTCGGGCAGCAGGGGATCGCCGTTCGAGCCCTCCATCGTCCAGACGACCTCAGAGTCGGGATAAAGAGTCACGTCGAAGGTCACCTCAACGAGCTGCGCGAACTCGATCGAGAGCACGTCGTCAACGCCGAGAACGACTTCGTCGCCATAGGGTTCGACGTTCCAGGTCCTGGGCTTGTCGTCCTTGTTGGTCACCTGGATCCGGATCATGCGCCCCCCTGGCTCGAATGCCAGGGTACCGAAACGGGCAGGGAGCGTTCAGCCAGTGAACGCCGCTCCGTCGATGTCCGTCACCACCAGGCGAATGCGCGCGTCCGCCCACTCCGTCCCCTCGAGCAGTTCGCGCACCCGCGCCTCGGCGGCCGACAGCAAGGGCGGCAGTGGCAATCGCAGCGCCACCACCCGAACCTCCACTGACTCCGGGGTCAAATCCACCGACCCGCCAGCCGGATCGGTCGGGAGCCAGCCGATTTCCGCGGCCGCGCTCGTCGCGGGGCGAAGGCCGTCGACGGCGGACAGGGCGTCGGCGAGTCTTCCGGCCAGCGAACGCGGATCGGTCACCGCTGCCCCACTTCGATGTCCAAAATGGACACTCGGACGGCGTCCACGGAACGACCGGTCTGCGCGAGGACTTCCCGGAACACCGCGAGCTGCACCGCACGGCCCACGGCGGCGGCTTGGTCCGCGCCCGAGATGACCACGTCGACCTCGACGGTCACGCGGTCCTCGTGGGTGCGGACCCGGACGCCGTCCGCGGGAGCCGGTTCCAGCCCCTTCCAGCGTTGCCGGGCTTCGCGGGCCCAGGCGGTCGCCAAGCCGAGCAGGCCGGGCTCCAGGCGCACGACTCCGGCGGTTTCGGCGGCCGCCCGGGCGGCGACACTCGCGATCACCGGGGCGGCGATCACGTATTCGGCGGTCATTCCCCGTCCTCGTACACGTCTTCCACCAGCAGATCCAGGCTGACCAACGAAATACCCACTCGCGAGGTCGCGGCAGCCGACACCAGTTCTCGTACGCGGGCCAACGTGTCAGCGCCGCTGGTGTTCCCCAGGCGCGTCGTGAGGGTGAGTTCGACCTCGACCTGCGCCGCGCCAGAGGGATCGACGCCGACCTTTCGCACCCGTACGCGGCGGGCGCGGACGTTGCCGGCGGAGTCGGCGGCGTAGCGGAGCACGACCGCGACGGCTTGCTCGCTCACTTCGACCGAGCCCGGTTCGGCGGCGGGAAGGTCCAGCATCTGGCCGCGACGCACCTCGGCGCGGACGGCCGACATGATCCGGCCCACCAGGTCCGGCGGGGTCGGGTCGGGCTCGTCGATCAGCTCCTGCGTCGCCGCGCGCAGGGCCAGCAGGCTTTCCCGCGCGGTGCGGCAGTGGACGCAGTCGCGCTGGTGCTCGTCGACCTCGTCCAGGTTCTCCCAGAGCCGCTCCAGTTCCCGGCCGCACGGCAATCCGTAGTCCTGGTTCACCTCCACGGCTTCATCACCTCCGCCAGCTGCGCACGGGCCCGGGCGATCCGGCCCCGGACCGCGGTGGGGTTCGCGCCGACGATCTCGCTGATCTCGTCGTACGACCGGCCGTGCACCTCACGCAACAGCCAGCACGCGCGCTGCTGCGGCGTCAGCGTCTGAAGCGCCTCGTCGAGCGCGGCGAGCTGGCCGCTGACCTGCACCGCGTGCTCGGGCTGAGTGTCGCGGCGCGGCGATTCGGCCAGGTCGAGGTCGACGTCGGCCTGCGGACGGCGCGCCCGGATCACGTTGAGGCAGCGGTTGGTCGTTCCGCGGTACAGCCAGCCGACGAACGCCTTGTCGTCGTTCAGCTGCGCCAGCTTCCGCCACGCGCCGAGGAACGCTTCTTGCACTACGTCCTCGGCGTCGCCGCGGTGGTGCAGCATTTTCAGGGCGAGCCGAAACATCGGGCCCTGATATCGCTGCACGAGCTGTTCGTACGCGCGTACGTCGCCGTCTCGCGCGCGGCCGACGAGCGTGGCGTCGTCGAGCGGGACACTGGTCGTGGTCACGGCACCCCCTTCCGTCAGGGGGACACCGCGTGGCGGGCATTCGTCACGCACGCATTGTGAGTGACTGTGCTCACTCCCGCTCGGTTGAAGCCTCAGTTGAGCCCGAGGTCGTCCTTGCTCAGCAGGTACCGGTACTCGAGCCCGGCCTTCTCGATGGCCTCGCGCGCGCCGGTGTCGCGGTCGACGACCGTCGCGACGCCGACCACGGTGGCCCCGCCTTCGCGCAGCGCCTCGACCGCGGTGAGGACGCTGCCGCCGGTGGTGGAGGTGTCCTCGACGGCCAGCACCCGCTGCCCGCGCACCTCCACGCCCTCGATCCGGCGCTGCATCCCGTGTTCCTTGATCGCCTTGCGGACGACGAACGCGTCGAGCACGACGCCCTCGGCCGCCGCCGAGTGCAGCATCGCCAGCGCCACCGGATCCGCGCCGAGGGTGAGCCCGCCGGTCGCGACGTAGTCCCAGTCAGCGGTGAGCTGCCGCAGCAGCTTGCCGATCAGCGGGGCGGCCGCGTGCTGCAGCGTCGCCCGCCGGAGGTCGACGTAGTAGTCGGCTTCCTTGCCCGAGGACAAGGTGACTTTGCCGTGCACGACGGCCAGTTCGCTGACCAGCCTGGCCAGTTCGAGCTTCGCAGTTTGATCCAACCCGGGGTACGCCACGGCCGAGAGTCTTACACACGCCACCGACAACTTCCGCGCGTCACTCCCCGGTCGCGACGGCCGTCACCGGACGGGTCCGGGTCGCCACCCAAGCCGGGAGGACCGCGGCGGCCAGGGCGAGCACGATCGCGGTCGCGACGATCACCAGGTAGATGGAGATCGGCCCGTCCGGCAACACCCGGCCGGTCGCGACGAGACAGAACGGCACGATCGCGCCCGCCGACACCACGGTGCCCAGCAGGATGCCGATCGCGGCGATCAGGCCGCCTTCGCCCGCGGCCATCCGCAGCACCTGGCCGCGGGTGAAGCCGCCGAGCCGCTGCAGGCCGAACTCCCTCCGCCGTCGCGAGGTCGCCATGACCAGGGTGTTCACCACGGAGATCACCGTGTAGCCGACGATCATGCCGACCAGCAGGTAGTTCACCCACGCGCCGGTCTCGTCGTTCTTGGCGTTCGCGGCGGCCAGCGTGCTCCGGTCGCCGACGGACACCGGGAGACCGGCGGTCGCGGCGGTCAGGCTCTGGGTCAGCCGGGTCTGGTCGACGCCGGGCGCGGCGCGGACGAGCACCTGCCGGGCCAGACCGGACGTGGTGTGCCCGGCGAGCAGATCGGCGGGCAGCAGGAGCTGTTCGGCCTCGGCCCGCTGGTGCACGATCGCGACGACGCGAAGGGTCCGGTCGGTCCCGTCGCCGAGACGGAGCGTGACGGAATCGCCGACGGACCGGGACACCTCGGCGGTGTCCGGCAGCGCGACCGTCTCGCCGGTGAGGTCGGCGAGGTTGCCGCGCACGACCGTCGCGGCGTTGGTCGTCGCGTCAGTGAGGCCGAGCGCCGGGTAGCCCTTCTTGGTCTGGTTCTCGTCGAACGGCGCGGTGATGAACGCGCGGCTGGTGACGTACGGCGAGACCGCCGCGACGCCGTCCGCGTGCCGGATCCGGTCGATCGCCTCGGGAGAAATCCCGGTGGGACCCGCGACGATCGCGTCGGCACGGAGGTCCGCGGCGAAGGACTGCGCGGAAGCGGCGGTGGTCGTGGTCTGCAGGTAGATGTTGGCGGTCGCGATGCCGACGGCGAGCATGATCGGCGTGACCGCGCCGGCCACCCGGGTGGCCGCGTTGCGCGTGTTGGTGATCGCCAGCCAGCCGGTGACGCCGCTGAACAGGCGCATCGGGCCCTGCAACAGGATCGCGGTCAGCTTCGTGACGCCCGGGCTGATCATCGCGACGCCGATCGCCCACAGCATCACCGCCGGACCCGCGGTGCTCGCCGCGATGGGTCCCGTCATCACCGCGAGCGTGACGATGGCCAGCGCGGTCCCGCCGCCGAAGCACAGGATGGCGAAGATCAGCCGCAGCGGGGTCAGCCAGCCGCGCGGCACGGAGGCCTCGGCGAGCGCCTCGGTCGGCCGGATGCGGCCGACCCGGAATCCGGCCACCAGCGCGGAAATCCCGACGGCGAGCAGGGTCGCGCCCGCCGCGATGATCATCGGGATCCAGCCCTGGTGGAACCGCACGGCGGGCGAAATGAACCCGCCCGAGGTGAACTGCCCGAACAGCCACCCGCCGAACACCGGGCCCAGCGCCGCCGCGGCCCCGGTCGCGAGCACGCCGATGACCAGCGCTTCGCCGAGAACCATGCGACGCAACTGACGCGGGGTCGTGCCGATCGCGCGCAGCAGAGCCAACTCCCGCTGCCGCTGGCGCACCGACAGCATCAACGTGCTCGCGATGACGAACACGGCGACCGAAAGGGACAGGCCGCCCGCGACACCGGACAACGGGATCAGCCGGCCGCCGCTCGCTTGTGCCTCCGGGAATTCGGCGAGTCCGCGCTCATCCCCAGTCAGCACGGAAACGCCCGAACCCAGCTCCAAAGCGGCGGGATTGTCAGTGACGACCCCGAAATAGTCGACCTTGCCAGGGTGGCCGGAGAGCTGGTCGGCCACGCTGTCGGCGAAGAACACGTCAGGACGATCACTGACCTGAGCGACGCGGTATTGGCGCATCGACCCCTGCACAGCAATGTCCACAGTGGATCCAACTGCGACGCCACTAGCCGCAGGCAGCACCACTTCGTCGGCACGCGGCGCAGGCCCGGACAGCCGAGCGGACTCCCAGCCGTGCGCGACGAGAGGCTGCTTGCCCAGCGATACCGGGAAATTCACCTCGCCGACCACAGTGGACACACCGGGCGTCGCGCGGATCGTGTCCGCCATCGACCGGTCCAGCCGGACCCGTTCCGGCAGCGTGACCGACTGCGTCTTGGGCTTCTCGGAATTCTTCCGGAGATCGAAATTCTGTTGTCCGGCAACGACCGCCGACGCCCAGGCCAGCCGATGCGGCGGGGTCGCGGACCGGATCCCGGTCTCCATCAGACCGGCGCAGGCGGACACGATCACCGCGCCGAGGAACGCGGCCACGAACGCGGCGATGAACCCGCCGGTGCGAAAACGCAAGGTACGCAAGGCAAGACTGAACATCAGAAGCCGCCCACCGGCATCCGGTCGGCCCAGGCGCCGAGGTGGGTCATGCGTTCCGCGACCGCCGCGGCGGTCGGGCGGAGCAGCTCGCCGGCGACCCGGCCGTCAGCGAGGAAGACAACCCGGTCGGCATAGGAAGCCGCGACGGGATCGTGCGTCACCATCACGACGGTCAGCCCGCCGCGCACCGATTCCGACAGCAGGCCAAGGATTTCGCCCGCGGTCCGCGTGTCGAGCGCGCCGGTCGGCTCGTCGGCGAACAGCACCGCCGGACGGCTGACCAGCGCGCGAGCGATCGCCACCCGCTGCTGCTGGCCGCCGGACAGCTGGCCCGGCAGGTGCTTGCGCCGGTCGCTCAGCCCGACGTGCCCGAGCATCTCGGCGACGCGGCGGCGGTCCGGACGACGCCCGGCCAGCCGCAGCGGCAGCACGACGTTCTGCTCGACGGTCAGCGCGGGCAGCAGGTTGAACGCCTGGAAGACGAACCCGATCTTGTCCCGGCGCAGCTTCGTCAGCTGGGTCTCGGAGAGCTTGCCCAGCTCCTGGTCGTCGAGCAGCACCGAACCGCTGGTCGGCCGGTCGAGCCCGGCCGCGCAGTGCAGGAACGTGCTCTTGCCCGAGCCCGAGGGGCCCATCACCGCGGTGAACCCGCCGCGCGGGAACGACAGGCTCACCCCGTCCAGTGCCGTGACCCGGCCGTATTCCTTGCGGACGGATTCGAGCCGCACCGCTTCCCCAGTCGCCATGGGGAAAACGCTATGGGTTTACGGGGGGAAACACCCTGGGGCACACACGCCGGGACGGGGTAGGGCTTTCCCTACCCCCTCAGGTGCGGCGGCGGTTGCCCAAACCTCCGGCGAGCTTGCGCAGCACCGGCCTCGGCAGCAGTCCGCCGATCCCGACCAGGGCTTTGTACTGCAGGCTCGGCACCGAAATCACCTTGCCGCGCCGCAGGTCAGCGAGGGCTTCGTCGACGACCTGCGCCACGTCGAGCCACAGCGCCTTCGGCCCCTCCCGCTGCAGACCGGCGCGCTCGTGGAACTCGGTGTAGGTGAAGCCGGGACACAGCGCCATCATCCGCACGCCCTTCGGCAGCGACATCGCGATGCCCTCGGTGAACGACGTGACCCAGTTCTTGCTGGCGGTATAGGTCGAGCCGCGTCCCGAGAAGAAGCCAGCGACGCTGCTGACGTTGATCACGTCGCCGCGTCCGCGTTCGACCATGCCCGGCAGCGCCGCCCGGCTCAGCTGCAGCACGGCGGTCACGTTCACGTCGAGCTGGCGCTGCAGGTCCTCGGCCGGGATCTCCCAGAACTCGCCGCTCAGCCCGAAGCCCGCGTTGTTGACCAGCAGGTCGACCGGCCGGGTTTCGAGCAGCTCGGCGACCCGCTTGCGGCCGTCCACTTCGGACAGATCGGCGGACAGCACGGTCACCTCGACGCCGTGCTGCGCGCGCAGCTGCTCGGCCAGCGCGGTCAGCCGTTCCTCGTCGCGGGCGACCAGGACGAGGTCGTGCTTCTCGGCGGCGAGCCGGCGCGCGAATTCCGCGCCGATGCCCGCGGTGGCTCCGGTGATCACAGAAGTGGTGGTCATGTGGGTGAAGCTACCCGTTTTTCAGCTGCGTTCGCCCTGGTGGCGCAGTATGGTCCGGCGCATGGGCAAGCACACCAAGCGGACGCCCGGATATCTGCCCCGGATGGCCGCCGGTGCGGCGCCCCTCGCTCTGTTGCTCGCCGGCCCGGCCGCGGCGCTGGCGGACACCCCGCGCGGGGGACTGCCGCTCGACCTGCACCAGCACGGTTCCTCCTCCGACCTGCAGTTCACCCGCGACGAGACGATGGCGACGCGTGACCTGCCCGCGTCCGCCGCGTCGAACCTGCGCCAGACGCTTGGCTCGAACACCGCCGGCCAGTCCCAGACCCACGACTTGCGGCTTGGCGAGCCGGGTCGCGCGTTCACCGGCAACGACCTCGATGTGCACCACACGCAGCCGTTCGACGGTGCGCACGTGGCCGGTCTGGACCAGTCGATGCGGCACGGCGTCCAGCTGCCGCACGGCGTCGACGCGCTTTCCAGCAGCAAGACCGGCACCGAGACCGGTCTGGCCGGCCGGTTCTCCGGCGATCTGATGAGCGGCACCCGCTTTGAACGCACCTCCGCCGACGCCATCGACCTCGGCCCGGCGGGCTCGGTGGTCGCGAACTCCGACGAGAGCTTGCTCGGCCAGTTCACCGGCAAGCTCGACGTGGCGCGGCTGGAGTCGACCGAGCGGCACAGTGTGTCCGGCGACCTCGGCCCGGTGCACTCGCTGGCCGCGACGAGCCAGTCGACCGCCGAGCGCACGAACCGGTTCCACGGCGAACTCTCGGCGGCGGACATCGCGGCGGCGCGGACGAGTACCGCTTCTACCCTGGGTGTTCCGGTTACCCGGAGCCAGCAGGTGGGTGCCGAAGTGCTCGGAAAACCGGTCATCGACAACGGATGGACAGTTTCCGGACCGCCGTTCACCTTGTCGCCCGGCTGAGTTCACTGACTCGCCGAGTCCGCTTTCGGCAACCGAGTCCGGACCGTTTCCGGATCGTGAAACGGTCTGTCCGGCTCCTGGCTCTGACCTGCTCGGTGTCACCCGTTCGCCGTAAGCGAGTCCGGGTTTACTTCACCCACCGTGGTTATTCGTCGGGGGAATCCCGGCTCGACCAGGTGGGGCCGCCCCCGGGAGAGTCCCCAGCGGGAGGCCCGTTTCCGCTTGGATAGCCTGCGGGGCGTGGTCGACCTCGAATCCGTTGCCGCCGAATCGGCGTCTTCGACAGCTATCGGCAAGAGCCAAGCCGGTCGTCGGGCGCGGTTGCTCGCTGCGGTTTTCGGAATCGCGGGCGCGATCCTCGCGATCGCGGTCCCGTTCCTGCCCGTCACGCTCGAGCAAACCACCCTCGACTGGCCGACCGCCCAGGGCACCAGGGCGGTGACCGCCCCGCTGACCGCGCAGGCGCCGATCTCGCTCGACGCGAAGGTCCCGTGCACGACGGCCCGGGCGCTCGACGCGCGTACCGACGGCAGCGCGGTGCTGTTCAGCACCAACCCGCCGAACTCCGGCATCGGCGTCGTCACCGGGATGGCGCTGCAGGTCGGAAACGGCCAGCTCACGCTTTCCTCACAGGGCCAGCAGCTCGGCTCGGCCCCGGTCGGCGACGGCGATTGCACGATCACCGTGCACACCGACGCGAAGCGGACGACAGCGTCCGTCGGCGGGAACCGGATCGCGGACGTCACCGACGACCACCGGCCGCAGCTCACCGGTTACTACTCAGACCTCACGAATCAGGACGACACGCACGGCCTCTCGGTCTCCGCGCAGGTCGACAACCGCTGGGCCAGCACCGCGACCGGCATCAAGCTCGCCGCCATCGTGCTGTCGGTGCTCTGCTTCATCGGCGCGGTGCTCGCGCTGTACCGCCTGGACCGGCTTTCCGGCCGACGCGCGCCCCGGCTGGCCGCGCGCGGCTGGTGGAAGCTGAAATTCCTCGACATAGCCGTGCTCGGCACGCTCGTCGTCTGGTGGCTGATCGGCGCGATGACCGCCGACGACGGCTACTTCACGACCATGGCGCGTGTCCGCGGCGACGCCGGCTACATCGGCGAGTACTACCGATGGTTCGCCGCGCCGGACGCGCCGATGGCGTGGTTCGTCGATATCTACGCGGCGATGGCCAAGGTCAGTTCGCTCACGCCGTGGATGCGGCTGCCGTCGCTGTTGATGGGCGTCGCCTGCTGGATGCTGATCAGCCGCGGCGTGCTGCCGAGACTCGGCAGGCAGGTGCGGATCAGCAGCGCGGCAGGCTGGGCGGCGGGCGCGGTCTTCCTCGCCTTCTGGCTGCCCTACGACAACGGCCTGCGCCCGGAGAACCTGGTCGCGCTGCTTTCGCTGATCTCGATCTGCACCGTCGAACGCGCGGTCGCCACCCGGCGGCTGGGTCCGGCGGCGATCGGGCTGACCGTCGCGGCGCTGTGTGTCGCGGTCAACCCGCATGGGCTGATGGCCGTGCTGCCGTTCGTGGTCGGGCTGAAGCCGCTGGCGAAGATCGTGCTCCGGCATGCCCGCCAGTTCGGCTGGGTGCCGGTGCTCGCGCCGATCGCCGCCGCCGGGCTGGTGATTCTCACGCTGATCTTCTGCGACCAGACCCTGCGCGGCGCACTGGAATCGGTGCGGCTGCGGTCGTCGCTCGGACCGACCGGTTCCTGGTACGACGAGCTCGACCGGTACTCGATGCTGTTCAGCAACGGCCCGGACGGCTCCATGACGCGCCGGTTCCCGGTGCTGTTGATCTTCCTGTGCCTGGCGACCTGCGCGGTCGTGCTGCTGCGGCGCGGCAACATCCGCGGCGCCGCGCTCGGCCCGAGCCGCCGGCTGCTCGGCATCAGCGCACTGTCCTTTGTGGTCTTGGCGCTGGCTCCGACCAAGCACACGCACCACTTCGGCATGCTGGTCGCGGTCGGCGGACCGCTCGCCGCGCTCACCGCGTTGTCGACGAGTACGACCGTGCTGTTCTCGCGCCGCAACCGCGCGGCGTTCTTCGCGGGACTGATGGTGATCGTCGCGCTGGCTTCCACCGGGCCGAACGCCTGGTGGTACGTCTCGGCCTGGGGCGTGCCCTGGTTCGACCTGCCGCCGCAGGTGTTCGGCATCAAGCTGAGCACGATGGCGCTCGTGGCGGCGGCGGTCGCGCTGGCGATCGCGGCGATCGAGCACATGAAGCACAACGAGCACGAACCGTTCGTCCCGCCCGCGCCGGTCGCGAAGGGCGACCTGGAAAACCGCGGCCGGGCGCTGCGGCTCGGGCTCGCTCCGCTGTCGACGGTGTGCGCGATTCTGGTGCTGTTCGAGATCGGCAGCATCGCCAAGGGCATCCAGAAACGCTGGGACACCTACAACATGGGTGCCGACAACATCCGCCAACTGGCCGGGCAAAGCTGCGGGCTGTCCGACTACATCAAGGTCGAACGCGACCCGAAGGCCGGGCTGCTGCAAGCCGCGCCGCAGCAACCGGAGAACGCCGCACCCGGCTGGCAGGTGCCCGCCGACGCCGACCGCGGGGTCACCCCGAAGGACTGGCTGGCCAGCACTCAGAAGGGCTTCGTCACCAACGGCGGACTGCCGACCGAGAACGCCGACAGCTGGAACCCGCCGTACCAGTTCGGCAAGGACGGCGCCCCGATCTGGGGCAGCTACCACAAGTCCGGCGACGGCGCGGGCGACCTGCGGACGCAGTGGTACTCGGTCCCGGAGCGGGCGCGCGACGGCTCGGTGCCGATCGTCGTCGCCCTCGCGGGCAAGGCCGACGACCCGAACTCGCTGACCGCCGAATTCGGCAAGAACACCCCCGCCGGGTTCCAGGTGCTCGGCCGCGAGCAGCTCGACGCGAAGAAGAAGGACACCAACTGGCGCGACGCGCGGGTCAGCGTGCCCGAGGGCGCGGACCAGGTGCGGATCGTGGCGAAGGGCCGCGGGCTCGGCAGCGACGGCTGGGTCGCGTTCAGCGCGCCGCGGGCGCCGAAGATCGCGAAGATGACCGACGTCGTCGGGCAGGACCCGGTGTTCCTGGAATGGGCCGCCGCCGCGCAGCACCCGTGCCTGCGCCCGTCGTCGATCCACAACGGGATCGCCGAGGTGCCGAAGTACCGGATCAGCGCGGGCGACGACCTGCGCACGGTCGGCAAGTACTGGTCCTCGCCGGCGGGCGGCGGGTCGTTCGTGTGGATGAACGTGGCGACCCAGATGCAGGCGCTGCCGACGTATCTGGAAGGCGACGTCGAGCGGGACTGGGGCACGTTGTACGAGGTGACTCCCGAGGTCTCGAACGCGCTTCCGGCTTCGGCGGCGTTGCATCAGCAGTCGGTGACGCATTCCGGGATCTGGTCGCCCGGGCCGCTGGCCAAGCCCGCCAACCCGACCGGCGAGTCGTAAGCCCTACGTGCTGTGAAGGGCTCCTTGATTCCCTCAAGGAGCCCTTCACGGACGTTCAGCAGCGGTACCGGGTGAACTGCTCGTTCATGATCAAAAATGCGCCGAGGCCATGGAAATCATTGGTCAGCCGCTTGCGAGCGAAGTAGAAGTTCATGTCGCCGACGTTCGTTCCTTCGCAAATGTCGGCGAGATTCGTCAGCCCGTCCGCCCCGACGGACACCTTCTGCAGCACCCCGGCATACCCGCGCTGTGCGACCGAGGCATAAGAAGCAGGCAGATACCCGCGCTCGATCCCCCGGGAAACAGTGAACGCGTACATCGAGGACGCGGACGTCTCGAGCCAGTTCCCGGCGTCGCCGCCGTGGTCGACCACCTGATACCACCGGCCGGTCCGCGGATCCTGGAACCGGCGGTAGCCCTCGGCGAGGAACTTGACGATCCCGATCAGCTCCGGCCGTCGCGGATGGTCCGCGGGCAGCACCTCGAGGATGTCGATCGCGGCCATCCCGAACCAGCCGATCGCGCGGGCCCAGTGGAAGCTGGAGTGCTTGCCGGGGCCGGTCGCCCACGGCTGGGTGCCGCTTTCGTCGTAGGCGTGGTAGATCAGGCCCTTTGCAGGCTCCTTGAGGTGTCCGAAGTAGACGGAGAGGTTCTTGGCGGATTCCTCGTAGCAGTAGGTCGGATCGTTGAAGACCTTGCCGTACAACGCGAGGAACGGCTGCGCCATGTACACCCCGTCGCCCCACAGCTGGTGCTGACGGCTGACCGCGTGCCACATCCCGCCGTCGCTCGTGCGCGGGTAGGTCTCGAAGCGTTTGCGCAGCTGGTCGGCGGCCTTGCGGTACTTGGCGTCGCCGGTTTCGTTGTACAGCAACGGAAGCATCTGGCAGGCGCGCATCGAGTCGAGGCTGCTGAAGCTGTTGGAGATGCCGTCGGCGGTGATGAAACGGTCGTACCAGGCGACTAGGTAGTCGAGGTACTTTTGTTCCTTCGTTCGCCGGTAGAAGAGGTATTGGCCGTAGAAGTAGAGGCCGAGCGGATAGCTCCAGCCGCCGATGGACGCCGGGGTGTAGCGCTTCATGGTGGAGTCGATGACGGCGCGGGACCAGTCGCGCGCGGTGCCCGCCGCCGCGACTCCGGGCAGCGCGAGCGTGCCGAGCGCCGCTGCGGTCCCGGCGAGTACCGATCTTCTCGAGAGGGACATGCGGTGTCCTTCCTGCTGTCGGCGGCGGCGGGAAAGAGTTGTCGAACGACCTCTACTCGCCGGCGGAGCGGTCCGGCAAGGTTCCTGTCCGGGTTGTCCGCCGTGATCGCTGGATAGGCGCAGCGGGCCGTCCGGTCAGCGGGAACCTGTCCGCAATGGACACCTGAGCCGGGCGATTAGCCGATATGTCGACGTAACCTGGACGGTTCCGGCCAAACGGGGCGCGCCGACACGGTGCCGCCGTCCGGGTAGGAGGGCTCGGCAGCGATACCCTGACCGGCGTGGGTATCTCGGCGTGGATCTGGTTCGTCATCGCCGCCGTCGCGCTGGTGGCGGGGCTCGGCCTGCTCTTCGCGGACCGGGCCAGGGAAGGCTCGCGCAACCGTGAGCGGCAGCGCTGGGCCCAGTTGCGCGGCTGGCAGTTCGTGGAAGAGGACGAACGGCTGCCCCGGCAGTGGTCGGGGGGCGCGATCGGCTACTTCGGAGCCGACGCGGCGGTGAACGTCGTCGCGGGCTCCACCTTCACCTCCGACGGCCGCCGTCCGGTGTTCATCTTCGACATCGAGTCGCAAGGCCAGGTGCCCGCGGTGGTCGTGGCCGTGCGCTGCAACAAGACGCACCGGGTGCCGGTCGAGATGTGGCTGTCGAGCGTGCCGTTCCAGCGCGAGAACATGCCGGAGATGCTCGGCCCGATCGGCCAGCGCTACGCCTTCGCGGACGATTCCGAGGGGGCTCGCCAGGTCATCACCCAGGATCTCGTCGACGCGGCTGACCAGCTCGGCGGCGACGTCGGCGTGGCGTGGCTGGAGAACGAGTGGGTGCTGGCGAGCGTCGTGCCGGGGGCCGGGCCGTCGCGGCTTGAGCGGCTGCTACGTGATCTGGGCGAGATCGCGGACATCGTGGATCCGTTTGACGAGGATTACGACTCGAACCGCACTTGGACGCCTTCCGCGGGCACTCCGACGAGCGCTCCTTCTCCGGCGGACACCCAGGCGACGCGGCCGGTCGACACTCGTGCGGTGGACACGACGGCTCCTTCACCGGCGGATACGCGGGCTACTGAGCGGCAGCCTTCGCCGCCCGCACCGCGGACTCCGCCGCCGGGCGGTGGCGCGACTCCGGTTTCACCGGCGCGTCCGGCGGAACCGGAGCGTGGGGAAGACTCCTGAGAGCTTGAGACGGGAACCGCCCGGTCGCGTGGATGCGGCCGGGCGGTTTCGCGTTCGGGGCTGGTTGGGGATGAGGTCTGCGCTGAAGGTCGCGCTTGCTTCGGCATCGGCGCGAACGATCCCCCCAAATGCAGTGAAGGGCTCCTTGAGGGAATCTGATTCCCTCAAGGAGCCCTTCACGGACCGTCCGAGTGTCAGACCCGCGACACCTTCAGCGTGTCCCCGGTTTCCAGCTCAGGCAGGTCCACCCGCACGGTGTCCCCGTCCCGGACCTCACCGGACAGCAGCTGCTTAGCCAGCTGGTCCCCGATCGCCGACTGCACCAGGCGACGCAGCGGACGCGCGCCGTAGATCGGGTCGAAGCCGTTCAGAGCCAGCCACTCCCGGGCGCCATCCGTCACCTCGAGGTGCAACCTGCGCTGGGCGAGCCGCTTCGCCAGCCGGGCGACCTGGATGTCCACAATGGACGTCAGTTGCTCGGTGCCGAGTGCGTGGAAGACCACGATGTCGTCCAGCCGGTTCAGGAACTCCGGCTTGAACTGCCGCTGCACGACCTCCATCACCGCGTCGCGGCGCTGGCGTTCGTCGAGCGACGGGTCGGCGATCGCTTGCGAGCCGAGGTTCGACGTCAGGATCAGGATGGTGTTGCGGAAGTCCACCGTCCGGCCCTGGCCGTCGGTCAGCCGCCCGTCGTCGAGGACCTGCAGGAGCACGTCGAACACGTCCGGGTGCGCCTTTTCGACCTCGTCCAGCAGCACCACCGTGTACGGGCGGCGCCGGACGGCTTCGGTCAGCTGGCCGCCCTGGTCGTAGCCGACGTAACCCGGAGGCGCACCCACCAGCCTGGCCACCGAGTGCTTCTCGGAGTACTCGCTCATGTCGATGCGCTGCATCGCGCGTTCGTCGTCGAACAGGAACTCCGCCAGCGCCTTCGCCAGCTCAGTCTTGCCGACACCGGTCGGGCCGAGGAACAGGAACGAGCCGGTCGGCCGGTCCGGGTCCGCGACGCCCGCTCGCGCCCGCCGTACGGCGTCCGCGACGACCTGCACCGCTTGATCCTGGCCGATGACGCGGCGGTTCAGCTCCTCCTCCATCCGGAGCAGCTTGCCCGTCTCGCCTTCGAGCAGACGTCCGGCGGGGATGCCGGTCCACGCGCTGACCACGTCGGCGACGTCGTCCGCGCCCACCTCTTCCTTCAGCATGACGTTCTGCTTGCTGGCCTCGTTCGCGGCCATCGCGGCCTCGAACTCCTTCTCCAGCACCGGAATCCGGCCGTACCGCAGCTCGGCGGCCTTGCCGAGGTCGCCGTCGCGTTCGGCGCGTTCCGATTCGCCGCGCAGTTGCTCCAGTTGCTCCTTCAGCTCACGGACGGTCTCGATCGAGCCCTTCTCGTTCTGCCAACGCGCGGTCAGCGCGGTGAGTTCCTCGCGCTTCTCGGCGAGTTCGGCACGAAGGGCGGTCAGCCGTTCCAAAGAGGCCGCATCGTCCTCTTTGGACAGTGCCATCTCTTCGATCTCCATGCGCCGCACCGCGCGCTCGACCTCGTCGATCTCCACCGGACGCGAGTCGATCTCCATGCGGATCTTCGACGCGGCCTCGTCGACCAGGTCGATCGCCTTGTCAGGCAAGAACCGAGCGGTGATGTAGCGGTCCGACAGCGTCGCGGCGGCCACCAGCGCGGCGTCCGTGATCCGGACGCCGTGGTGCACCTCGTAGCGCTCCTTCAGCCCGCGCAGGATCGCGATGGTGTCCTCCGGCGACGGCTCGCCGACCAGCACCTGCTGGAAACGCCGCTCCAGCGCCGGGTCCTTCTCGATGTGCTGGCGGTACTCGTCGAGCGTGGTCGCGCCGACCATCCGCAGTTCGCCACGAGCGAGCATCGGCTTGATCATGTTGCCCGCGTCCATCGCGCCCTCGCCGGTCGCGCCCGCGCCGACGATGGTGTGCAGCTCGTCGATGAACGTGATGACCTGCCCCGCGGAGTCGGTGATCTCCTTGAGGACGGCCTTCAACCGCTCTTCGAACTCGCCGCGGAACTTGGCTCCGGCCACCATCGACCCGAGGTCGAGTGCGACCACTCGCTTGCCGCGCAACGATTCCGGCACGTCGCCCGCGACGATCCGCTGGGCGAGGCCCTCGACGATCGCCGTCTTGCCGACGCCCGGTTCGCCGATCAGCACCGGGTTGTTCTTGGTACGCCGGGAAAGCACCTGCACGACACGGCGGATCTCGGTGTCGCGGCCGATGACCGGGTCGAGTTCGCCCGAACGCGCCCGATCGGTCAGGTCGACGCCGTACTTCTCCAGCGCCTTGAACGTGCTTTCGGGATCCGCGCTGGTGATCCGGGCCGACCCGCGCACCTTCGCGAACGCCTCGCGCAGCGCGTCCGGCGTGGCGCCGTGCCGCTTGAGCAGGTCCGCGACCTGAGCCCCTTCGGTGGCGAGGCCGACCAGCAGGTGCTCGGTCGACACGTACTCGTCACCCAGTTCGGTGGCGAGCTTCTGCGCCTGCGTGAGCGACTTGACCGCGGGCGCGTCGAACTGCGGCGTCGACACGGTCGCGCCGGTCGCCGACGGCAGCCCGTTGATGATCGGCTCGAGCTCCTTGTGCACGGTCTCCGGGTCCGCCCCGACCGCGGTCAGCAGCGGTGCGGTGGTCCCGTCACCCTGCGCCAGCAGGGCGCCCAGCACATGGGCGGCCGACACGTGCGGGTTGCCGGCCACCGTGGCCGCCTGCGCCGCGGACGAGATCGCCTGCTGGGTCTTCGTGGTCGGGTTGAAAGCGTCCATCCCTCACCTCATGCGTTCGTGGAAATACCTGGTGACAGGCCCGACCAAGGCCCGTCGACAGGTATAACGTCAGCAAAGTTGAGTCTGTTCCGCTCAACTCTGAATTGGTGCCACCGCGGCCGCGGGCAGCCTCGGTCCCAGCCTGCCGAGCCCGAGCGCCGCGAGGCAAGCGCAACCCCCGACCAGGACCCAGGGTAACCACGCCGCCACGGAAAACAACGACACGATCGCCGGAGCGAGCACCTGAGCCACAGTGAACGCGTATTGGAACGCGGCGAGGTAACGGCCCTTCGCCTCGGGCGGCGCGGCGGCCTCGGCGAGCGCGCCGGAGCGCGGCCCGAACACCAGGTCACCGGCGGCGAACACGAGCGTCGCGGCGAGCAGATACGGCACTTGCCAGCTTCTCGGCACCAGCAGCACGCCGACGCTCGTCAGGCACCAAGCGGCGAACAGCGCGGACCCGGCCCGCATCGCGCTGATCCGGCTGAGGCCTCTGGTGAGCCGGAGCGCGACCGTGCCGCCAGCGCTGGTGAGCACGGTCAGCAGGAACAAGATCGCGCCGGGCAGCCACGTCGGTGCGTGCAGCCGGTCGAGCACGAACACCGGGGTGCCGATGAGGAAGAAATCGAGCGACAGCCCGAACAGGCCGCTCAGGAGGATCAACGTCAGGTACGGCCGGTTGCGCAGCACGCCGCTTCGGACGCGGACCACGGGGGCGAACCGGCGGCCAGGCGGGATGAACATCGCGACGATGCCCGCCGCGGCCAGGAAAGTGAGAACGTCCACGACGAGCGCGACGCCGTAGCCGCGGTCGCCGAACCAGGTGAGCAGCACCGACGACATCAGCCCGCCGAGCCCGAAGCCGCCCGCGCGCACCATTCCGACTTCGGCGAACGGCCGGTCCTTCGGCACGTCTCCGGCGACTTCGGAGATGAGCGCGAACAGACAGCTGTAGAACAATTGTTGCCCGGCACCAAGCATGATGGCGGCCACCACAACGCCGCCGACGCCGTGCGCGAACAGATACGCGCTGATTCCGGCAGCCTGCAACAGTTGCGCCGCAAGAACTCCGGTTCTCGGCCCGGCGCGATCCACCAGCCGACCGGCCAGCGGCGGCATGAGAAGCCCTGCTGTAGTGCCCAAAGTGACCGCCGTGCCCGCTTCGACGAGCGGGATTCCGATCACCCGCGTCACGTAAAGCAGTGCGAGCGGAAGAAAAAGTCCGGAACCGAAGTTGTCGATCCCCATAGCCAGCAACATCGCGACCCTGCTTCGCGTCACATATTCGACGCTACCTCTGGGGAAGGGGGACGAGGCAGGGCCGGGAGGGCGCATCGCTCGTCGGCAAATGCCACTCCCAGTAGAAAGCTCGTGAGTGCCTGTCCCGGCCAGAACCGCGACAAACACTCACGAGCCCCTTTAGTCGACGCTGAGTGTTCCTTGGTGCCTAACGAACTCTCGCTCGACGGCTTCGCTCAGCTCGACATCGTGCTGTGCCGCCGCGCCGTCTCCGACCGTCATCGGTTCGGCGTGCGGCGTATATCCGTAAGCCGACACAGTGAGCGTGTAGGCGCCCGGTTCGATTCCCGTGAATCCGTACGCGCCATCGCCGCCTGCAATGTGCGTCGCGGTGACGGTGCCCAGACGATCGGTGAGTGTGAGCACTGCACCAGCGACAGCCGCGTGCCGACCAGCGACGCGTACGCGACCGGAGATGGCGCCCTGGCTGTCCAACAGCAAGTCGTGCCAACGCGCGTTGCCGTTAAGCCGCACAGTCGACACCGCGGGCCGCGTCGAGCCAGCAGTCGCGAGAAGGACGTGCTCTCCCACTGTGTTCGCCGACAGCTCGTACGCGCCGGTACGTCCTGTACGCCCGACGTCGACCTGACGCCCCGCCATGTCGGTGAGCGTAAGCACGACACCGGACACTGGACGACCGCCCGCGTCGAGAACCCGTCCGCGCAGCACGGTGGTCATCTCGACCGGAGCTTCGACCACAGAGACGGCCTCGACCGAGACAGCGGCCGCGGTCGGTGCCGGTGCGTCCGCGTCCAGCGTCCGCCGCAGCGGAACTTCCTTGATGAACAGCACCGCGAGGAAAGTGACCACGGCGATGCAGCCCGCGACGAAGAACACCGTGCCGGTCGCGTCGCCGAACGCCCCGCGCACCACCGGCTGCAGCGCCGGGGGAAGCGACGAGATGGCGAACGTGCCGCCGCCGCCGGAAACCGCGCCGCCGGGGTGAATGCCCATCTGCGAAAGGGAGTTCGCGATGTTCGTGGCCACCCGGGCGGCCAGCACCGCGCCGAGCGCGGACACGCCCGCCGCGCCGCCGAGCGACCGGAAGAACGTGACGACCGAGGACGACGAGCCGATGTCCTTCATCGCCACCGTGTTTTGGACTACCAAAACGAGGTTCTGCATCAGGAAGCCCAGCCCGACGCCGACCAGCGCGAGGTAGCCGCCCATCAGCGTCAGGTTCGTCGCGTGGTCCACCGTCGAGAGCAGGAACAACCCGGCCAGCAGCGAAACCCCGCCCGCGACCATGAACGGCTTGGTGCGCCCGGTGCGGGAGATGACCTGTCCGGCCCCAGTTGACGCGACCGCGAGACCCAGCACCATCGGCAGCGTCATCAGACCGGCGTGCGTCGGCGAGAAACCGCGCGCGATTTGGTAGTACTGGCCAAGGAACACCGACCCGCCGAACATCGCGGTGCCGACCGCCAGCGAGGCGAGCACGGCCATCGTGAAGGTGCGGTTGCGGAAGAGCCGCAGCGGAACCACCGGCTCCGCGACCCGGGATTCGACGAGAACCGCCAGCCCCAGCGCGACAATCGCCCCGCCGACATACGCGGCGCTCGACCACGAGACCCACCCGAAGCTGCCGCCCGCCAGCGAAACCCAGATCAGCAGCAGCGCGACGCCGCCGACCAGCAGGGTCGCGCCCAGCCAGTCGATCCGCACCTTGCGCTTGAGCACCGGCAGCTTCAGCGTGCGGCCGAGCACCACGAACGCGATCACCGCGATCGGCACGCAGACCCAGAAGCACCAGCGCCAGCCGAGCGGCGAGTCCACGATCAGCCCGCCGATCAGCGGGCCGGAAACAGTCGCGACGGCGAACACCGCGCCGGTGTAGCCGGAGTACTTGCCGCGGTCGCGCGGCGCGATCATCGCCGCGATGACGACCTGGATCAGCGCCTGCAGCCCGCCGAGCCCGATGCCCTGCAGCGCGCGGTAGGCGATCAGCTCGGGCATCGACTGCGCGATCCCGCCCAGCGCCGAACCGACGGTGAAGACGACGATCGCGATTTGGTACAGCAGTTTTTTGCTGAACAGGTCCGACAGCTTGCCCCAGATCGGGGTGGTCGCGGTCGACGTCAGCAGCGTCGCGGTGACGACCCAGGTGTACTCGCTCTGCGAACCGTGCAGGTCGGCGAGGATCGTCGGCAGCGCGTTGGACACGATGGTCGACGAC
This sequence comes from Amycolatopsis sp. NPDC004079, assembly GCF_040610415.1. Lineage (NCBI taxonomy): Bacteria > Bacillati > Actinomycetota > Actinomycetes > Pseudonocardiales > Pseudonocardiaceae > Amycolatopsis > Amycolatopsis sp. NPDC004079. The sequence continues at coordinate 48,459 of NZ_JBEXMH010000015.1, read as the reverse complement.
AGCAACGCCACCAGCAGGGCCAGCAGCAGGCCGGTGAAGGCCTTGAGGATTTCCCGGTGCGTCATCGGCTGCCCGGAAGCGGTGGTTTCCACTATTCGCTACTTCACTTTCCCGCGTGCGGGGCCTGGCCGGCGCAGTACCCGGACGGGCCGAGCGTCGCGCGCAGACCTTCGTTCAATTCGGCGAGCTGGGAGGTGAGGCCCTCGATCCGGACCTCGTCCCAGCCGCCCAGAGCCGTCTCGAAGAACTCGAGATACTTCTGGCGCCACAGTTCGAGCTGGGCAAGACCGGCCTCGGACACGCTGATCAGCGACGCGCGCCCGTCCTCGGGGGCGGGGCGGCGCTGGATCAGCCCGGCGGCCTGCAACTGGGCGATCTGCCTGCTGATCACCGACAGGTCGACGAGCCTGCGCTTGGCGACCTCGGACGGGCGGGCCTCGCCGTGCTTGGCGAGGTCGGACAGCAGCATCGCCGAGGCCGGGTGGAGCCCGGGCTCGCTCTGCCACGCCTGCATGATCCACAGGTGCTGGAGCTGGGCGGACGCCTTCAGCTCTCGCAGCAGTTCGAGCCGCACGTCGTCAGCTGGGCTCATCGTTCCTCCAGGGCCGGTGCCCACTTGCTTGTATTCTACAAGTTTAGTCGCTGAAGGTTGCGTAGGACAACTATCTAATCGGTGAGCTGCCCCACGTCCCGACCGGCCGGTAACCCGACCGGAGCAACGATGCGGGCATTCCGCCTCAGTGCGGCTACTCTGCGGACCAGACGCCCCGCGGAGCCGACGCGGCGAGCACGTCCAAGGACAACGAGGAGCAGGAGTGGCGAATTCCCCCGCGCGACCGCGCGAGCCGAATCCGACAACCGCGACTGCCCTGCTCTCGTGACCATCCCCTCCCAGCCCCCCGGCCTCCGGTCCCGACCCATGAACGACGACAGCCCGATGACAGCCGATTCGATCAGCCCGCTCCCGCGGACCTCGGCCGCACCCCGGCAGGCGCCGGCGGCCGTCGTCGCGATGGTGCAGCTCATCCGCGACACCTGGGCCAAGTCGGAGCCGTACGCCCCGGAGATCTCCCAGTTCTTCTACGGGATGCTCTTCACGCTCGCGCCCGCCACGCGCGATTTCTTCCCGATCAACATGGAAGTGCAGGGCGGCCGGATCATCCGCGCGCTGGCCCGCGTCGTGCAGATGGTGGACCGGCCGGACGACCTGCTCCCGTTCCTGCGCCAGCTCGGCCGCGACCACCGCAAGTTCGGCGTCGCTCCCAAGCATTACGAGGCCGTCGGCACCGCGCTGCTGGCCGCGTTGAAGAACCACCTCGGCCCGGAGTGGACGCCGGAGGTCGAGCGCGCGTGGGCGGAGGCGTTCACCATCGTCGCGCGCGCGATGCAGGAGGCCGCGGCGGCGGACGAGAACCCGGCGTCGTGGTCGGCCACCGTGGTCGAGCACCGGCGGCTCACCTGGGATCTCGCGCTGGTGCGGGTGATCCCGGACCAGCCGGTGCCGTATTCGCCGGGCCAGTACATGAGCGTCGAGGTGCCGCAGCGGCCGCGGTTGTGGCGGTATCTGTCCCCGGCGAACGCGCCGCGCGAGGACGGCGGCATCGAATTCCACGTGCGCGCGGTCGACGGCGGCTGGGTGTCCCGGGCGATCGTGAGCCACACGCAGGCGGGCGATGTCTGGCGGCTCGGCCCGCCGCTGGGCCGGATGAACGTCAACCGCGAGCAGTCGCGCGGGGTGCTGATGGTCGCCGGTGGCACCGGGGTCGCGCCGCTGCGGTCGATCCTCGACCATCTCGCGCTGTGGGGCGAGAACCCGAAGACGCGGCTGTTCTACGGCGGGCCGACCCGGGAAGACCTCTACGACCTGGAAGAACTGCGCGCGCTCGCCGCGACCAACCCGTGGCTCACCATCACCCCGGTCGTCGAACGCGGCGACCACCTGCCCGGCTGCGAACACGGCACCCTCGCCGAGGCGGTCACGCGGTACGGCGCGTGGCCGGACCACGACATCCTGGTGTCCGGTTCGCCCGCGATGATCCGCGCGACGGTGTCCCGGATGCTGGTCGCGGGAAGCGCGCTGGACCAGATCCAGTACGACCCGTTCACCGCGGACTGAGCGGAATCGGGCCCGCGTGGCTATCGTCGGCGCCATGGACATCCAGATTCCGGTGGCGGACGGGGAAATCGGCGGTTATCTGGCAGTGCCGGACGGCGACGGGCCGTTCCCTGCGGTGGTGCTGATCCACGACGTGTTCGGGCTGAACCAGGACGCGCGCGAGATCACCGACCGGTACGCCGCCGCGGGTTATCTCGCGCTGAGCCCCGATCTGTATTCGCGCGGCGGCATGGTCCGGTGCGTGAAGCGGACTTTCCAGGACCTGTTCGCTCGCGAGGGCCGGGCGTTCGCGGACATCGAGGCCGCGCGAGTGCTCGTCGCCGGGCGGGACGACGCGACCGGCAAGGTCGGCGTCGTCGGTTTCTGCATGGGCGGCGGATTCGCGCTCGTGGCCGCCTCGCGCGACTTCGACGCTTCCGCGCCGTACTACGGACAACTGCCGAAGGATCTGTCCGCTTTGGACGGTGCGTGCCCGATCGTCGGCAGCTTCGGCCGCAAGGACGTCTCCCTGCGCGGTGCCGCGGCCAAGCTCGAAACCGCGCTCACCGAACGGGGAATCCCGCACGACGTCAAGGAATACCCGGACGCTGGGCACGGCTTCGCGAATCATTACCGGCCCGCACCGCTGGCCGCACTCGCGAAGGTCACCGGGATGGGCTATCACGAGCCGTCGGATTCAGACGCCTGGCGACGCGTCATGGCGTTCTTCGAGGAGCACCTTCAGCCCAGCGTGCTCAAGTAGCCGAGCGCTCCGACGGCGACCGCGCCGAGACAGGCGAGGCCGAAGGTCCGTCGGTCCGTACGCTCAGCTTGTTTCAGCAGCCGGATCCCGGACGGCACGAGCGCCACGCAGAGCCCGGCCGCGGCGGCGATCGACCACATCGTCGTTCCTTTGAGGACACCGAGCGGCATGACGGTCGCGGCGGCAAGGGCTATCGCGCGTACCGGGCCGAGCACTCCGGCGCGGTAGGCCGCGAAACCGAGCAGCGGCCAGCCGAACATGATCGTGAACGACAAGAAGCTGAACAGGTGGAGATCGCCGTAGGCTTCCGCGACGAACGCGGTCGCGTAGTCCGCTCCGCGATGCCGGGCAAGATCCGTTGCGGCTTGGTCGAATCCGGCATGGAAGACCCGCTCGACCAGACCGATCAGCACCAGCGCGCCCGACCACGCCGCCCAGCGCGGCTTCGGCACCGAGATCTGGCGGACCACTGTGGACACTGCGAAGAGAAGAACCACCTGACCGGCGAGGAAACAGGTGGCGGCGGCGGTCATTTGTGCCGGATGCAGCACGGTCGCGGCGAGTTGGTGCGGAAAGAAGAACGGGTACGGCAGACGCAGCAGCACGCCGGCGAGCACGAGTACCGGACCGAGGACGAGTGCCGCTCCGCCGAGGCGCGGGCCGGGAAAGGTCGACATGCCGCTCACCGTGCCCGGCCGGATACCCCGCGCACATCGGTCCGGCGCGGACAGTTCCACGCCACGGAACTAAACCGGGGGATGACCCACCACAGCACGATGTGCGCGCCCGCCGCACTGGCTAACGTTGGTGTTATGTCCCCTCTGCGAGTGAGCGACGTCGCGCTGGCGGCAGGTCTCCTCGTCACGGACGTCGGGCTTGCCGGGAACGTGCTGATCGACGAGGACCCCTGGCGACTGCCCGTGTCCGCCGTGATCGCGACGCTCATCGCCGCCGCGGTGCTGCTGCGGCGGCGGGCTCCGGTGCCGATCTTGGTCGGCACCACGGTCGTTTCCGCGTCTGCCGCCGCTTTCGGGCTGCTGTGGGATCCGTTCGTCGGCGCGGCTCTGGTGCTGTACCTCGTGCGTCCGCCGCGTGCTTTGCCTGCCGCGGCCGGGGTTGCGGCGATGTCGGCGGCCACTGCGGTGGTTGGGGAGTGGTGGTACGCGTTCGGCGTCCCGCTGGCGTTGCTCACCTGGGGGCTTGCCGAAGCTCTCCGGTCCCGGCGCGCGCAGACGGCGCGGCAGGAACGGCAACGCGAACATCGGATCCTGGTCGACGAACGCGTCCGGATCGCGCGCGAACTGCACGACGTCGTCACGCACGGGATGGGCTTGATCGCGGTGAAAGCGGGCGTCGCCAACCATGTCGCGGACAGCCGCCCGGAGGAAGCGCGCGACGCGTTGCGGGTGATCGAAGCGACCAGCCGCGCGGCGCTCGGCGAGATGCGGCGGTTGCTGCACGTACTGCGCGACGACGGCGACGAAACTCCGGCCGACCCGCTGGCGGCGTTGCCAGAGCTCGCCGAACGCGCACGGCAGGCCGGCGTCGATGTCGAACTGTCCGTCCTCGGCACTGCGCGGGTGCCGGAACCGGTCGCGCTGGCCGCGTACCGGATCGTGCAGGAAGCGGTGACGAACGTGGTGAAACACGCGGCACCAGCCCGGTGTCGGGCGGTGGTCGCGGTGGCTGCCGAGGAGATCCGGATCCAGGTCACCGACGACGGCGCGGCACCGATCGGGGAGCTGCGCCTCGGCCACGGGCTGACCGGCATGCGCGAACGCGTCGCCCTCTACAGCGGCGAACTGGTCGCCGGTCCCGGCCCGGACGGCGGGTTCCGCGTCGCCGCCACTCTCCGGTGCGCCGATGCCTGACCAGATCCGCGTCGTCGTCGCGGACGACCAAGCCTTGCTGCGCGGGAGTTTCCGGCTGCTGCTCGACAGCGAACCGGACTTCACCGTGATCGGCGAAGCCGCGACCGGTGCCGAGGCAGTCGAGCTGGCCGTGGCCGCAAAGCCGGACGTGGTGCTGATGGACGTCCGGATGCCGATGATGGACGGCATCGAGGCCACCCGGCTGATCGGCGAACAAGCCCCGGACGTGCGGGTGCTGGTGCTGACCATGTTCGACCTCGACGAGCACGTGTTCGCCGCCCTTCGCGCCGGAGCGACCGGATTCCTGCTCAAGGACACCCGCCCGGCCGACCTGTGCGCGGCGGTGCGCGTGGTGGCCTCCGGCGACGCGTTGCTCGGCCCGTCCATCACCCGGCGGCTGGTCGCGCAGTTCGCGCGGATCCCGGACGCCCCGCCGCGCGCGGACGTCGCCGCCTTGGCCCCGCGAGAGCGCGAGGTGCTCACGTTGGTCGCGAGTGGACTGTCCAATGTGGAGATTACCGAGCGGATGCGGCTGTCGATGGCGACGGTGAAGACCTACGTCGGACGGCTGCTCGCGAAACTCGACGCCCGGGATCGCGCGCAGCTGGTAATCGTCGCGTACGAGTCCGGTTTGGTGCGCGCCCGGAACTGACCTACCGCCAGACCGCCTCGGCGCGGTCGCTGGCCTCCTGGGTGAAGTAGTCGCCGGTCTCCAGGTCTTCCAGCAGCGACGCGTGGTTCGGCGTCCAGCCCAGCAGCTCCTGGGTGTGCGCGCTGGAGGCGGGCACGTCGAGCGAGAAGAACCTCGCCAGGAAAGGATTTCCGAGGTGCTCCGCGGCTTCTTCCAGAGTCAGGGACGCCGTGGGGATGTCCAGCAGCTGAGCGATCTTCTCCGCGACGCTCTTGATCGCGACCGTTTCCCCGACCCCGTGCAGCACGCTCCCAGCAGGCGCTTTCTCCAGCGCCAGCCGGAAAAGCACCGCGGCGTCATCGCGATGGACTGCGGGCCAGCGGTTCGTGCCGTCGCCGAGGTACGCCGAAACCCCGGCCCGGCGCGCGCCCGCGATGAGCGCTGGGATGAAGCCGTGGTCGCGCGGTCCGTGCACGGTCGGCGCGAGCCGCACGACGCTGGCGCGGACGCCCTGGTCGGCGAAACCGAGGCAGGTCTGCTCGCCGGGAATCCGGAAGCACGCCACCGAGCCGGGATCGGCCGGGTCGAGTTCGGTGCTGACCTGGTCGGCCTTCATCACCAAAGTGCCGGACGTGCTGACGAACGGTTTGCCGGTGCCGACCAGCGCTTGGCCCAGCGCGTCGATCGCCTCGCAGTCGCGGCGGACGAGGTCGTCCGGATCGGCGTAGCTGCCACCTTGGGCCATGTGCAGGACGCCGTCGGCGGCTTCGGTGCCCCGGCGCAGGCTGTCGAGATCGTCAAGCTCACCGGGATGCGGCGTCGCGCCGAGCGACTCCAGCCGCGCGGCGGCAGTGTCCGAGCGGGCCAAGCCGGTGACCTTGTGCCCAGCCCGGACCAGCTCGGCGACGACGGCGGGGCCGGTCTGGCCGGATCCGCCGGTGACGAAGAAGTGCATGAAAGGCTCCTTAGTGTCAGTGGCTGACTCTACGCGTGGCGACAGTGACTGACGCAATGTGGTGTCAGTCACTGGCGCAACGGCCGGGTAGGCTCAGGACGTGCCACGGAGCGGAGCAGAAGCGCGCAGCCGCCTCAAGCAGGCGGCGCTGGAGCTGTACCGGGAAAACGGGTTCGACAAGACGACCACCGCCGAGATCGCCGCTCGGGCAGGCGTCACCGAGCGCACGTTCTTCCGGCATTTCCCGGACAAGCGCGAGGTGCTCTTCGACGGCGAAGCCGACCTGCGCGAGGACCTCGCCCAGTCGGTCGCCGAAGCCCCGGAAGGCCTGGCGCCGCTGGAAATCCTGCTGCGCGCCTTCAAGAACACCGGCCGGATCATGGAGCGCAATCTCCCGTTCGCCGAACCCCGGCGCGACCTGATCGCGGCGACGCCGACGTTGCGGGAACGCAATCTCGCCAAGGCCGCGACGCTCGCCGAAGCGCTCGCGGAAGCATTGCGGGAACGGGGTGTCGAGGATCGGCTGGCGCGGTTGGCCGCGCAGGCCGGGTGGGCGACGTTCCATCACGCGACGCAAGCCTGGATCAGCGATCCCACGCGGAGTCTCGACGACTATCTGGACGAGGCGTTCGCCGATTTGCGGACGCTCGGGGCGGGAGTCCAGTTAGGACAGTGAGGTTCTCCCTCGCGGCGGGGGCGTTCTGGGGCGGACGGCCTTCCGGGGGCGAGGGCGGCCAGGGCAGCAAAAACCCCCTCCAGCTGCGGCGGGAGGGGGTTGGGGCTCGTGAGTGGCGATCACGGTTCTCACCGTCATCGCCACTCACGACACAGTCAGCGGCGCTTGGGTTTCCAGACCACCAGCGCGGTGTTCTGCTGCAGCGGCACCAAATCCTTGCGATAGGACGCGTGCACCGCCGCGGCGGCTCGTTCGGCGGCCACGTAGGCGGCGGCGAGTTCTTCGGTCAGCTCGTGCACCCGGGACCGCAGCGCGTCGACCTGGTTCTCCAGTTCGATGATGCGCTTGATGCCGGACAGGTTGACCCCGTCCTCCTGCGAGAGGCGCTGGACCTCGCGCAGCAGGGCGATGTCGCGCATCGAATAACGCCGTCCGCCGCCGGCGGTGCGGCCGGGCGAGACCAGGCCGTGCCGGTCGTAGGAGCGCAGCGTCTGCGCGTGCAGCCCGGAAAGCTGGGCCGCCACCGAAATCACGAATACCGGGGTGTCCTCGTCCGCGCCGTGCGGGAGTCCCGGATTGCCGCCGAACATCGACCTCACCTGCCTTCGAGCAACTCGGTGATCTCGGGCCGCGGGTCGTGGCCCTTCATCGCCTCGGCGTAGGTCTCGAGTGCGGACCGCGCCTTGTCGTCGAGTTTCGCCGGGACCGCCGCCTCAAGCGTGACCAGCAGGTCGCCCTGCGCGCCGTCCCGCTTCTGAATGCCCTTTCCGCGCACTCGCAACACTCGGCCGCTCGCGGTACCCGCGGGCACCTTCAGCGACACCTTGCCTTCGAGGGTCGGCACCGTGACTGTCGTGCCCAGCGCGAGTTCGGTGAAGTCCACCGGCACGGTGAGCGTGAGGTTGAGCTCGTTGCGCCCGAACAGCTTGTGCGGGGCCACGTGCACGCGCACGTACAGGTCGCCCGCCTGCGCGCCGCCGCGCCCGGGTTCGCCCTGGCCGGCCAGCCGGATCCGCTGGTCGTCCTTCACGCCCGGCGGGATGCGCACGGTGAGCGTGCGGGTGCGGGTGCTGATGCCCTCGCCCGCGCACTCCGGGCACGGGTCGTCGATGATCTTGCCCCGGCCGCGGCAGTCCTGGCACGGCTCGGAGAACGCGAACGCGCCCTGGCTGCGGCTGACCAGCCCGGACCCGCTGCAGGTCGGGCAGACCCGCGGCGAGGTGCCCGGCTTCGCGCCGTTGCCGCCGCACGTGCTGCAGGTGGCCGGGCTCGACAGCCGCAACGGCAGCGTCGCGCCCTTCACCGACTCGAGGAAATCGATCCGCACGTCGGTCTCGACGTCCGCGCCGCGCTGCGGCCGGTTCGCCGTCGCTCCGGCGGCACCGCCGCGGCCGCGGCCGAAAATGCCGCCGAGGATGTCGCCGAGCCCGCCGAAGCCGCCCTGCTGACCCTGCGCGCCGGCCTGGTTGAACAGGTCGCTCATGTCGAACCCGCCGGCACCGCCGCCGCCAGGGAAGCCGCCGAATCCGCCCGCGCCGCCGGAGCCGAAGAGCGTGCGCGCCTCGTCGTACTCCTTGCGCTTGGCCGGATCGGACAGCACGCCGTACGCCTCGGACACGGCCTTGAACTTGTTCTCAGCCGCAGTGTTGCCCGCGTTGGCGTCCGGGTGGTTTTCCTTGGCCAGCTTGCGGTAGGCCTTCTTGATCTCGTCCGCGGTCGCGTCGGAGGAGACACCCAGCTCTTTATAGAAGTCCTTGCCGATCCACTCCCGAGCACTCATCGGGTGTCTCCTCCTTTCGCTGCAAACCGATTGTTACTGCTGGCCGGACTCATCGACCGAACCGTCGAGCGGCAGTTCGCCGCCGACCGACCCGTCCACCGGCGGTTCCGCCGGAGCCTCGCCGGGCTCGTGGTCGGTCACGCCGACCAGCGCCGCCCGCAGCACCCGCTCGCCGAAGCGATAGCCGCGGCGCATGACGAGGGTGACCGTCGGGCCCTTCACGTCCGGGGACGTGCTGTGCTGCACGGCCTCGTGGACGCTCGGGTCGAACTCCTCGCCCTCGTCGCCGAACGACTCCAGGCCGGCCCGCTGCAGGCTGCTGACCAGCTTGTCGGCCACCGCCTTGAACGCGCCGGTGAGGTCGCCGTGCTGCTCCGCGCGCTGGAGGTCGTCCAGCAGCGGCAGCAGGTCGCCGACCACGGACGCCTTCGCGCCCTGCACCACGGCCTCGCGGTCGCGGTCGACTCGCTTGCGGTAGTTCGCGTACTCCGCCTGCAACCGCTGCAGGTCGGCAGTGCGCTCGGACAGTTGCTTCTCGACGTCCGAAGACGACACCGTGGCTGGTTCCTCTGCGGAATCGCCCAGCGAGGGGCCCGAGGGCTCCTCGCCGGCCGGAGTCTCCTCCGCGGCGGGCGGGCGGACCTCGCCGGTCTGCGGGTCCACCCGTCGCCGATCCCGCACGACTACCGGTTCCTCGGGGCCAGTTCCCTCGGTCTCGGAGTGGCGGGGGGTCACTTCTTCTCGTCCTCTTCCACGATCTCGGCGTCGACCACGTCGTCCGCCTTCGACTTCGGGGCGTCGCCAGCCGCACCCGCGGCACCGGCCGCGCCCTCAGCGCCCGGGGCGCCTTCGGCTCCGGCGTTCGCGTACAGCGCGCTGCCCAGTTCCTGCGAAGCGGTGTTCAGCTTCTCGATGGACTCGCGGATCTTGGCCGAGTCGGTGCCCTTGAGCGCCTCGTTCGCCTCGTCGATCGCGGACTTGACCTTGCCCTTGAGCTCCTCGGGCAGCTTCTCGTCGTTGTCCTTGAGGAACTTCTCGGTCTGGTAGACCAGCGTCTCGGCCTGGTTGCGCGTCTCGGCCTCTTCGCGCCGGGTCTTGTCCTCCTCGGCGTGCGCCTCGGCGTCCTTGACCATGCGCTCGATGTCGTCCTTCGGCAGCGCGGAGCCGCCGGTGATCGTCATCGACTGTTCCTTGTTCGTGCCGAGGTCCTTCGCCAGCACGTGCACGATGCCGTTCGCGTCGATGTCGAAGGTGACCTCGATCTGCGGCACGCCGCGCGGGGCGGGCGGAAGGCCGGTCAGCTCGAACATGCCGAGCTTCTTGTTGTGCGCCGCGATCTCGCGCTCGCCCTGGAACACCTGGATCTGCACCGACGGCTGGTTGTCGTCCGCCGTCGAGAAGATCTCGGACCGCTTGGTCGGGATCGTGGTGTTGCGCTCGATCAGCTTGGTGAAGACGCCGCCCTTGGTCTCGATGCCCAGCGACAGCGGGGTCACGTCGAGCAGCAGGACGTCCTTGACCTCGCCCTTGAGCACGCCGGCCTGCAGCGCGGCGCCCACGGCGACGACCTCGTCCGGGTTCACGCCCTTGTTCGGCTCGCGGCCGCCGGTCAGCTCCTTGACCAGCTCGGACACCGCCGGCATGCGGGTGGAACCGCCGACGAGGACCACGTGGTCGATGTCGCCGACCGCGATGCCCGCGTCCCGGATCACGTTGTTGAACGGCTGGCGGGTGCGCTCCAGCAGGTCCGAGGTGATCTTCTGGAACTCGGCGCGCGACAGCGTCTCGTCGAGGAACAGCGGGTTCTTGTCGCCGTCCACCGTGATGTAGGGCAGGTTGATGCTGGCGGAGTTGGAGCTGGACAGCTCGATCTTCGCCTTCTCGGCCGCCTCGCGGATGCGCTGCAGCGCCATCTTGTCCTTGGTCAGGTCAATGCCGTTGGCGGCCTTGAACTTGTCGACCAGCCAGGTGACGATGCGCTCGTCCCAGTCGTCGCCGCCGAGGTGGTTGTCGCCGGAGGTGGCGCGCACCTCCACGACGCCCTCGCCGATCTCCAGCAGCGAGACGTCGAACGTGCCGCCGCCGAGGTCGAAGACCAGGATGGTCTGTTCCTTCTCGCCCTTGTCCAGGCCGTAGGCCAGCGCGGCCGCGGTCGGCTCGTTCACGATGCGGAGCACGTTCAGGCCCGCGATCTGGCCGGCCTCCTTGGTGGCCTGGCGCTGCGCGTCCTCGAAGTAGGCCGGGACGGTGATCACCGCGTCGGTGATCTCCTCGCCAAGGTAGGCCTCGGCGTCGCGCTTGAGCTTCATCAGCACGCGGGCGCTGATCTCCTGCGGCGTGTAGCCCTTGCCGTCGATCTCGGTCTTCCAGTCGGTGCCGATGTGCCGCTTCACGGACCGGATCGTGCGGTCGACGTTCGTGACGGCCTGGTTCTTCGCCGGCTGGCCCGTCAGCACTTCGCCGTTCTTGGCGAAGGCGACGATGGAGGGGGTGGTACGGGAGCCTTCCGAGTTGGCGATGACCGTCGGCTCGCCGCCCTCAAGGACGGCTACGACCGAGTTGGTCGTGCCGAGGTCGATGCCGACCGCTCGCGCCATGGTGCTTCCTCTCGTGTTCTGTCCAGTACTGATGCTATGTTCGTGACCTGCGGTTTCGAGGCACTCTTGAGTACCTTCTTAGCAGGTTCCGCCGGTCTCGCGCTCGGCCCGGTCTATCAGACTTGAGCCGACCGCACTCAACCTTGCTCTCAGGATAACGGGCAACCACCCGAACTTGTTCCCGGGTTCACCCGCAGAATTCGCCCCGCGATGGTGTGACACCACTCACCAGATACCTGGCCTCGGCACGCCGCACGCACTCGGAGTTGAGCAGCCCGGTGTGGCCGTCTCCGAGGTACGTGAGCAGCGCCGATCCGTCGATGCTCGCGGCGAGCCCGTGGGCCCACGGCAACGGCGTCGCCGGGTCGTGCGCACCGCCGACGACGAGGATCGGCGGGGCCCCGTGCACCGGATGCGGCTGCGGCGGGTTCAGCGCGGGAAGCGGCCATCCGGTGCAGCCTGCGGAGAGGTCCCAGTACTCGGTGTAGCGCCAGCTGTGCGGGGCGACCGCGCGGATCGTCCTCGCCGCCGCGCGCAGGTCCGCCGGGCCGGTGAACGGCGACGGGAAGTCCTGGCAGCCGATCGAGCGGTACGCGCCGTAGGTGTCGCTCGCGAACGACGAGTTCGTCGCGAGCGCGCTCGCGTCCGGGTCCGCCAGCGCGCGGCTCAGGGCAGACCACTCGGCCGGAAGATAGAGGTGGCCGTACGCGCCGGAGGCCAGCTCCTCGCCGGTTGCCTTGCGGCCCAACGCTTTCGCGTAAGCGCCGTGGGTGACGAGATCGTCGTAGCGACCGAGCGCGTTCTTGCCGTGCAGCGCGCAGTCCGTCGAGCGGTCGCACCACGAGGCGAACCGCAGCAAGGAGTCCTCGGTCGCGGCGGCTTCCTCGATCATCGCCTGCCACGTCGGCCGGGCGTGGTCGACCGCGCCGTCGAGCACCATCGTGCGCACCCGGTCCGGATGCTTCGACGCGTACACCGCGCCCAGTTCGGTGCCGTACGAGACGCCGAGCCAGGAGATCTTCTGCTCGCCAAGCGCGCCGCGGATCCCGTCGATGTCCTCGGCGGCGCTTTGCGTGTCGACGTGCCCGAGCATCGGGCCGGTCTTGGCGAGACAGTCCTCGCCCGCCGCGCGGTTGTGCGCGACGAAGGCGTCGTACTGCTGGTTCGTGGCCGGGAAGAGGCCGATCTTCGGGTCGTACAGCTTCGATTGGTCGCAGCTGATCTTCGGATCGCTGAACCACACGCCGCGCGGATCGAAGCCGATGATGTCGAAGCGGTCCCGCAACGGTTTCCGCGCCGATCCGATGACCTTGGTGTCGAGTCCGCCGAAGCGCACGAAGCCGACCCCGGATCCGCCCGGTCCGCCCGGATTGACCAGCAGCGAACCGATCCGGTGCGGCCGGTCGGCCGCGGGCAGCCGGGTGAGCGGGATGTGCGCGACACCCGTCTCCGGACGGGCGCGGTCGATCGGCACCTCGATCTGGCTGCACTGCGCGGTCGGTTCCTGTTCGGTCCCGCACGGCGTCCAGGCCAACGCCGGAGCGGGCGCGCTGACCAGCGGAAGCATGGTCAGCACGGCAGCGGCGAGGTTCATGCCCGGCGCACCTGCGCGGCCCGGTCCTCAGCGGCCGTACGAAGCACGACGGCCTCCGCGTTCCGGACCATCCCCTGCTGCACCGGAACTTCCACCACCGCGACCGGAGTCGTGGCCTGCGGCTCAGGCGAGTGGCCGATCGCCGCGGTGATCGCGAACGCCCCCACCGCGCCCGCCAGCACCGCGGCCAGCAGCCGCGTTTCGAATGTGCGCATGATGTGTCTGTTCTCCCCTTCAGACGGCCTTGACGGTGACGCTGCCGCTGTCCGTGTTCAGCTCGAGCGTCTTCGCGTCCGGGCCGGAGTTCTGCGGAATGTCGATGCTGCGGTGGCCGTTCTCGCTGTTCCCGGTGACCTGGTAGGACCCGCTCCGCGGCACGGTCAGCGCGATCCGGCCCGAGTCGGCCTGCGCCTTGACGGCGTTGGGCTGGCTGAGCGCGAGCTCGATCCGCCCGCTGCCCGCGGAGACGTCGACCGGCCCGCGCAGTCCGTCGCCCTCGATCCGGCCGGACTGGCTGTGCACCTGGACCTCGCCGACGTTGTGCAGTTCCGTCGAGCCGCTGTCCAGCTTGAGCTTGACCAGCCCGGGAACGTCCTGCACCTGGGCCCGCCCGGAATCGGCGGAGACGTCGACGCTGCCGACGCCCGAGAAGTCCAGCGTGCCGGAGTCGGAGGTGCCCGTGACCGGGATGCCCGCCGGGACGATCAGCTCCAGGTCGGCGGTGCAGTTGCGGCCGCAGTCGAGAATGACGAGCTGGTTGCCGTCGACGCGGTAGGCGTCGCCGGGCTGGCCGCTGAAGTGGTAGCGAAGGGTCTGATGCACCCGTGCCGCTCCAGGCGCGGTGCGGATGCTCACGTCGCCGGAGCCGTTCTCCAGCTTCACCGAGCGGATCTCCTGCGTCAGCGTCGCGTCCCGCGAGACCGTGGACCCGAACCCCCACCCGCCGAATCCGATCGCCACCCCAACGCCGATCACCGCGATGCCGGCCAGTGCCAGAAGCGGGCGTGCCATGTCAGTTCCCCTCAGTACCACTCTCGGCTGTCTCGAGAGACGTTAGAAGGTGCGGACCCCCGGGGACATCCGGTAAACCCCCCGAAACATCCCTGAGGCGGCGTCGCTCAACCCAGGGTCCTAACCTGGCGAACGGAGAGCCCCGTGGATCAGGAGGAACCCATGCCCCAGCCGCCCAATCCGTACGACTACCTGCCGTCGGTTCCCTCGTTCACCCTGCGCAGCACGGACATCGCCGACGGCGAGACGCTGGCCCAGCCGCACCTGTCGGGCATCTTCGGCGCCGGTGGCGAGGACCGGTCCCCGCAGTTGGCGTGGGAAGGCTTCCCGGAAGGCACCCGCAGCTTCGCGGTGACGGTTTATGACCCGGACGCCCCGACGGCCAGCGGTTTCTGGCACTGGGCGGTGTTCAACATCCCGGCCTCGGTGACTTCGCTCGAGGGCGGCGCCGGGGATGCCGCGGGGTCGGGGCTGCCTTCGGGTGCGGTCACGCTTAAGGGTGACGGCGGGGTGAAGCAGTACCTGGGGGCCGCGCCGCCTCCCGGGCACGGGCCGCACCGGTACTTCTTCGTGGTGCACGCGCTGGACGTGGAGACGTTGGAGATTCCGGAGGACGCTACGCCCGCGTTCCTGGGGTTCAATCTGTTCGGGCACACGTTGGGGCGGGCGACGCTGGTGCCGGTTTACGAGAACAAGGGCTGAAGGTTCGATGGGGGAGCCGACGGTGGAGGTTGCGGACGGCGTGGTCTTTCCGCAACCTCTGCCCGACACCGCGGGCGGAGTGGTCCTCGGCGCCGACGGACGCGCGTTCGTGCAGTTCCGGAGCGCGGACCGGCCGCGGTTTCCGAGCACGTGGGACGTCGTGAGCGGCCACCTCGAACCGGGCGAGACGACGCTGGGAGCGCTCACCCGCGAGGTCTTCGAGGAAACCGGCTGGCGGCTGCGCCGCGTGGTCGGGAACCTCGGCCGCCACCGCTGGCCGCTCGACGACGGCGAAGAGGTCGGCGATTTCTACCTCATCGAAGTCGAGGGCGACCTGGCGCGCCCGGTCCTGGAATGGGACAAGCACCCGCACTGCGCTTGGTTTGGCAAGGAAGACCTGGACCGGCTGCTGGTGAACTGCGCACCCGGCGACACCTTGATCCGGGACGTCGTGGCCGCCGCCCTCTCCGTCCACAATGGACCTACCGGAGAGACTCCCGGTTGACCCCCTCGCGTTCGAGGAACCGGCCCTTCGCGTGCTCCTCGAACCCGAACTGCCGGTACAACCCGTGCGCGTCCGCCGTGTGCAGCATCCATCGGAACTGCGCCCCCGGCCCGTTGTCGATCATCTCGCGCACGAGTTCCTTGCCCAGTCCGCTTCCGCGCGCGGACCCGACCACGAACACGTCGCCGAGATACGCCGAGGTCACTCCGTCGGAGAAGGCTCGCGCGAAGCCGACCTGCCGTCCGTCCGCGCGCGAGTAGGCCCCGACGACCCGCCACGATCCGGCGATCGCCGCTTCCACCTGTTCGCGCGTCCGCCATCGACCCCAATAGGCCTCGGTGGAAAGGAATTCCCACAGCACGTCGAGGTCGAGCCGCTCCCGCCGGTCGTCGACCTCGTATTCACCCACGACCCTCATGCCCGGCAAGCTATCCGACCGTCTCCCGGAAACTCCACCGAATTCAAGCGGGTTTGAGCAAGTAGTCCACCACCGGGCGCAGCTCCTCCGCGGACGGCGGCTCGTCGTCGATCAGGCCCTGGATCAGCAGGCCGTCGATGCCCGCAAGGAACACCCGGAACGCGACCTCGTCGTCGTGCCGGACCATTGACGTCAGGACATCCAGCCAGCGCCGCGCGGCCGGGCGCAGTTCGGGTTTACGGGCGGCCAGCAGGTACAGCTCGTACTCCGCCATCGTGCGCCCGCGGCGAGGGCCCAGCGCCTCCGCGAGCAGGCCAGCCACCTCTTCGGCGCCGCGGCTGCCGCGCGAGCGGGCGCGGTCGATCATCCAGTACACCTCGGTCGCCATGTCTCGCGCGCACGAGATAAGCGTGGCCACGAGCAGGTCGTCCAGCGAGGAGAAGTGATAGGTCGTGGACGTCGTCGGCACACCGGCTTCCAAAGCGACCGTGCGGTGCGTGACCCCGGCGACGCCGTCGCGTTCGATCACGCGCAGGGCCGCTTCGATGATCTCCGTCCGCCGCTTCTCGCCGCGGACCTTGCGGCCGTCGGTCTGGATTTTCACGACTGGCTCCCGACCTCGATGAGCACCACCCCGCCGATCACGAGCACCAGCCCGGAGATCACCGCGAGGTTGATCGGTTCCTTCAGGAACAGCACGCCGACCAGCGCGACCAGCGCCACGCCCGCCGCCGCCCAGATCGCGTAGGCCACCCCGATCGGCAGCCCGAGCTTCAGCACCCGCGACAGCGCGAAGAACGCCAAGCCGTACCCGACGACCACGAGGATCGAGGGCGTCACCTTGGAAAAGCCCTCGGAGAGCTTGAGCGAAACAGTGGCGGTCACTTCTGCGGCGATGGCCAAAGCGAGGTACAAGTAAGCACCCATAGCAAAACAAAGTACCTGAACGATCGTCCCACTTGCTAGCGAGGCGTGCACCACATCGGTGGGACTTGGGACCGTCGGACCGGTTACCCATCAGTAAGAAGCGTTACCCTGCTCGGCACCGGCGCGCTCGCGCGGCGGCACCACCACACCGGACGAAAGGCACCCGACGATGGGCGCTGTACAGCTGACGCTCGGGGGGATTTCCGTCCTCCTGGGCATCGTCGCCTGGGGAATGTTCATCGCGACCATTGCCCGCTTCGTGCGGGTGATCAAGCTCGGCCAGCCGGACGCGACGCGCAACGGCCCGTTCCTGCCGCGCATGATCACCCTGGTCAAGGAGTTCGCGGCGCACACCCGCATGGCGAAGTTCCGCCAGGTAGCCCCCTGGCACTGGATGGTCATGTGGGGCTTCCTGATCGGGTCGCTCGCGCTCTTCGAGGCCTACGGCGAGGTGTTCGTCCCGACCTGGGGCTGGCCGATCCTCGAGGACTGGTCGCTGTGGAGCCTCCTGATGGAGCTGCTCGGCGTCGGCACGGTCGTCGGCGGCGTCGCGCTCGCGATCATCCGGCAGCTGAACCACCCGCGCCGGGCCGACCGGATGTCGCGCTTCGCGGGCTCGAACTTCAAGTGGGCCTACTTCGTCGAGGCCGTGGTGATCGTCGAGGGCATCGGCATCATCGGCGTGCGCGCGGCGAAGGCCGCGATGGGCGTCCACGAGACGCCGACCTGGGCCGCGTTCGTGTCGAACCCGCTCAGCGAGCTGCTGCCCTCGAGCGCGGCGCTGGTTTCGGTGTTCGCCTTCATCAAGCTGATGAGTGCCACGGTCTGGCTGATCGTCGTGGCCCGCACGATGACGATGGGCGTCGCCTGGCACCGGTTCAGCGCGTTCTTCAACATCTACTTCAAGCGTGAGGCCGACGGCGGCGTCGCGCTCGGCGCGGTCAAGCCGATGATGAGCAAGGGCAAGGTGCTCGACCTCGAAGAGGCCGACCCGGACGAGGACACCTTCGGCGTCGGCGCGATCGAGGACTTCAGCTGGAAGGGCTGGCTGGACTTCTCCACCTGCACCGAATGCGGCCGTTGCCAGTCGCAGTGCCCGGCGTGGAACACCGGCAAGCCGCTGTCGCCGAAGCTGCTCATCACGCAGCTTCGCGACCACGCCTACGCGAAGGCCCCGTACCTGCTCGCGGGCGGCAAGCGCGACATGGCCGGTGACGAGGTCGGGCTGTCCGGCGACAACATGTACGCGGGCATCGACGTCCTCGCGATCGCTGAGTCGCAGAAGGCGCTCATCGGCGACGACGGCGGCGTGATCGACCCGGACGTCCTGTGGTCCTGCACCTCATGCGGCGCCTGCGTCGAGCAGTGCCCGGTGGACATCGAGCACGTCGACCACATCGTCGACATGCGCCGCTACCAGGTGATGATCGAGTCGTCGTTCCCCACGGAACTGAACGGCATGTTCAAGAACCTGGAGAACAAGGGCAACCCGTGGGGCCAGAACGCCAAGGACCGTCTGCAGTGGACGGAGGACCTCGACTTCGAGGTGCCGGTGTTCGACGGCGATATGGGCGACGCGGAGTACCTGTTCTGGGTCGGCTGCGCCGGCGCGTTCGAGGACCGCGCGAAGAAGACCACCCGCGCCGTCGCGGAACTGCTGCACATCGCGGGCGTCAAGTACACCGTGCTCGGCTCGGAGGAGTCCTGCACCGGTGACCCGGCTCGCCGCGCGGGCAACGAGTTCCTGTTCCAGATGCTGGCGCAGCAGAACGTCGAGGTGCTGAACTCGGTGTTCGAGGGCCGGGAACGCAAGGCGCGCAAGGTGGTCGTCACCTGTGCGCACTGCTTCAACACCCTCGCCAACGAGTACCCGGAGCTGGGCGGCCAGTTCGACGTCGTGCACCACACGCAGCTGCTGAACCGCCTGGTGCGCGAGAAGCACCTGACGCCGGTCGCACCGGTCGCGGAGGACGTCACCTACCACGACCCCTGCTACCTGGGACGGCACAACAAGGTCTACGACGCTCCCCGCGAGCTCGTCGGCGCGTCCGGTGCGCAGCTGCGCGAAATGCCGCGGCACGGCGACCGCTCGATGTGCTGCGGCGCGGGCGGCGCGCGGATGTGGATGGAAGAGAAGATCGGCAAGCGGATCAACGTCGAGCGCGTGGACGAGGCGCTCGGCACCGCTCCGTCGAAGATCGCCACCGGCTGCCCGTTCTGCCGCGTTATGCTCACCGACGGCGTCACCTCGCGCCAGAGCGACGGCCTGGCGAGCGAGAAGGTCGAGGTCGTGGACGTCGCGCAGCTGCTGCTCACCTCGGTGAAGCGCAAGCCGGAACCGGCGCTGGTCGCCTCGGGCGCGCCGTCGCTCGACGAATCGGACGCGGAACTGTCGGCCAAGCCGGATGTCCCGACGGACGAGAAGCCGACCGGAACGCCGTTGCCCGAGGGCGACGACTGACTCGGTCAGCACTGAAGACGGCCCTTCCAGCCTCGCGCTGGAGGGGCCGTTTTCGTCTGGGGCCATTACGCTTCCCGGCGTGAGCGACGAATCGGAAGGCGGCGGCGAAAGCACTCTCACCGTGGTTCTGGCCGGCGGGGTGAACCTGGCCATCGCGGTGCTGAAGCTCGTCGCGGGCATCATCACCGGGTCGGGCGCGATGTTGTCGGAGGCCGCGCATTCGGTCGCCGACACCATCACCGAGGTGCTGCTGCTCACCGCGTTGAAACGGTCGGAGCGGCCGGCTGATCGCCGCCATCCGTTCGGGTACGGCAAGGAGCGGTACTTCTGGTCGCTGCTGGCCGCGGTGTCGATCTTCGCCTCCGGCGCGGTTTTCGCGCTGTACGAAGGATTCGCCACCGTTTTCGGGGAGGGCGAGGAGCAGACCAAACCGATCGTCGGCTACGTCGTGCTGGCGATCGCGTTCGCGCTCGAGTCGGTGTCGTGGACGCAGGCGGTCCGCCAGGTCCGTCGCGACGCGAAGGCCGAGCAGCGGCCGTTCTTCGCCTATCTGCGGATGATCGACGATCCGGCCCCGAAGACGGTGCTGTTCGAGGACTCGGCGGCGCTGGTCGGCCTGCTGCTCGCGTTCGCCGGGATCGGGCTGCATCAGCTGACCGGTTCGAGCGTGTGGGACGGCATCGCGTCGATCCTCATCGGCGTGCTGCTGGCGTGCGTCGCGTACCTGCTCGGCAGCACGAACCGCGGGCTGCTGGTCGGCCGCCAGGCGGATCCGCGCCTGGTCCGCGGCATCCGGGACCACCTCGGGGCCGCGCCGGAGATCGACGCGCTGGTGGATCTGCAGACCATGCTGATGGGCACCGACCACGTCCTGGTCTGCGCCCGCGTGGACTTCGACGACGCTCTCGGGGCCGCCGACCTGGAACACGCGTGCGTGCGGCTGGCGGCCGAATTGAGCGAGCGGTTCCCGGACGTCGCGGAGGTGTTCATCGAACCGGTGCCGCGGACGGACGAGAAGCTGCGCGCGACTGTGCTGGCCCGGTACGGCCTCCCGCCGCGGCCGACTCAGTAGCCGAAGTCCTGCGTCCAGTACCAGCCGTCCGTCGCGACGCCGACGCCCAGCTTCGTCAGCGAGCAGTTGAGGATGTTCTTGCGGTGCCCGCTGGAGTTCATCCACATCTGCATCACCTGGTCCGCGCTGGTCGCGCCCTTCGCGATGTTCTCCGCGCCCGGCTTGGAGTATCCGGCGGCGGTGATGCGGTCGGCGAAGCTGTCGCCTTCCGGGGTGTCGTGGGAAAAGTAGTCGCGGTTGGACATGTCGTCGCTGTGTCCCTGAGCGGCTTTGTCGAGGTGCGATTCCTCGGTCACCGGGTCGCAGCCCGCTTTGCTTCGCTCGTCGTTGACCAGGCTGATGACCTGCCCCACCAGCGTCGGCGAACTGCGCGGCTTCGGTGACGGCTTCGCGCTGCTGCTCGTCGTAGTGTCCTCTTTGGACTCCTCGGTGGGCGGCGGAGGAGGCGCGGGCTTGGCCGACGTCGAGGGTGTCGTCGTGGTCGCGGGAGCGCTGGAGCTCGGTGTCGCCGACGTGGAGGACGCCGGCGACACCGCGAAGGGCCGCAACGCACCCGCGGACAGCCCGCCATCGCGCGTCTCTGGGACTGCGACGCTCAGTGTGTCGAGGTGCCCGGAGCGCAGCGCGAAGGTTCCGCCAGCTGCCCCGAGCCCCCCGAAGAGAACACTGAGAGTCACACTCACGACCCGGACGCGCACACTAATGGAGGACACAGCCGCGGAAACTATCACGAACTGATTACGATGGTTACCTCCAAATGGCGCAGCGGCCGGAGACCCACTACCCAGCGTCGAGAACCTCGATGTACCCGTCGGTCCCGTTGACCCGGATCCGCTGCCCGTCCTTGAGCAGCCGCGTCGCGCCTTGGACCCCGACGACCGCGGGCAGGCCGTACTCCCGCGCGATCACCGCGCCGTGCGTCATCAGGCCGCCGACCTCGGTCACCAGGCCGGTGATCGCGACGAACAGCGGCGACCAGCTCGGGTCCGTGTACGCCGTGACGAGGATGTCGCCGGGTTCGAGATCGGCGTCGGCGAGATCCAGGATGACGCGGGCTCGTCCCTCGATGGTCCCGGCGGACACCGGCAGCCCGACCAGCGCGCCTTCGGGCAGGTCGTCGCGGCGGTAGCTTCCGGACACCGCGTCGCCGTCCGACGTCAGTACCCGGGGCGGTGTCAGCGATTCGTAGGACCGGAACGCTTCCTTGCGCTGCCGGATCAGCTCGCGGTCGACCTCGTTCGTCCGCACGACCTCCTGGAATTCCTGCAGCCGCAGAAAAAAGAGATCCTCCGGCTCGTCGAGCACCCCGGCCGCCGCCAAGCGCCCGGCCTCGCCCAGCAGAGCTTGCTTGTACACGAAATAGCGGCTGACCATGCCGTACTTCGGGTACTCGCGGTATCCGGTGAAGGTCCGGACGCGCTCGATCATCCGCTCGGTCTCTTCGGCCTTCGCCTCGCCGTCCGCCAAGGCACGCAAGCGTTCCAGGACTTCCTGGGCCTTGTCCAGCGCCTCCCGCCGCCCTTGGTCGAAGCGGCGCTGCCCGGCCCCGGGCTCGAAGTTTTTGATGTTGGACAACAACATCGGCACCAACGCGACCGGCTGTTCGCTCCACCGCGGCCGGGTGATGTCGATCTCGCCGACGCAGCGCATGCCGTACTTGTCGAGGTACCCCTGGATCGCCGCGCGCGATTCCTCCCCGCCGGCCAGCTTGGGCAACTCGTCGAGGAAACCGTTGTCCTCAACGGCCCGCAGGAACGCGACGACCTCGGGATGCGTCCGCAGCACGTCCGCGACGTCGAGGAGCGCCAGGCCCATCTCCGCGGTGATGTTGTGCGGAACGGACTGGGTGAGCGTGTCGGCGACGTTCTTCTCGTCGAGCCAGTCCTGCAGGTGCTCGTTCAGCCACCAGGACGCCTGCATCGCCGCGGTGAACACCTCGTGGCTGCGCGGATCGAAGAGAATCCGGCGCATTTCCTTGATGTCCTCGAAGAGGAAGTCGAGCAACTCGCTGCCGGACTTCGTCGCGATTTCGCGCCGCAGCGCGGTGATGGAGTCCTCGCTGTGCTGGATCAACTCGGTGACGACCGCCGGATCGGTCTCGATGGTGGCCGGTGCGGCACCGGGGACCGGCTCGCCGGGTCCGTCGTCCTCGGCCAGCGGGACGAAGCCGTCGCGGGAGAGGACGGTCTCCAGCGCGTCGCCTGTCAGCGGGTCAGATTTCCCTATCATCGCAACGAAACTGGTGCGGCTCTTGGGCACCGACAGCAGTGCGGTGGCGTCCGCGAACAGCCGCCCGCCGGCCTCGGTCATCGGCCGCGGGGTCGTCAGCTGCCAGACCGACAGGCCGAGCGGCTTCATCGCGTCGGTCATCATCTGCTGGTGCCCGACGGAGAGGTAGACGTGGTTTCCCTCGTCGGCGGCCTCCGGGATCGGGAACAGCGTCGTGATGGGGCGGCTTTGGACGATCTGGAACGCGTCGTCGGCAAGGCACCACTCGATGTCCTGCGGACGGCCGAAATGCGCTTCGATCGTGCGGCCGAGTGCCACGAGCCGCAGTACCTGCTCGTCGGTCAGCGCGGCCTGTTCCTGCTGGTCCGCGGCGATCTGCTGCTCTTCGGTGCCGCCGCCCTCGACGGCCAGGATGGCGCGCTGCTTGGCGGCGATCGCCTTCTCGACGATCGCGCCGTCGCGCACCTGGTAGCTGTCGGCGTTGACCAGGCCGGAAACCAGCGCCTCGCCGAGGCCGAAGCTGGCCTCGACGGTGGCGATCTTCCGGTTGGACGTCACCGGGTCGGCGGTGAAGGCGACCCCGGCCACCTGCGGAAAGACCATCTGCTGCACGACCACGGCCATGTGGACCTTCCGGTGGTCAAAGCCGTTTCGCAGCCGGTAGGTCACCGCGCGTTCGGTGAACAGCGACGCCCAGCACCGGCTGATGTGCCGCAGGACCGCCTCCGCGCCGATGACGTTGAGGTACGTGTCCTGCTGACCGGCGAAGGAGGCTCCCGGAAGGTCCTCCGCGGTCGCGCTCGACCGCACCGCGTAGGCGCGTCCGTCCACGAGCGCGTCGGTGATCTCCGCCGCCAGATCGTCCGGAATGGCGATGGCTTCGAGCGCCTGCCGGACCTCCGCGCTGCCTTCGCTGATCGCGTCCCGGTCGTCCGGGTTCAGGTTCGACAACCGCTCCAGCGGCTTCGCCAGTTCCGGCGCGTTGTCCATGATCCGCTCGAACGCGTCCGTCGTCACGCAAAAACCGGGCGGCACGCGGACCCCGTCGATCCGCGCGAGTTCGCCCAGGTGTGCACCCTTGCCTCCGACGATCGCGACCTGCTCCTGGTCGATCTCCTGGAGACCGAGCACGTAGCTGCCCATTCGTTCGTTTCCCCCGTCTGTGGTCGTTCTCGGCTGGAGATTCTGCGGTACCACCCGGGTCTTGCGGCAAGCCCCCTGATGCGTTATAAGTTAAATACGGCAGGGAGACGAGTTCTCTTCTGCCTTTTCTTTTCCCCTCATCACCGGCCGACCTTCGTCGTCGTGACGGCCTCCTTCGTGACTGGACGGCCAGTCGGGTCCGTCGCGGTCGCGGTGGTCGTCGTGGTCACGTCCGCTCGCGCCGAGAGCGTGCAGGCGCGCGCGACCTGTTCGCCAGGGGCCAGCTGGGTGACGGTGAACGAGCAGGCCGGGTCCGCGTCGCGAACGGTCACCTCGTGCAAGGGCGCGTCGCCGGTGTTGCGGAGGGTGCTCACGTACGTCACCGGGTCACCCGGCCGGATCGGCTGCTGCAGGTAATCGCGGCGCAGGTCTAGCGCCGGGTGGAGCACGGCGAAGTCCGCTTTTCCGGTCGCGGTGACCGGCGGACCCCACGGGGCGGCGGCGGTCGCGGTTACCGGGGCAGCGGTTGCCGGAGCGACGCACTGGTAGCGCTGGGTTCCGCCGACCGGCAGCTCGGCGAAGGCGTGCCCGCAGGCGGGGTCCGTCACGCGGACGTCGTGCAACGGCTGGTCGCCGGTGTTGGTGAGCACGACCTCGACCGGAACCGAGTCGTCGGCTCGATACGCGCTGGCAGCGGCGTGTTTGGCGACGGTCAGCGCGGGATTCTTCACCTTGAACGACGCCTCGGCGGTGGCGCTCACCGTCCGCTGCGTCGGGTCGGTGCCGGTCACCTTCGCGGTGTTCGTGAACCCGGCCGCGCCCGCGGTGATCGTGCACTGGTACTCGATTTGAGCGTCCGGGGCCAGGCTCGGGATCTGGTGCGCGCAGGCCGGGGTGCGATCGTCCACAACGGACAGCGCGGTCAGCGGGACGTCGCCGACGTTGCGGACCAGCAGCGAGAAGGTGACCTTGTCGCCCTGGCGCACCTCGTACGGCTGAGCGTCCTTCATGATCGCGATTTCCGGGTGGATGACATCGATCTTCGCCGAACCGGACGCGGTGACCGGGCGGTTCGTCGGGTCGGTTCCGGTCAGGGTGGCGACGACGGTGAAGTCGTCCAGTTTGGCCTTCACCGGGCACTGGTAGCTCTGCGCGGCTCCGGGTTCGAGGCGGTCGAACTTCTTCGGGCAGCCCGGATCGTTGCTGGTCACCGCGGTGAGCGGGACGTCGCCGGTGTTGGTGACGGCGACCGTGACGGTGAGGTTGTCGCCAGCCCGCGCGACGGTCGGATTCGCCGAGGTCATCACCGTGAGCGCGGGATGGATGACGTCGATGTGCGCGTCGGCGGACACGGTGAGCGGCGGGCCTACCGGCGGGGTTCCGGTCACGCGCGCGGTGCTGACGGCGTCGTCGGCTGGCGCGGGGATGGTGCAGTCGTAGGTTTTGTTCGCTTTCGGGGCGAGGGTGTCGAGGGTTTTCGCGCACGGGCCCTGGTCGGCGACCTTGACGGCGGTCAGCGGGGCGTCGCCGGTGTTGGCGACCGTGATGGTGAAGGTGACCGGGTCGCCCGCGCGGAACGGGCCGCCGTGGACGGTTTTCGTCACTGCCAAACCGGGGTGCACAACGGTGAACGCCGCGTCCGCGCTGGCGGTTATGGTGCCGCCGAGCGGATCCGCGGCGGTCACCTTGGTGGTGTTCGAGTAGCCGTCGTGTCCGGCTTTGGTGGTGCAGGTGTAGTGCTGCTCTTCTCCTGCGGCCAGGTCGGGGAAGTCGCGGGCGCAGTCTGGCGTGTTCTGGTCCACAATGGACGCCTTGGTCAGCGGGACGTCTCCGCTGTTGCGCACGGTGACGGTGAAGGTGACTTGGTCCCCTTCGCGCACCTGCGTCGGATCGACGGTCTGCGTGATCTGGACGGCGGGGTGGATGACGTCGACGTGCGCGCTCGCGTTTGCGTCGACCGGACGGCCGGACGGATCGGTGCCGGTGACCGTCGCGTCGCTGGTGAGGTCGCCGGTCGCGGGATGAGTGCAGGTGTAGGTCTGCTTGGCTTGCGGGGCAAGGGTTCCCAGCCGCTTCGCGCATTCCGGGACGGCCGGGTCGGCGACCTGGGTGTCGTGGAGTTCGGTGTCGCCCGCGTTGGTCACGGTCAGGGTGAACGTCGCGGGCTCGCCTGGGTGCACGACGGCCGGTGCCACGCTTTGCGCGAGCGTGACGAGCGGGTGGATTACGTCGATCGCCGCTTCGGTCGCCGCCGTGACCGGTGCTCCGACCGGCGGTTTCGCGGTGACCTGCAGTGCTTCGGTCACGTCGGCACTCGGCGCGGTGGTGGTGCAGTCGAACGTCCAGTTGGCTCCGGGAGCGAGTGCGTCATCGCGTTGCTGCGTACAGCCTTCGGCGCGGGCCATCGAGCTGACGGCCAGTCCGATGAGCGGCACGTCGCCGGTGTTCGCGACGATCACGCGCACCGCGACGGCGTCGTTTTCGCGGAACGGTCCACCTTGGACAGTCGCGGTCAGGGTCACCGCTGGGTGCTGCACGGTGAACGCCGCGCTCGCCTTTGCGGTGACCGGGCGGCCGGTCGGGTCGGTGCCGGTCACGGCCAGGTCGTTCGTGAAGCCTTGCGCTCCGGCCACCGTCGAGCAGGTGAAATTCTGTTTACCTTGCGCGGCAACGGTTCCCAGAGTTCGCGCGCATTCCGCGACATGGTCGTCCGCTACCGCGACGTCATGGAATTCGGCGTCGCCGGTGTTGCTTACCGTGACTGCGAACGTGACACGGTCCCCCTCGCGCACCTGCGAAGGTGCCGCGGTGACGGTGGCCGCCAGCCCCGGATGAACTACGTCGACTCGCGCGTCTGCGGTTACGCGTTGTGTCGTGCCGAGCTGATCTTTACCAGTCGCGACAACGGTATTGGTCACGTCATCCGCCGGAGCTAACTGTTCGCACTTGTACGTCTCGACCGCGTTGGGAGCCATAGTGCCGAAATTGCGCACACAGCCCGGCACGCTGTCGTCCGCCACCGCGACGCCATCGAGCGGCACGTCGCCAGGGTTGCGCACCGCGACAGTGAAGGTGACGCGGTCCCCTTCGCGCACCTGCGCGGGAGACGCGGCCGCGGTGACCGCCAAGGCCGGGTGGATCACCGTGACGGTCGCCGAAGACTTGGCCGTGACCGGTCGGCCGGTGCCGTCAGTGCCTGTGGCCGTGATGGTGTTCGTGGTGGTCATAGCGGGTTTCGCGGTGCAGGAGTAGGTCTGCTGCGTCCCGGGCGTGAGTACCCCGAAGGACCGCGAGCACGCCGGATTGGTGTCGTCAGTGACGTCGACCGGATTGAGCGGGCTGTCGCCGGTGTTGCGCACGGTGACCTTCCAGGCGACCTGGTCCCCGCCGTGCACCACTGGCGGGACGGCCGCCTTCGAGACGGACAACGCGGGCGTGATGAGGGGGACTTTCGCGTCCGCGGTCGAAGTGACGACCTTGCCGAGCGGATCGATCCCCTTCACGGTCGCGCTGGCTCCGTCCGGCAGCGGAACCGTCGCCGTACAGGTGCCCACCACGGATTGCCCCGGCGCGAGAGACCCGACGGCGCGAGCGCACGAGAGGACCCCTGAGTCGCTGATGATCACGTCGTGCAGCGGAACGTCGCCGGTGTTGACGGTCTTGAGGGTGAAGGTCGCCTGATCGCCAGCGCGGTAAGCCGGTTTGTCGACCTGCTGACTCAACGTCACGGCCGGGCGGAGGACGTCGACGTTGCTGCCCGCCGACGCCGTCAGCGGTTCCCCGCCGGAGCCCACGCCCGTCACCTTGACCGTCGAGACGAAACCCTTCTCCGGAGCGGCGAACGTGCATTGATAGCGCGTGGCCGCACCCGGAGCCAGGGAACCGATCTTCTTGCCGCACTGCGGGTTCTGCTCGTCCACGACGTCCACATCGGACACCGGGGTCGCGGCCGGATTCGTCACGCTCACCGTGAACGTCACCTGGTCGCCAGCGTGCACCCGATGCGGTTCAGCGACCGCGCTGACCTGCAGATCCTGCTCCTGCCGGGCAGGCACCGCTGTCGCGGCGGACGCGACCGGGGGCAGCAGAGTGGCCATCAGGCCGAGGACTAAGAGCAGACGTTTCCCGGCCGAAACCATGCGCGCAAGTTTTCCACCATCCGGTGACGTCGCGGCGATTTCCTACCCGGCAGTGGGATTACCTCACTCCGCTGAGCGATGAGTGAGACGCACGGTTGACTCGTGGGTGATCGCCGCTGCCTGATCGAGGAAACCGATCACCGTTTGGAGTTGCTCGTCGGAGTAGCCGGCCGCCAGCGCCTTCATCGCCGCGACGGTGTAGTCCCACAGCGGGGCGGCGCGCTCGATGTTCGCCGGGCTGATGCCGACGAGGACTTTCCGCCGGTCGTCCGGATGCGGCATCCGGTTGACGATGCCCTTGCGCTCGAGCCGGTCGACCAGCGCGGTGACGGACGCGGGCGCGAGCCCGGCGTACCCGGCCAACTCCTTCGGCGTGAGCGGGCCGAGGCGGGCGAGGTACTCGGTGACCTTGCTTTCGACCGCCGAGAGCCCGCTCTGCTCGGCGATGGCGGTGTGGAACATGACCGTCTCCGTCGACAGCACCCGCGAACGATGCAGCAGCTCAGCGACCAGATCCTCGCGCTCGCTTGACATGACCGGGAGTCTAGCGGACTATTTAGTTCGACAGAACGAATTACTTTTCAAGATATTCGAGGGGACGAACCATGACACGAGTTTTGATCGCGGGCGGGGGCATCGCGGGGGCGATCACCGCGATCGCGCTGCACGAGGTGGGCCACGAACCGGTGCTGTACGAGGCGTACGGCCGAAGCTCGGAAGGGGTCGGCGCGTTCCTGACGCTCGCCGTGAACGGCCTCGACGCGCTGACGCCGTTAGGCCTGAAACCGCTGGTCCAAGACCTGGGCTTCGACACGCCGCGGATGACGCTCGGGCTCGGCAACGGCCGCAAGCTCAGCGAGTTCCCGCTCGGCGGGCCGCTGCCGGACGGCACGGTGAGCCAGACCGTTTTGCGCTCCGACCTCTACGTGGCGCTGCGCGACGAGGCGGCAAGACGCGGCGTGCAGACGGAGTTCGGCAAGCGCCTGACCGACGCCAAGCAGACGGCGGACGGGGTCACCGCGACCTTCGCCGACGGCACGAAAGCCCACGGCGACCTGCTGATCGGCGCGGACGGGCTGCGGTCGGCAGTCCGCGGAATCCTTGATCCCGCCGCACCGTCGCCGCGGTACGTGCCGCTGCTCAACACCGGCGGCTTCGCACGCGGCCTCGATCTCGACGACGAGCCCGGCCTCATGCACATGGTGTTCGGCCGCAAGGCGTTCTTCGCGCACGTGCTCGCCCCGGACGGGGTGGTCTGGTGGTTCGCGAACGTGCCGCACGCCAGCGAACCGACGGAATCCGACCTCGCCGCGATGCGCGGGCCCGGCTGGCGGAAGCGGCTGCTCGACCTGGCCCGCCCCGACCGCACGCCGGCCACCGCGATCATCGAGGCCAGCGAAAACATCTACGAACCGTGGGCGACGTACGACTTCCCGACGGTCCCGGTGTGGCACCGCGGCCGGATCGGCCTCATCGGCGACGCCGCGCACGCGACGTCACCGGCGGCCGGTCAGGGTGCGGCGATGGCGATCGAGGACGCGGTGACGCTCGCGATGTGCCTGCGCGACGTGTCCGACCCGGCGGCCGCGTTGACCACCTTCGAAGCCTTGCGCCGCGAGCGCGTAGAAGCCGTTGTGGCCCAAGGAAAGCGCAACGGCGACGCCAAAGCTCCCGGCCCGATCGGCCGCGTGCTCCGGGACTTCTTCATCTCGCGCGCCGTGCGCAAACCGCCCACCGACGACCCGAACCGGTTCATGTGGGACCACCGGATCGACTGGGCGGCCCCGGTGAAGGCGGCTTAGCGCCAGGTGTCGACGCGGTGGAAGTTCTTGTACGCCCGGCTCGGCGTCGGCCCGCGCTGCCCCTGGTAACGGGAGCCCGCTTCGCTGGAGCCGTACGGGAATTCCGCCGAGCTGGACAGCCGGAAAATGCACAGCTGACCGATTTTCATGCCGGGCCACAGCGTGATCGGCAGGTTCGCGACGTTCGACAGCTCGAGCGTGATGTGCCCGGAGAAGCCGGGGTCGATGAAGCCCGCGGTGGAGTGCGTGAGCAGCCCGAGGCGTCCGAGCGAGGACTTGCCCTCGAGCCGTCCGGCGAGGTCGTCGGCGAGGGAGACCTGCTCGAAGGTGGACCCGAGCACGAACTCGCCGGGGTGCAGCACGAACGGCTCGTCGCCCTCTTTTTCGACCAGCGAGGTCAGCTCGTCCTGCTGCAGCTGCGGGTCGATGTGGGTGTATTTGCTGTTGTCGAAGACCCGGAAGTAACGGTCGAGCCGGACGTCAATGCTGGACGGCTGGACCATGTCAGGGTCGAAGGGGTCGATGCCGAGACGGCCGGCGTCGAGCTCTTTGCGGAGGTCACGGTCACTGAGCAGCACGGATGCAGCCTATCGGGCGGGCAGGCGGCGCCGGGGCACCCCTCCGCTCGAACACGGCGTTCATCCGCTTGAGGTACCGCCGGCGCCCGAACGCCCCGAGCGCTTCCTGCAGCGCAGTCGCACCGGGGACGAGCTGGCGGACCGTCTCCGCCGCGTAATTCACCCCCGCGGCGGCGAGCACCGCGGCCTGCGCGACCGGGTTGTCCGGCAGCCCGAGAAAGTCGGCGTTGTCCCGCCCGAGCACGAGCCGGCTGATCGCGGAATGCACGCCGACGTTCACCTGCGCGAGAACCTTGCCGGCGGCCCCGCGCCCCTCGCCGATCGCCGCGTGCGTATCGACGAGGGCGCGGGCGAGCCGTTTGGAGTCGTCGTCCGGGATGAATTCGGTGGCGGCCAGCATCCAGAGCAACCGCCAGGCGTCGTCCTCGTCGGCGGGCAGCAGCTCGTCGTCGACGCCCATCAGCCAGCCGACGTAGCGCCAGAGATGGAGGATGTCGGCCTTCTCGCGAGCGGTGTAGCGGAGGCCGAGGAGCTGCGTGCCGAAGACGTAGACAAGCGAGAAGAGGAGGAGCGTGCCCGCGGTCTGGACCTGATTGACCGGACGGTCCCACCGGTCGTAATCCCAGTCCAGCCGGTTGTTCATCGCGCGCCGGACGTGCGCGTGCACCAGCCGGATCCTGAGCGCGGCCTGATACCCCGTGCCGTGCTTGTGGAGCGCCCCCGGAGTTGTGACGTCAATCCACCACGCCGCGGTCTCGACGAGCCGCCGCGGCGCCCGGTACTCGATTTCGCCGGTGCCGACCAGGGATTTCGTCGCTCGGGAGGCTAGGTAGCCGCCCATGAGCGACATGTCGCCTAGGGGGAAGAGGCCGAGCAGTCCGGCGCGGGTGATCGCCTTCGCACCGCTGACCAGCCTTCTTTGGTCGACCCAGTACGGGGTGGCTTCGACGTGGTCGATGAAGGTTGTTAGTTCGGGCGGGGCTTGTTCCCCGGCCAGCGCTTGGTCGACTCTCGTCTGGTTGCGGGGTTCGCGGTGCAGCCATTCGACGACTGCGTCGGCTAGGGCGTCTTCCTGCTGCGCGAAGGTCCGGAGCCGTTTGAGCTGGCCTTCGTCCGCGGTGGCACCTCTCGCTCGGGCAGCCAGCCGGAACCCGCCTTGACGGAACATCTCGGGGGGCATCTCGGGGTCGTCCATCGCGCACCTCCGTGGGTCGACAACAAGTGTTGTCACTTTGAGGCGGAGGCGTCAAGGCGTGGCCCCGCTGGACATGGGGGTGCCGTGGTTGTGTATGCTTGCTGGGCACTGCGGATGTAGTTCAATGGTAGAACATCAGCTTCCCAAGCTGAATACGCGGGTTCGATTCCCGTCATCCGCTCTCTTGCGAAAGCCCCAGGTCACACGGTGTCTAGTGTGGACCTGGGGCTTTTTTCTTGCGGACTGAATTCCGCAGTCAAGGCAACAAGGTGAAAGCGGAGATATGCCTTGGCTTCACGATCGAGAAGTGGCGCGTGTCAAGGGTTGCCACCCGCGTGACGCCAAGCCGCTCAGCCAGAGCGACCACACATGCATCGGCAGTGCCCAGTGGCAGATCGGCGTACTTCTCCACCAGGTCGGCTGCCCGCGCGATGTCGGCGAGCATCATCGACTCGACGGTATAGAGCCCATCGGCGACGTCGCGAAGGAAGTCGGCCTCCGCCGAGGCACCGGCACGCGAGCTGAGCATGTAGCCGATCTCCACGAGCAGCGACTCAGGCAAGACCAGCGGTCCGGCGTCGAAGCCAGGAGTTCCGTGCAGCGTCGTGGTCGTCATCGCGCCGGTTGCCCATGGCGACCACGACCCCGGTGTCAACCAGAATCACGCCGACTTGCTCGATCCGCTGCCAAGTTCGCGGCGGGCCACTTCCTTGGCACGCCGACCGAGGTCATGCTCGCCGTCGAACACGCCTACCGTACGAAACTGACGGCGAGGCGGCTCAGCATCCGGCGGAGCATCCGCCAGCTGACGAAGGGCCGCCAACGCAGCGGACACCCGTTCGTCGGGAACAGCCTCGAGGAGGCGACGAGCCTCTTCGCGAGGGACGCCCGGATCCGGGGTTTCGCGAGTCGTCATGCACCCATCTTAGCTGCAACCGGGTACGCCGTCGGCGCGCGCAAACCACGCGGCGCTATCTGAAGTTGCGGCACGGTCGAGTCTAGCCCTGGACGGAGGAAGTCGGTTTGTCTGCGGGAGCCGACGAAGTCGCCCTGCGGTGGAACCAAAACAACCCGCACAGCACAGCCAGCCACACCACTCCTACGACCAACGCCAGGCGGGTGTCCTCAGCGAACGCCATCACCACGAAGATGAACACCATGAACGCCATCGTCAAAACCTGACCCACCGGCCAGAACTGCACCGGAAACTCCCGCGAGGCCTGTTCCCCAGCGGACAGCTGGCGACGAGCCCGGTAGTGCGTAAGCAGGATCATGAACCAAACCCACACCGTCGCAAACGTACCCACTGACGCGATCAGCAGGAAAGCGCTGTCCGGCAACAGATAGTTCAGCACAACAGCCAGGCTCAGCGCAGCAGCAACCACCAGGACGGTCATCCACGGGATGCCATTACGCGTAACCCGCGCCATCGCCGCGGGGGCTTGGCCGCGTTGAGCCAGACCGTAGATCATTCGGCCGGCGCCGAAGATGTCGCTGTTGATGGCGGACAACGCGGCAGTGACCACGACGATGTTCAGAACCGTTGCGGCGGAGTGCAATCCGAGACCGGCGAAGATCTGGACAAAGGGGCTGCCGGAGGTGCTGATCGTGTTCCACGGGTTCAGCATCATGATGATCGCCAGGGTCGCCACGTAGAAAAGCAAGACCCGGACGGGAACCGTGTTGACGGCCTTCGGCATGGCGGTGCGCGGGTCTTCGGATTCGGCGGCGGTGAGGCCCAGAATCTCCGTGCCGCCGAAGGCGAACATCACCAGGGCGAACGAAGCGATGAAGCCGCTGATGCCATTGGGGAACCAGCCGCCATGGGACCACAGGTTGGTGACACTGCCGGAATTAGAACCGAGGCTGAAGATCAGGATTGCCGCGCCGCCAAGGATCATGGCGACGATGGCTACTACCTTGACCAGGGTGAACCAGAATTCCAGTTCGCCGTAAACCCGTACGCTGACTAGGTTCGCGGCGGCGATGACCAGGATCGTGAGCACTACCCAGATCCACCGTGGGACGTCGGGGAACCAGAATCCCATATACACAGCCAAAGCCGTCACGTCGGCGACGCAGACGATCACCATCTCGAACGCGTACGTCCAGCCGGTCAGGAAACCTGCCAGCGGGCCGAGGTGTTTCCGCGCGTATTCGCCGAACGAGCCGGGGGCGGGGTCGTTGACGGCCATCTCGCCCAAAGCGCGCAGTACGAAGAAAATCGCCGCGCCGCCGACGAGGTACGCGATCAGGACGGACGGGCCCGCTTTGGCGATCGTGTCCGACGAGCCGTAGAACAACCCGGTGCCGATCGCCGAACCCAAAGCGATGAACCGGATGTGTCTGCCGTTGAGCCTACGGCTCAAACCATCCCCGGACCTCGTCGTCATTGACGCCTGCCTCCCGAAATCGGTAGCCCGCGGTGCGAGCGGGTCGGCACAGTAGAACTGATCCGGCCGGGGCCGCCCAACCAACGACTACCGGAAAGCGTCTGCGATTTCAGACGGTCCACAAAGGACCGCTAGGACCCTCAGCCCTCCACCAATTCCCACGGGGAACCGGGCTCGGCGCGGTCGAACACCTGGCCCGGCGCGGCGAGCAAGGTCGACACGACGTCCGGGTAGAGCTGTACGACGTGTTCCAGTTCCAGGCCCTCCACCTCGAAATCCTCCGCTTCGGGGACCTCGAAGCCGACGAACAGCCACGTTCCGTCCTGCTCCCGGACAACCTGGCGGACCGCCCGCGATGGCGCTGCGGCGGTCGTGCCGATTTCGGTCAATCCGGTGCTCAGCTGGACTTCTTCGAGCGGCGAGCCGGGATGCGTCCAGGCGGCGATGCGGGCGTCGCGGTGAACGAGATCTTCGTCCAGGTCGTCGGAATCCGACACCGAGCTGAGCAGCCAGGTGCGGCGTTCCGGGTCCCAGTCCGCGGCCATCCCCGCGGGCACGTCGGCCAGCGCGACCAGGTGCGGCAGCAGCGCCACCGCCTCGCGCAGGACCATCGCGCCGAACACCTGGCGGTTGACCTCCATGTCCTCTTCGAACTCGGCCCCGTCGCTGATGAACCAGTCGTCGTCATCGTCGAGGACGACGAAGGCCAGTTTCTCCGGGTGCTCCACCAGTTCGTGCGCGATGATCACCGGGGATTCCGGGTCCTGTCGCAGCGGCCATTCCTCGGACATGTTCACTCCCCGTCGTCGATTACCTGCAACCACTCGGCATCCGGCGCCTCGCGGAAGAACACTTCGCCCGGCTCCGCGTCCAGCAGCTCCACCACGTCCGGGTACAGCTCCGCCACGTGCCCGAGTTCGAGGGTGTCAACCTCGACCTCGGTCTGCTCATCCGGGTCGGGCACCTCGAAGCCGACGAACATCCACGTGCCGTCTTCTTCCCGGCTCACGTAACGCACGCTGCGGGCCGGAGCGTCCGCCGCGGTGGCGATCTCCATCAACCCCAGGCTGAGGTTCACCTCGTCCATCGGCGACCCGGCGTGCGGCCAAGCGGCGTCGCGGGCCTCCCGGTACGCGCGGGCCTCCTCGTCGTCGCTCGGGACGAGCGGCGAAATCAGCACCCAGGACGCGCTGTCGGCGTCCCAGTTCGCGCCCATCCCGGCCGGCAGCTTGGCCAGCGCCCGCAGCTGCGGCAACAGCTCGACGACGTCGTGCAAGCACACCGTGGCGAACTGCTCCCCGTCGAGTTCCGGGTCGTCGCCGAACTCCGAACCGTCGCTGACGAACCAGCCCTCCTCGTCGTCGAGAAGCACGTGATCCAGGTTTTCCGGATGCTCGATCAGGCCCTGCGCGACGAGCACCGCCGCGTGCGGTTCCTGCCCCATCGGCCAGTCGTGCGACATACCCGCTCCCCACCTCGCGTTCGGCTGCGGGCCCATCCCACCAGACCCGTCCGTCCCGGCGCACAGCGCGTCTCCGGCAGGAAATTCCACACCCGTTGGATTAGGCTCGGCGGCATGGTGCTGCCCGAACGTCTCGCCCGGTTCAACCGCGTGGTCACCAACCGGGTCACGAAACCCTTCGCCGACAAGCTGCCCGGATTCGGGGTGGTCGTGCACCGCGGACGCAAGTCCGGCCGCGAGTTCCGCACCCCGCTGAACATCTTCCGCACCGACGACGGATTCGTCGTCGCGCTCACCTACGGGCCGGACGCCGACTGGGTCCGCAACGTCCGCGCGGCGGGCGAGGCGGAGGTGCTCACGCGCGGCCATAAATACCGGGTGCGTGATCCGGAACTCGTGCATGATGAATCGCGCCGGCCGATGCCGCCCGGGGTGCGGCAGTTCCTTGGACTGGTCGGCGTCACGGATTTCCTTGTGCTTAAACGAGAATAAGGGGCGCGATGCTCACCGGGAAGCTAGTGCGGCTGCGGGCGATCGAACCGTCGGACGCCGAATCGATCTATCGGTGGATCCACGACCCCGCGGTCGGCCAGTACATGACCAACGACCATCCGCGCTCGCTCGCGCAGCTGCGCAAATGGGGCGAAGAGCGGCCGGTGAACAAGTACGAGAACGTCGTGCTGGGCATAGAATCGATCGAGGCCGGGAAACTGATCGGCGTCGTCGACCTCCGCGACGCGCGCCCAGAGATCGGCCGCGCCGAGTTGGACATCTACATCGGCGAGACCGACCACTGGGACGGCGGATACGGCACTGAAGCGCTGAAACTCATGTGCCGCTACGGATTCAACGTGATGCGGCTGCACCTGATCGCGCTCTGGGTGGTCGCCGAGAACGAGCGCGCGCGGCACGTCTACCGCAA
Organism: Amycolatopsis sp. NPDC004079; assembly: GCF_040610415.1. Classification (NCBI taxonomy): domain Bacteria; kingdom Bacillati; phylum Actinomycetota; class Actinomycetes; order Pseudonocardiales; family Pseudonocardiaceae; genus Amycolatopsis; species Amycolatopsis sp. NPDC004079. The sequence continues at coordinate 12,538 of NZ_JBEXMH010000015.1, read as the reverse complement.
GGTCGGGTTCGTGGAGGACGGCAGGCACCGCGAATGCCATCGCGGGCCCGACGGCCAGTACCACGACATGTACCTGATGAGCCTGCTCGAGCCGGAGCTGAACGACTGAGCTAGCTCTTGACCTGCCGCTTGCCCCACAGGCTCGCGGCCAGCGTCACGCCGATCGCGGCGAGCACGACCTGGGTGATGATCTCCAGCCAGTCGATGCCCTTGGTGTCCGCGTAGCCGAGCCCGCGCGCGATGGCGGTGCCGACGAACGCGGCGACGATGCCGACCAGGATCGTCAGCCAGATCGGGATCGCTTGCTTGCCAGGTGCGACCAGCTTGCCGAGCAGGCCGAGGATCAGGCCGATCACGACCGCGCTGATGATGCCGGAAACCGCCATGGCGAACTCCTTCTGCCGAGAGGATCGGGCCCGACCGGTTTAACCCGGAACCCGAGGCGCCAAACCCGGCTTACCGCCCACCTTCGGCTACCGCCACTGGAAGCACGAAAAATGCCCCGGTCCGGGTGCGGACCGGGGCATTTTTCCAGCCAGTGCGATCAGAAAGCGGCTTCGTCGATCTCCATCAGCGAGTTGTCCGCAGCCTCCACGATGGCGCGGCGCGAGGTCAGCTCCGGCAGCACGCTCTTCGCGAAGAACGACGCCACCGCCAGCTTGCCCTCGTAGAACGGCTTGTCCTTGGCCGACGCGCCGTCGTCGAGCTTGGCCAGCGCGACCTCGGCGCCCTGCAGCAGCTTCCAGCCGACCAGCAGGTCGCCCACCGACATCAGCAGCCGCACGGTGTGCTGGCCGACCTTGTTGATGTTCTGCGGGTCTTCCTGCGACGAGGTCAGGTAGCCGATCAGCGAGCCCAGCATGCCCTGGGTGTCCTCGAGCGCCTGCTTGAGCAGCGCGCGCTCGTTCTTGAGCCGGCCGTTGCCCGCCTCGGACTCGATGAACTTGGTGATCTCGCCCGCCACGAACGCGAGCGCCTGGCCCTTGTCACGGACGATCTTCCGGAAGAAGAAGTCCAGCGACTGGATGGCCGTGGTGCCCTCGTACAGCGAGTCGATCTTCGCGTCGCGGATGTACTGCTCGATCGGGTAGTCCTGCAGGAAGCCGGAACCGCCGAGGGTCTGCAGCGACTGCACGAGCTGCTCGGTGGCGCGCTCGGAGCCGACACCCTTGACGATCGGCAGCAGCAGGTCGTTGATGCCGTGCGCCAGCTTCAGGGCTGCTTCGTCGCCCTCGCCGGTCCACAGCTGGTCCTGGAAGGACGCGGTGTACAGGTAGATCGCGCGCAGGCCTTCGGCATACGCCTTCTGCAGCATCAGCGAACGACGCACGTCGGGGTGGTGCGTGATCGTGACGCGCGGCGCGGCCTTGTTCAGCATGTTCGGCAGGTCAGCGCCCTGCACGCGCTCCTTGGCGTACTCCAGCGCGTTCAGGTAGCCGGTGGACAGCGTGGCGATCGCCTTGGTGCCGACCATCATCCGGGCGTACTCGATGACCTGGAACATCTGCGCGATGCCGTCGTGCACCTCGCCGAGCAGCCAGCCCTTGGCCGGGGTGCCGTGCTGGCCGAAGGTCAGCTCGCACGTGGTGGACACCTTGATGCCCATCTTGTGCTCGATGTTGGTGACGTAGGCGCCGTTGCGCTCGCCGAGCTCGCCGGTCTTCGAGTCGAAGTGGAACTTCGGGACCAGGAACAGCGACAGGCCCTTGGTGCCCGGCTTGGTCTCGATGCCGGGACCCTCGGGACGGGCCAGCACCAGGTGCATGATGTTCTCGACCATGTCGTTCTCGGCCGAGGTGATGAACCGCTTCACGCCGTCGATGTGCCAGGAGCCGTCCTCCTGCTTGATCGCCTTGGTGCGGCCCGCGCCCACGTCCGAACCGGCGTCCGGCTCGGTGAGCACCATGGTCGCTCCCCAGCCGCGGTCGATCATCAGCTGAGCCCAGTGCTTCTGCTCTTCGGTGCCGTTCTTGTCCACGATCATGGCGAAGTTCGGGCCCGCCAGGTACATGAACAGCGGGGCGTTCGCGCCGAGGATCAGCTCGGCCGCGGCCCACTGCACCGTCGGGGGCAGGCCGAAGCCGCCAAGGTCGTTGGTGAGGCCGAGACGCCACCACTCGCCGTCCATGAGCGCCTTGTAGCTCTTCTTGAACGACTCGGGGATCGTCACGCTGAACGTCTTGGGGTCGTACACCGGCGGGTTGCGGTCCGCGTCGGCGTAGGACTCGGCGAGCGGGCCCACGGCCAGCTTGTTCAGCTCCGACAAGACCCCGCGAGCGGTCTCCTCGTCCGACTCGGCGAGCACGCCCTTGCCGAGCCGTTCCTGCACGCCGAGTACCTCGAAGAGGTTGAACTCCAGGTCTCGGACGTTGCTCTTGTAGTGGCCCATGTCGTCACTCCGTGTCGTGTTCGGCTTTCCGGCCGGGCACTGGTTCCCTTACTCGCCGGTAACATCAGGATATTACCTACGAGTAACCAGAGCAAGCGAATCCGCCCTTCCAGGGGTGGCAATTCGCTCGGAATGACGGGTCGACCAGGGGTCGGCCTCACCGGGTGCTGCGCGCCACGGCCTCCTGCACGGCCGGGGGACCGGCGCTGTCGTCAAGCTGGGGGACGAGGATGCCGCTGCGGAACGCGATGGTCACCGCGTGTGTCCGGTCGCGAGCGGAAAGCTTGCGGAGAATGCTCTTCACGTGGGTCCGCACGGTTTCCACGGACAGGAAAAGCAGCTTCGCGATCCCGGAGTTCTCCAGCCCTTCGGCGACGAGCTGCAAGACCTGGTACTCGCGCCGCGAAAGCGGCATGGCGCCCTTGGGCTGCACGAGGTGCCCGTCGACCGGAGCGGCTCTTGGCGACGGCTCGCGCTTGGGCCGCGCGGTGAGCGCGGACAACGCCGGGTCGATGTAGCGCCGGTCGTGATGCGCGCGCCGGACCGCCTCGGCGAGCCGCCGGGAATCGACCGCACGCGGCACGATGGCGTGCGCACCCGCGCCGATGGCCGCGGCGAGGTACTGCTGAGTGCGGTTGGTGTCGCGCACGAGGGTGACCAGCACGAGTGCCGGGTCGCCCGCGTTGAGCAGCTTCGCGAGATGGCAGTTGGGGTCGAGCGCGGAGTCCAGGATCACGACGTCCGGGCGGACCTGCTCGCACAACTGCATCGCCGCGTGGTGGCTCGCCGCCTGACCGGACCAGTGCAGGCCCAGCGTGCGGTGCACCATCGACGCGATGCCCTCGCGGAAAATCGGGATGGGGTCGACCACGGCGACTCCCAGGCTTCGACCGCCGGCTGGCTGACCGGCCGACATGGGCGTTCGGTGGGGCTCGATGCCACGCATCTCGGGCCTCCGTCCTCGAGGTCGCTCCCGGTGACCGGCACGCCCCCTCGGCGTGCCCGCCGGTCCCCCCTGCCGGAACCGGCCGGGAACGACACCTTGTCCCTGGTTCGACTCCGCCGAGAGCGGCTTGTGACGCGGTTTCCCCCTCATGGCCGTAACGGCCGGTCGCAGCAAACTCTCAGTAGAAAAGTGGCCTCGAAATGCGGGAGGACGGCGCAGCGAGGGTCCGCCCGAGTGGGTTAGCTCTACTGAGGGTTTAACTGCTCGGGTGAATCTCCGATGACCGCCTGTGCGCGCAGCCGACCGAACTCCGCGGCGAGGGTTTTCGGGGTCCAGTGGGCGTTCAAACCGCTGGGATTGGGCAGCAGCCAGATCTTTGATGTCCCAATTGTCCGGTCTTGCGGTCCGACGGCGGCTCGCCGATCCCCGAACGCGACGCGGTAGGCAGTGATCCCGACCACTGCGAGCCAGCGCGGGCGGTACTTACGGACCTTCTTGGTGAGGATCTCGCCGCCTTCGCGGAGTTCGTCGTCGGTCAGCTCGTCGGCGCGGGCGGTGGTTCGGGCTACGACGTTGGTGATGCCGAGGCCCAGGGCGAGGAGTTCGTCTTGTTCGCTCGGGTCCAGCTGGCGAGGGGTGAAGCCGCTGGCGTGGAGGGCGGGCCAGAAGCGGTTGCCGGGGCGGGCGAAGTGCAGGCCGAGCGCGCCGGAGTAGAGGCCGGGATTGATCCCGCAGAACAGCACGTTCAGGTTGGCGGCCAGGACGTCCGGGATGGTGGTCCCGTGCGCGGCGGCTTGTTCGGCCGTGGTGGGTTTCGCGGGCATGAGTCCAGTTTCCGGCACGCTGGGCGGTGCGGACGGGACGCCCGACGGCACCCGGCAGACCGGTGGGTCACCGCTGACCGGGACTGGTTCTCCGCACGAACTCCCGGCGCGGGGTAGCCAACCCGGCGCCCGGATCGGTAGCCTGTGTGATCTCTCGCACAACGGCGTCGATGAGGAGAGCACATGCAACTATGGCTAGTGCTCGGCCTGGTAGCACTGATCATCGCCATAGCCTCGCTGATCGTGATCCTGGAAGACCGCCGCGCGGCGCGCCAAGCCGCGATCGCCAGACGAGCCCGGTTAGCGCGTCTTGGCGAGGTCGATCCGCTCGCTCCGGGCAGGCTCCACGCGGAGAGTTGAAGAGATCGGCCGAAGGGCGAGCAGCAGCGCACCGGCCAGCCAGCCGAATCCGGCCCCGACGGTGTTGGTCATGAGGTCGTCGACGTCGAAGATCCGGTAGACGAACGGCGCGGTCCCGAAGTTCGCGGTGAGCTGGGTGATCTCGACGGCCAGTGAGGCCGCGAACCCGATCGCCACCGCGCCGACCAGGCCGCGTCGCCACAGCACCCGGGCGAAGAAGCCGAGCGGGACGAACAAGAGCACGTTCATCGCGGCCTGCTGGAACGTCTGCGTGGTGAACCAGTCCGCCGCCGAAAGCCCGTGCTTCACCAGCTCGGTGTGGATGTCCGCGATCCACTGGAACGGCTCCAGCTGCACGGTCTGCTCCAGCCGCCTGCTGTTCGGGCCGGGCAGCGGCAGGAAGACGACCGCCAGCGCCATGCACGCGTAGAAGACGACCGCCGCCGTGGTCACCAGGTTGCGCAGCCGCAGTCGGCCGTGGCGCGCGAACTGGAGTACGAGCTGCGGGATCAGGATCGTCGCCCATACGGCGAGGAACCCGATGAACCCGTACTGCAGGGCGGTGACCTGTGCGTTCGTCATACCCAGAACGCTATGGATCTTCCCGCGCGCGCACTTCGGTCGAAGAGCCGGACGGTCTGGACCACGGGTCGGCCAGATGGCCGAGTGCTCGCCGACCGATCGGTCAGCGCTCGCTCGAAGGCGGTTCGTCGTCCCGTTCCGCCCGCTCCGAGCGCCAGGCCGCGAAGACGGTGCCCGCGATCAGCAAGACGACCACGCCGAGCACCAGCACGACGAGCTGAAGTTCCATTTGTCCCCCTCCGCACCCAACGCACAGATCGGCCGGCGCGGGGCGAACGTTACCGAAACTTTCACCCGCCACCGGCCGTTCTGCCCTGGTCAGGACCGTCCGATTTGGGCAGACTGCTTCGCCGGGCGTCCGCATCAGGGGTCAAGCGGGCGCGAACACCGGAGGAAACATGAAGCTCTTCACCCGGCTCGCGGCCACCGCCGCGGCCGCACTGGCCACCGTGGCCGTCACGAGCGCGCCCGCCGAGGCCGCACAGACCGCCGACGTCCGGATCATCGCGTTCAACGACCTGCACGGGAACCTCGAACCGCCGTCGGGATCGAGCGGCCGGATCACGCTCCCGGACGGGTCCAAGGTGGACGCGGGCGGCGCGGCTTACCTCGCGACGCACGTCAAGCAGCTCGAAGCGCAGGTGCGCAATTCGATGGTGCTGTCCTCGGGCGACAACATCGGCGCGTCGCCGGTGATCTCGGCGCTGTTCCACGACGAACCGACCATGGACTTCCTCAACGACCTCGGCGTGAAGGCCTCCGTGGTGGGCAACCACGAGTTCGACGAGGGCTACCGGGAACTGCTGCGCATGCAGTTCGGCGGCTGCAACAAGACCGACGGCTGCCAATTCCGCAAGAGCTACGACGGCGCGCGCTTCCCGCTGCTCGGGTCCAATGTGTACTTCGACAACGGGCTGCCCGCGCTGCTGCCGTTCAGCATCCAGTACTCCGGCGGCGTTCCGGTCGGCGTCATCGGCGCGACGCTCAAGGACCTCCCGTCGGTCGTGACGCCGGAAGCCATCAAGGGCCTCAAGTTCGGCGACGAGGTCGAGGCGATCAACCGCACCGCGAACATCCTCGACCGGCTCGGCGTCAAGGCCCAGGTCGTGCTGCTGCACCAGGGCGACGAGGCGCTGCCCGGCGCGGGTCCGAACGACTGCAAGGTCCAGCCGAACGGCGAGGCCGGGACCATCGCGAAGAACGTGACGCCGAAGGTCGACGCGATCTTCACCGCGCACAGCCACCAGCAGTACAACTGCGTGATCAACGACCCGGCGGGCCAGCCGCGGCCGGTGATCCAGGGCGCGTCGTTCGGGCGGCTGCTGTCGGTGGTCGACCTGAAGATCGACCGCCGCACGCGCGACGTCGTCCGGTCGCAGACCAAGGCGCACAACGAGATCGTCACCCGCGACGTCACGCCGGACCCGGCCGTGACGAAGCTTGTCGACGAGGCCAAGACGAAGGCCGCGCCGATCGCGAACAAGCAGGTCGGCACCATCACCGCGGACCTGCCCGCGGCGGGCGGGCCGTCCGGCGAATCGCCGCTCGGCGACGTGATCGCCGACGCCCAGCTCGAAGGGACCAAGTCCAACAATGCCGTGATCGCGATGACGAACCCGGGCGGCATCCGCGCCGACCTGACGTACAAGTCGTCGTCCGCCGGTGAGGGCGACGGCGTCGTGACCTACGGCGAGGCGTTCACCGTGCAGCCGTTCTCGAACATCATGCAGACGATCACGCTCACCGGCGCGAACCTGAAGAACGTGCTGGAACAGCAGTGGGGCCAGCCCGGCGGCACCAAGATCCTGCAGATCTCGAAGTCGCTGCACTACACGTACTCGGCGGCCGCTCCGGTCGGCTCGCGGGTCTCGAACATCACGGTCAACGGCACGGCGATCGATCCGGCGGCCAAGTACCGGGTGTCGGTGAACAACTTCCTCGCCGCCGGCGGCGACGGGTTCAGCGAGTTCACCAAGGGCACCGATCTTGCTGGCGGTCCGGTGGACCTGGACGCGTTCATCGCCTACCTCGGCGCGCACCCGGGCATCGCTCCGCCGCCCGCGGACCGGATCACCGCGACTCCGTAAGGAAGGTCCGTGAAGGACTCCTTGAGGGAATCAGATTCCCTCAAGGAGTCCTTCACGGCTCTCGTTTCTCCAAGACCAACGCGGCCGGGCGAGGGAGGATGGTCGCCATGACGATGACCTGGGACGACGTGACCGCGTGGGCACAGGAGGAGCTGGCCGAGACCGAGGTGGCGACCTGGTACCGCACCCCCGCGCTGAAGGTGGCGGGCAAGGGTTACGCGCGGCTGCGCACCGAGGCCGAGGGCGGGCTGGTGCTGTTCGTCGGCCTCGACGAGAAGGCCGCGCTGCTCGCCTCAGGCGATCCGGCCTTCTTCACCACGCCGCACTACGACGGCCACGGCTCGATCCTCGTGCACCTCGACCGCGTCGATCCGCAGCAGCTGCGCGAACTGCTCACCGAGTCGTGGCGGTCGAAAGCCCCAGCCCGGCTCAGCAAATGACGATCGGCTGCGGCGAGTACGTCGTGCTGCGGCTTTCCTCGCGGACCTCGCCGCCGCTGGCCAGGTCGTAGAACACCCGGGTGTCGCTGACCGTGAACCCGGACGCGCCGGGCGACGCGTGACACTGGCCGTCCGGACCGGGCCCGAGCTGCACCGTCGGCGGTACCTGGTTCGACGGCGCTCCGCTGCGGCCTTCGACGCGGAAGTGCTTGGTACCCCAGATCTTCACCGTCACCGACCCGCCGCTGGCGCTCGCCTGGATCGCGAACCCGGTCGGATCGTTGTTGGCCAGCTTGAGGTCCACGGCGTTGCCGGAGCTGTCCACCGCCACCGCGTCGCGGCCCGCTGGGTAGCGGTTGACGAAGTGGTCGTGCGCCGCGTGGCCGCCGTCGCCGAGGCCGGCCAGGTAAGCCGCGTTGTACAAAGTGGACGAAAGCTGCGACAGGCCGCCGCCCGGCACCGCAGGACCGGTGCCGTCCTCGTCGACCGGCGCGGACGCGTAACCGCCGCCGCGATAGTCGTTGAGGCTGAAGGAGTCTCCCGGTTTCACGAGGACACCGTTGATGCGTCCGGCGAGCGTGGCGACGTTGTCCGCGGCCGGGCCGCTGAGCCCGCCGGTGGTGTACTCGCCGATGACCTCCTTGACCCCCAGCGCGTTCGCGCCGTCGGTGGTCAGGGTCGGGTGCTTCTGGTCGTAGGCGACCGGCAGATCGCGGCCGGACGGCTTCGCGAGCACGTCGGTGAGGGACTTGAAAGTGTTGGCCCAGTTGATCTTTCGCCCGTCTTCGGACGGCGTGACGGTCGGCGTGCCGGAGTCGAGGCTGATCTGCGCGTCCTTGCTGTTCGACTCGGTGGACACCAGGTCCGGCTGGACGGCCGCGCGCAGTTTCTCCTGATCGATCCGCAGTTCGAGACCGCCGCCGCCGTTCGGCTGGAACTGGAACGACGACGCGATCGCCGACGGCCGCAGCGTGCTGTCCTTGCCCTGTCCGTGCAGCACGACCGGCGAGGCGACCGCGGGCGCGACCACGGTGTCCAGCAAGCGGTGCACGTCGGCGGAGGTGGTTTTGGCCGGGGTCACGGCCATCTTCAGGGTGACCCCGCGCGGCGAAAGCCAGTCCGCCACCACGGTTTGCACGGCGGCCGGGACGTCGGCCAGATCCTGGCCCTGCCGCGGCTCGACCGCATAAGCGGTGACCCCGTCCGACTCCTTCGGCGTGAACCCGATGCTGCCCTCGACCAGCGGATGGTTGAGCTGCTTCCCGGCGAGCTGCTGCACCGCGTCAGTCACCTCGAGCTGGTCGCTGCGCGTCACGACGCCCACCTCGCGGGTGGTGAAGAACGACAGCAGGCGCGTGACCGGGCTCCACGGCTGGTGCCCGGCCTGGGCGAGCGTGCCCGGCCAATCGAGGCCGAGCCCGGAATCCGCAGGCACGAGCGTCCCGGTGACGTCACCGGCGTGGATCGCCACCGGACGGGTCAGCCGGGGCTGGAGTTCGCTGTGCAGCTTGGCTTCGGCCTCTGCGTAGGACAGATCGCCGACGTCGACGCCAGCCACCTGCACACCGCGTGGCACGTCGCCGGCGCTGGTCATCAGGTCGATGGTGTAGGCCAGCACGAACAGCCCGAGCAGGCAGCCGACGATCATGAACGTGCGGCCGACGCGCTTGCGGAAACGGCGGAACCGCGTGTTCGGCGGCGGGGGCGCGTCGGCCACCGCGAAGATCTCCGTGGCCAGATCGGATTCGCCGGCCAGGGCGGGGTCGTCCAGCAGCTCGTCGCTCAGCAGGTCGTCGGCGAAAGCCGACGAACGGTCTTCTTCACGCAACGCCTGCCTCCCCTGGTACGGGAGCTACAGGTACAGCCCCGTGCCGTGTTCGGTCCGCTCCGTGGCCACCGCGTGGATGTCGCGTTCGCGCATCACCAGGTGGCCTTCGCCCTGGATCTCGACCTCGAGCTGGTCCTCCGGATTGAAGAGCACCCGGTCGCCGTGCTTGACGTTCCGCACGCTGTTGCCGACACCCAGTACATCACCCCACACCAGCCTGCGCGCGACTTGCGCGGTGGCGGGAATCACGATGCCGCCGCTGCTGCGACGCTCGCCTTCCTCCTGCGACAACCGCACGAGGACGCGGTCGTGCAGCATCTGGATCTCGAGCTTCGGCGTGTCCGGCACGCCGTTCATGCTACTGACCGGATGCCGGAGCCTTGGGCTCGCCCGCCATCATCAGGCTCAGCGCCTTCCCCCCTCCGCTCTCGAAGCGCACCGGGACGCCCCAGTCCTGCCGGGTGATCCGGCACGCCGGGTGCTCGCCGCCGTCGTCGCAGCTCGCGGCCTGCGCCACTACCTGCAACACACCTTCGGTCGCGCCCTCGGCGAACTTGATACGCCGCACGAGGTCAGTTCCGACTCCGGCTCCGTCGGCGAGCAGTTCCGGCGGCGACGCGGTGATCTCCAGCCGCGTCGACGGCCCGTAGCGCTCGTCGAGCTTTTCGCCGGGCGGCGGGGTGAAGACGACGGAAAACTCGACCTCGCCGGGCGCGAGCACGGTCGGCGGCCGCCGCACGGCCTGGCGAGTGCCCGCGACGGCGGTCGCCTGGCCATTGCCCCCGAGCGGGGTAACCCGGTTGCCCGCCGACTCCACGACGTACAGCTCGCCGTCGTGGCGCACCAGTCCCTGCGGTTCGGCGAACCCGGTCGCGAGCGTCGTGACGTCGCGGGTGAACGGGTCGTAGCGGCGGATCGCGCCGTTGTAGGTGTCGGCGATCGCGACCCGGCCGTCGGACAGCACGGCGAGGCCGAGCGGATGCTGCAGCAGCGCCTGGTCGGACGGGCCGTCGGCGTGGCCGAAGGTGAACAGGTCCGTGCCGACCGCGGTGTGCACGGCGAACGACTCGCCCGCCGGTTCGATCCAGCGCAGGGCCGAGGTTTCCGCGTCGACGAACCACAGTTTCTGCCCGTCCACGGCGAATCCGGACGGCTGGGCGAAGAACGCCTCGTGCACGTCGCCGTCGCGCAGGCCCTCGACGGTGGTCCCGGCGAACCGGCGGATGGTGCCCGAGGACGGGTCGAACACGCTCAGCGTGTGGTTTCCGGCCATCGCGACGACGACGCCGCCCGCGGGGGCCCACCACGTGACGTCCCACGGGCTGGTGAGGTCGGTGTCCAGCGCCTTGCCGGTGTCGGTGCCGTCGCGCCACTGATTCCCGGTTCCGGCAACGGTTTTCACCTCGCCTGTGTTGAGGTCCAGGCCGCGCAAGCGGTGCCCGGCGGTGTCGGCGACGATCGCGTGATACCCGGCGCGCTCGGCGACTTCGTTGGGCAGCAGTGCGATTCCGGACGGTTCGGCGAACCGGGCCAGGTCGAACGGCCCGTCCTGCGTCCCGCGAACCCCGCTGCCGAAGCGGCGGATGACGGTCTCGCCGTCGGAAGCGAACTCGACGATGGAGTGATGTCCGGTGTCCGCGACCAGAATCCGGCCACCAGCGGTGACGACGGCCTTGCTGGGGAAACGCAGTTCGGTGCGCTGCTCCTCGACCGGCACGTACGGGTTGCCGCCGCGCCGGAGCGTCCCCTTCGCGTCGTGCTTGGCGACGAGGTCGGCGATTACGCGGCGTAGCGCCTCGCCGTGGCCCTCACCAGCCGCGACGTGCACGACGTAACCCTCGGGGTCCACGACGACCAGCGTCGGCCACGCCCGCACGGCGTACTGCGACCACAGCTCCATCTTCGGGTCGTTGACCACCGGATGGTGCACCTCGTACCGGCGAACCGCGGCCTCGATCGACGTGCGCTCGCCCTCGCGGCTGAACTTCGGCGAGTGCACCCCCACCGTGACCAGGACATCCGCGAATTCCTGTTCCAGCGGACGCAGTTCGTCGAGAACGTGCAGGCAGTTGATGCAGCCGCTGGTCCAGAAGTCCAGCAGTACCACGCGTCCGCGCAGTTCCGCCAGGGTGAGCCGGCGTCCGCCGGTGTTGAGCCAGACGTCGCCGGTCAGCTCGGGCGCGCGTACGCGGGCTTGCCGGGCTTGCGGTGAGGAAGTCACGGGAGGAGTGAACTACATCCGGTCACGCGGTGTTCCGTCAACCACGGCCGGAGAGAAGAACCTCACCCCGGCGAGGGAGCCCATTCCGGGCAAAAAAGGACGCGCGGACGCGGCCGGGCGCTACGTACGCTTCGGGCATGGCACACGTTCAGCCGGCCGAAGCCTTCACCGTGGAGGAGGCCCGCATCCTGCAGCAGAATCTCGGCGAGCCCTTGCGGCCCGGCCTCACGCCCGCCGAACTGAGCGACGTCGAGGACCAGTTCGGCTTCACCTTTTCCGACGACCACCGGATTTTCCTCACCGCGGGCGTCCCGGTCGGCGACCGTTGGCCGGATTGGCGCCACGGCGACCCGGACCAGCTGCGCAAACGCCTCGACTGGCCGGTCGACGGCGTCCTGTACGACGTGGAGAACAACGACCTGTGGCTGCCCGAGTGGGGCACTCAGCCGCGGTCGATGTGCAACGCGCTGGCAGTCGCGCGACGGCACCTGGCGACGGTGCCGCAACTCGTGCCGGTGTGCGGGCATCGATATCTGCCCGCGACAGCCGGGGAATCCGGGTATCCGGTGCTGTCGGTGTATCAGACCGATGTGGTCTATTACGGCTGGGACCTGCGCAGCTACCTGCGGCACGAGTTCGGCGGAGAGCCCTTGGGGGAGGAACCAGCGGGCGTCCGGATCGTGGAGTTCTGGTCGCGGTTCGTGGAATGAGCTGTGTTTGATGGCGCCGGCTCCGCCGTCGCGTGCGGGATCGCTGTATTTGATGGCGCCGGCTCCGCCGTCGCGTGCGGGATCGCCTTTAAGTCGGCGGGTCGGGGAGCAGCGCACCCGGCCCGGGGGGCCGTGCACGCTGCTCCCCGAC
>NZ_JBEXMH010000014.1:0-165654 GCF_040610415.1 Amycolatopsis sp. NPDC004079 | reverse complement strand
TCCTATCTGTGCTTGTCAAGGCATCTTTCCCGCCTTGACAAGCACCCCCGAACCGTCAGCACAATCAAACTTCGGGGTGCCCCACGCAACCACCACGGCAATGTCGCCGCCAGGCGACGAGCCGAGCAGCCAAAAAAAGCGGGCCCGCCCGGTAAGAAACCGGACGGGCCCGCTTAACGCAGCCAGATCAGCTAACGGTGGCCGAACCACCAGCAGCCTCGATCTTCTCCTTGGCAGAGCCGGAGAAGGCATGCGCGGTCAGCTCGAGCTTGACCCCGTTCAGGTCCCCGTTGCCGAGAACCTTGACGAGCTTGCCCTTGCGAACGAGACCGTTCGCGGCCAGCTCCTCCGGACCGACCTTGCCACCGTCGGCGAACACGCGGGCGATGTCGCCCACGTTCACCGGCTGGTACTCGGTGCGGAACCGGTTCTTGAATCCACGCAGCTTCGGCAGCCGCATGTGGATGGGCATCTGCCCACCCTCGAACCCGGCGGGCACGTTCTTCCGGGCCTTGGTGCCCTTCGTGCCGCGACCGGCGGTCTTGCCCTTCGAACCCTCACCACGGCCGACGCGGATCTTGTCGCGCTTGGCGCCAGGAGCCGGACGAAGGTGGTGGATCTTGATGGCGGTCATGCCTGGACCTCCTCGACCTCCACCAGGTGGCGGACGGTGTGGATCAGGCCGCGCACCTGGGGGGTGTCCTCACGCACGACGCTCTGGCGGATCTTGCGCAGCCCGAGGGTGCGCAGCGACTCGCGGTGAGCGTGCTTCGTGCCGATCTTGCTCTTGACCTGAGTGACCTTGAGCTGAGCCATGTCAGACCCCCTGGCCGGCACGCTGACGCAGCATCCGGGCCGGGGCGACGTCCTCGAGCGGCAGACCGCGGCGAGCGGCCACCTCCTCCGGACGCTGCAGGCCCTTCAGGGCCGCCACGGTCGCGTGCACGATGTTGATCGCGTTGTCGGAGCCGAGCGACTTCGACAGCACGTCGTGGACGCCCGCGCACTCCAGCACCGCGCGCACCGGGCCGCCGGCGATGACGCCGGTACCAGCGGAGGCGGGACGGAGCAGCACGACACCGGCGGCTTCCTCACCCTGGATCGGGTGCGGAATGGTGCCGGCGACGCGCGGAACGCGGAAGAAGTTCTTCTTCGCTTCCTCGACGCCCTTGGCGATGGCCGCGGGAACTTCCTTGGCCTTGCCGTAGCCGACGCCGACCTGACCGTCGCCGTCGCCGACGACCACCAGGGCGGTGAAGCTGAAGCGACGACCGCCCTTGACGACCTTGGCGACGCGGTTGATCGTCACGACCTTCTCAAGGTGCGGGGTCTTGTCCTGGCCGGCCCCGCCACGGCCGCCGTCGCGGCGGTCCCGGCCGCCACCGCGGCGGTCGTTGCGGTCGTTGCCGCCCTGACCGCCCGGTCCGCCCTGGCCGCCGCCGAATTGCCGTGTACGTCCCGGCATCAGGCTTTCCTTCCATTCACGAGCATGTGCATCAGAACTTCAACCCCGCCTCACGGGCGGCGTCGGCAAGCGCGGCGATGCGGCCGTGGTAGGCGTTGCCGCCACGGTCGAACACCACGGCTTCGATGCCGGCGTCCTTGGCGCGCGAAGCCACCAGTTCACCGACCTTCGCCGCCTTGGCCTTCTTGTCGCCCTCGAACGACCGGAGGTCGGTTTCGAGGGTGGACGCCGACGCCAGCGTGTGACCGGCGAGGTCGTCGATCACCTGCACGGTGATGTGCCGCGAGGACCGCTTGACGACCATGCGGGGACGCACCGGCGTCCCGCTGATCTTCTTGCGGAGGCGGAAATGCCGACGGGTCTTGGCGACGCGGCGGCGGGTCGAGATGTCCTTGCCGACCGGCTTGCGCTTGGTGATAGTCGTGTCGCTCATCACTTACCCGTCTTTCCGACCTTGCGGCGGATCTTCTCACCCTCGTAGCGCAGGCCCTTGCCCTTGTACGGGTCCGGGCGGCGCAGCTTGCGGATGACCGCGGAGATCTGGCCGACCTTCTGCTTGTCGATGCCGGACACCGAGAACCGGGTCGGCGACTCCACCTTGAAGGTGATGCCTTCCGGGGCCTCGATCTTGACCGGGTGGCTGTAGCCGAGGGCGAACTCGAGGTCCGAACCCTTGGCCTGCACGCGGTAACCGACGCCGTGGATTTCGAGCTTCTTCTCGTAGCCCTCGGTCACGCCCACCACGAGGTTGTTCACCAGCGTGCGGGTGAGACCGTGCAGGGCACGGCTCGTGCGCTCGTCGTCCGGACGCTTCACCAGCAGCGTGCCGTCCTCGTCGCGCTCGACGAAGATCGGCTCGGCGACGGTGTGCTCCAGGGTGCCCTTCGGCCCCTTGACCTTGACGTTCTGGCCGTCGATGGTCACCTCGACCCCGGAGGGGACGGCGACCGGCAGCTTTCCGATGCGTGACATGTCTGTGCCCCCTTCCTTACCAGACGTAGGCGAGGACTTCGCCGCCCACGTTGTTGCGCTTGGCCTGCCGGTCGGTCTGCAGGCCGCCGGACGTCGAGATGATCGCGACGCCGAGGCCGCCGAGAACGTTCGGCAGTTCGGTCGATTTTGCGTAGACCCGCAGACCCGGCTTGGAGACGCGGCGAAGGCCGGCGATGCTCCGCTCGCGGTTGGGGCCGTACTTCAGCTCCACGATGAGGTTCTTGTGCTTCTCGCCCGGCTCGTCGCGGTAGCTCGCGATGTAGCCCTCGCGCTTGAGGATCTCGGCGATGTTCGCCTTGATCTTCGAGTGCGGAAGCACGACCTCGTCGTGGTACGCCGAGTTCGCGTTGCGCAGACGGGTCAAGAAGTCTGCGATCGGGTCGGTCATCGTCATGGTGACCTGTCAACCTTTCTCGCCTGGTTCCCCGCCTCGCCCGGCCGGAGAGGTCTCCGGCCGGGGCGGCGGGGCCTGTGGCGAACTGGGAATAGAGTTTCGAGCCTTACCAGCTGGACTTGTGGACACCGGGCAGTTCGCCCGCGTGCGCCATCTCCCGGAGGCAGATCCGGCACAGGCCGAACTTGCGGTAGACCGAGTGCGGACGGCCGCACCGGTTGCACCGGGTGTAGCCGCGCACCGCGAACTTCGGCTTCTTCGAAGCCTTGCTGACTAGCGCTTTCTTAGCCATCGGCTCAGTTCTCCTTGAACGGGAAACCGAGCTTGCGCAGCAGCGCCCGGCCCTCGTCGTCGGTGGTGGCGGTCGTGACGACGGTGACGTCCATGCCGCGAGGGCGGTCGATGTCGTCCGGGTTGATCTCGTGGAACATCGACTGCTCGTTGAGACCGAACGTGTAGTTGCCGTTGCCGTCGAACTGCTTGGGCGAAAGCCCGCGGAAGTCGCGGATACGGGGCAGCGCGATGGTCAGCAGCCGGTCGAGGAACTCCCACATCCGGTCGCCGCGCAGCGTGACGCGCGCACCGATCGGCTGTCCCTCGCGGAGCTTGAACTGCGCGATGGACTTGCGGGCCTTCCGGATTTCCGGCTTCTGCCCGGTGATCAGGGCGAGGTCGCGGACCGCGCCGTCGATCAGCTTGCTGTCCCGGGCGGCGTCCCCGACACCCATGTTCACGACGATCTTCACGACGCCGGGAATCTGGTGCACGTTGGGGATGGAGAACTCCTTCTGGAGTTCGCCCTTGATCTCTTCGCGGTACCGGGTCTTCAGACGCGGCGCGATCTTCTCTGCGGTGGTCATGTCAGATGTCCTTGCCGTTCCGGCGCGAGACCCGGACCTTCTTGCCGTCCTCGCCGATGCGGTAGCCCACCCGGGTCGGCTTGCCGTCCGAGTCCACGACCATCACGTTCGACACGTGAATAGGCGCTTCCTGCGTCACGATGCCGCCGGACTGGGCGCCACGCTGGGTCTGGGTGATCCGGGTGTGCTTCTTGATCCGGTTGACACCCTCGACCAGCACGCGCTCCCGCTCGGGGTAGGCCTGAATGACCTTGCCCTTCGCGCCCTTGTCCTTGCCGGCGATGACGACGACCGTGTCGCCCTTCTTCACCTTCATCACAGCACCTCCGGCGCGAGCGAAATGATCTTCATGAACTTTCGGTCGCGCAGCTCGCGGCCCACCGGGCCGAAGATGCGGGTGCCCCGGGGCTCGTTGTCGTTCTTGATGAGCACGGCGGCGTTCTCGTCGAACCGGATGTAGGAACCGTCCGGACGACGGCGCTCCTTCACCGTGCGGACGATGACAGCCTTGACGACATCGCCCTTCTTCACCCCGGCGGCCGGGATGGCGTCCTTCACGGTGGCGACGATGATGTCGCCGATGCCGGCGTAGCGCCGCCCGGAGCCGCCGAGCACGCGGATGCAAAGGATTTCCTTCGCGCCCGTGTTGTCGGCAACCCGAAGCCGCGACTCCTGCTGGATCACGTCAACTCCTGTATGTCGCGCTGGTTCTCGCTGTCGCGAGCCTTGCGGAACCAAGGACTCCCGAAAGAGCCCTGCTTACTTGGCCTTCTCCACGACCTGCACCAGACGCCAGCGCTTGGTCGCCGACAGCGGCCGGGTCTCCATCAGCGTGACCCGGTCGCCTACGCCCGCCTCGTTGTTCTCGTCGTGCACCTTGACCTTGGTGGTGCTGCGGAGAACCTTCGAGTAGCGCGGGTGCTTCTTGCGGTCCTCGAGCTCGACCACGATCGTCTTGTCCATCTTGTCCGAGACGACGTAACCCTCGCGGACCTTGCGGTAGTTCCGGGCGGTCTTCTCGGTGGCAGCCTCGCTCATGCGGCACCTTCACTTTCGGCGTCGGGCGCCACGGACAGGCCGAGCTCGCGCTCGCGCATGACCGTGTAGATCCGCGCGATGTCCGTGCGGACGGTGCGCAGCCGACGGTTGTTGTCCAGCTGCCCGGTCGCCATCTGGAAGCGGAGGTTGAAGAGCTCCTCCTTGTATTCCTTCAGACGCAGCACGAGCTCTTCGGCGGTGAGCTCACGCAGCTCGGATGCCTGTGCGGCTCCGTTAGCCATCAGAACTCACCTTCCCGGGTCACGATGCGGCACTTCATGGGCAGCTTGTGGATCGCGCGACGGAGCGCCTCGCGGGCGGTCTCCTCGTTCGGGAAGCTGATCTCGAACATCACGCGACCCGGCTTCACGTTGGCGATCCACCACTCGGGCGAACCCTTGCCGGAACCCATGCGGGTTTCCGCCGGCTTCTTGGTCAGCGGGCGGTCCGGGTAGATCGTGGTCCACACCTTGCCGCCGCGCTTGATGTGACGGGTCATGGCGATACGAGCGGACTCGATCTGCCGGTTCGTCACGTAGCTGTGCTCAAGCGCCTGGATGCCGTACTCGCCGAAGCTGACCTTGGTACCGCCCTTGGCGGCGCCGTGGCGCTTCGGGGAGTGCTGCTTGCGGTGCTTGACCCTGCGCGGGATGAGCACGTCTCAGCCCTCCGTCTTTTCTGCGGTCTCGGTGGCCGGAGCCGCCTCGGTCGCGTTGTCGCTCTTCGCAGCGGCGGCGGCGCGGCCGGCCTCGGTCGAGGTCGGGGTCGTGCCCGACGAGCCGGAGCGGCGCGGCCGGGACGGCCGGTCGCCGCGGTCGCGGCGCGGCGCGCGGTCCGCGGCCGACGCGGCGGCGTCGCGCTCGGCGCGCGCCTTCAGTCCGCCGACCAGCTCGCCCTTGTAGATCCACACCTTCACGCCGATGCGACCGAACGTCGTCTTGGCCTCGAAGAAGCCGTAGTCGATGTCGGCGCGCAGCGTGTGCAGCGGGACCCGGCCGTCGCGGTAGTGCTCGGAGCGGGACATCTCGGCACCGCCGAGACGACCGCCGCACTGCACGCGGATGCCCTTGACCTGCGGCGAGCGCATGGAGGTCTGGATCGCCTTGCGCATCGCGCGGCGGAACGCCACGCGGTTGCTCAGCTGCTCCGCGACACCCTGGGCGACCAGCTGCGCGTCGGCCTCGGGGTTCTTCACCTCGAGGATGTTCAGCTGGACCTGCTTCTTGGTCAGCTTCTCCAGCGCGCCGCGGATCCGGTCGGCCTCCGCGCCGCGGCGGCCGATGACGATGCCCGGCCGGGCGGTGTGGATGTCGACGCGGACGCGGTCACGGGTGCGCTCGATCTCGACCTTGGAGATGCCGGCGCGCTCCATGCCGGTGGAGAGCAGCTTGCGGATCTTGACGTCCTCGGCCACGTACTCCGCGTACTGCTTGTCGGCGTACCAGCGCGACTTCCAGTCAGTGGTGATACCCAGGCGGAAGCCGTGCGGGTTGATCTTCTGGCCCACTACCGGCCACCTGCCTTCTTGTTGCTCTTCTTCTCCGCAGGCCGCGACTCGACCACCACGGTGATGTGGCTGGTGCGCTTGCGGATCCGGTACGCACGGCCCTGGGCACGCGGACGGATGCGCTTGAGGGTCGGGCCCTCGTCGGCGGTCGCGGACTTGATCCAGAGCGTCTCCGGGTCCAGCTGGAGGTTGTTCTCGGCGTTGGCCGCCGCGCTGGCGATGACCTTCGCGAGCTGCGTGCTGGCAGCCTGCGGCGCGAACCGGAGCACGGCCAAGGCCTCGCTGACGCTACGACCCTTGACGAGCTCGATCACCCGGCGCACCTTCATCGGCGCGTCCCGGACAAAGCGAGCCCGCGCGACGGCCGTGGGCAGCTCTTCTGCCGTGGCCGTGGCGTTTGACTGGGCGTTCATCTGCTTCCCTTAACTTTCTCTGGCCCGCTCAGCGGCGGCGCGACTTGCGGTCGTCCTTGATGTGGCCCTTGAAGGTCCGCGTCGGGGCGAACTCGCCCAGCTTGTGACCCACCATCGCCTCGGTGACGAACACCGGGACGTGCTTGCGGCCGTCGTGCACCGCGATCGTGTGACCCAGGAAGTCCGGGATGATCGTGGAGCGCCGCGACCAAGTCTTGATCACGGTCTTCTTGCCCGATTCGTTGAGAGCGTCCACCTTCTTGAGCAGGTGGTCGTCCACGAACGGGCCCTTCTTAAGGCTGCGTGGCATGTGCTTCTACCTCCCTGCTCAGCGCTTCTTGCCGGTACGCCGGCGGCGGACGATCAGTTTGTCGGACGGCTTGCTCTTGCGGGTGCGGCCTTCGGGCTTGCCGTTCGGGTTCACCGGGTGGCGACCACCGGACGTCTTGCCCTCGCCACCACCGTGCGGGTGGTCGACCGGGTTCATCACGACACCGCGGACAGTCGGGCGCTTGCCGCGCCAGCGGTTGCGGCCCGCCTTGCCCCAGTTGATGTTCGAGTGCTCCGAGTTGCCGACCTCGCCGACGGTCGCGCGGTTGCGCACGTCCACGTTGCGGATCTCGCCCGAGGGGAGACGCAGCTGGGCGTAAGGACCGTCCTTGGCGACGAGCTGCACGCGGGCGCCGGCGGACCGGGCCATCTTCGCGCCGCCGCCGGGGCGGAGCTCGATCGCGTGGATCACGGTGCCGACCGGGATGTTGCGCAGCGGCAGGTTGTTGCCCGGCTTGATGTCGGCGCGGGGGCCGTTCTCAACCGTGTCGCCCTGCTTCAGCTTCTCCGGCGCGATGATGTAGCGCTTCTCGCCGTCGGCGTAGTGCAGCAGCGCGATGCGCGCGGTGCGGTTGGGGTCGTACTCGATGTGCGCGACCTTGGCCGGCACGCCGTCCTTGTCGTGGCGACGGAAGTCGATCACGCGGTAGGCGCGCTTGTGGCCACCGCCCTTGTGCCGGGTGGTGATCTTGCCCGAGGCGTTGCGGCCGCCGGTCTTGCTCAGCGGACGCAGCAGCGACTTCTCCGGCGTGGACCGGGTGATCTCGGCGAAGTCCGAGACGCTCGAACCGCGACGACCCGGGGTCGTCGGCTTGTACTTGCGGATGCCCATTGTCAGCTCAGTCCTTTACGCGGTGGGTCCGCCGAAGATCTCGATCGCCTTGCTCTCAGGCGAAAGAGTCACGATGGCGCGCTTGGTGTCCTTGCGCTTGCCGAAGCCGGTACGAGTCCGCTTCCGCTTGCCCTGGCGGTTGGCCGTGTTGACGCTGACGACCTTCACGCCGAACACCTTCTCGACCGCGATCTTGATCTGGGTCTTGTTGGCGTCCGGACGGACGATGAACGTGTACTTGTGGTCCTCGAGCAGTCCGTAGGACTTCTCGGAGATCACCGGCGCGAGCAGGATGTCGCGGGGGTCCGGAATGGCGACCGAGCTCACTTCTCGTCACTCCCTTCCGAAACCTCGCTCGAACGCGCGAGGGCCTTGACGACCTTCCCGCGGACGGGGCCTGCCACGAACGCGTCGTAAGCGGCCTTGGTGAACACGACGTCGTCGTTGACCAGGACGTCGTAGGTGTTGAGCTGGTCAGCCCAGATCAGGTGCACGTACGGCAGGTTCCGCGCGGACACCCAGGCGAGCTCCTCGTCGCGGTGCAGGACCACGAGAACGCGCTTGGCCTGGGTCGCGGCGGCGATCGCCGTCTTGGCGGTCTTGGTCGACGGCTTCTCGCCGGTGACCAGTTCCGTCAGGACGTGCAGCTGGCCGGCGCGGGCCCGGTCCGAGAGGGCGCCACGCAGAGCGGCGGCCTTCATCTTCTTCGGGGTGCGCTGGGTGTAGTCGCGCGGCGTGGGGCCGTGCACGACGCCACCGCCGGCGAACTGCGGCGCGCGGGTCGAACCCTGGCGGGCGCGACCGGTGCCCTTCTGCCGGTACGGCTTCTTGCCGCCACCGGAGACCTCACCGCGGGTCTTCGTGTCGTGCGTGCCCTGGCGCGCGGCGGCCAGCTGGCCCACCACGACCTGGTGCATCAGCGCGACGTTGGCCTGCACGTCGAAGATCTCCCCGGGGAGCTCGACGGTGCCGTCGGCTTTACCGGCCGGAGTCTTCAGCTCGACGTTCGTCATCGTCAGTTTCCACCCTTCGCGGCACTGCGCACGAACAGCAGGCCGCCCTTGGGACCGGGCACCGCGCCCTTGATCAGCAGCAGGCCGTCCTCGGCACGCACCGCGTGCACGGTCAGGCCCTGCGTGGTGACCCGGTCGCTACCCATCCGGCCCGCCATGCGCAGGCCCTTGAACACGCGGCCCGGCGTGGCGCAGCCGCCGATGGAACCCGGCTTGCGGTGCACGGCCTGCGCACCGTGGCTCGCGCCCTGGCCCTTGAAGCCGTGGCGCTTCATGACGCCCGCGTAGCCCTTGCCCTTGCTGGTACCGGTCACGTCGACCGAGGTCCCGGCCTCGAACACCTCGGCGGTGATCTCCTGGCCGACCTCGTAGGTCTCGGCGTCGGTGGTGCGCAGCTCGGCAACGTGGCGACGCGGGGTCACGCCGGCCTTGTCGAAGTGGCCGGTGCGCGGCTTGTTCACCTTGCGCGGGTCGATCGCGCCGAACGCCAGCTGCACGGCCGCGTAGCCGTCTTTGTCAGTGGTCCGAACCTGGGTCACCACGTTCGGTCCGGCCTTGACGACAGTGACCGGGATGACCCGGTTCTGCTCGTCGAAGACCTGGGTCATGCCGAGCTTGGTGCCCAGGATGCCCTTCATTTGCCTGTCAGACATGAGTTCTTATCTCCGCCGCTCGCCCAACGCTTACTGGATGTTGACGTCGACGCTCGCCGGGAGGTCGATGCGCATGAGCGCGTCCACCGTCTTCGGCGTCGGGTCGAGGATGTCGATCAGACGCTTGTGCGTGCGCATCTCGAAGTGCTCGCGCGAGTCCTTGTACTTGTGCGGCGAGCGGATGACGCAGTAAACGTTCTTCTCGGTAGGCAGCGGCACCGGCCCGACAACACGGGCGCCGGTGCGCGTGACCGTTTCCACGATCTTGCGCGCCGAGGTGTCGATCGCCTCGTGGTCGTAGGCCTTGAGCCGGATGCGGATCTTCTGTCCCGCCATGGTGGCTGCGTTCCTTGTCGTCTCGTGCCGCTTTGTCTCGTCAACCTGGGCCGGAGCCCGGGTTTCAGCAGTTCAACGGCCCTGTCCCCGGTCCACGCGGTCGGGCGTGTCGCGCCCGCCGCACAGACGGATCCCTAAGGATCGTCGTCTTGCCTGGTCTTCCTCTACGTGAGGAGGCCGCGGGCCGACGCGAGAGTCGTCCCTACTGGCCTTGCCCGCTAGCCTCACCCGAAGGACGAGCTCCACGGACCGTGGCCACTCGTGCCAGGGCGGCCGGAACCCCGAAGGGTTCGGCCGCCCCAGGACGAGCAACCTGAATAGTGTCGCACACGTGAGTTGACGCCCTGAACTCGGGGGTGTATTGACCCGAATTCAGGGCGCCGACGTCACTTGTTGATCTTGGTAACCTGGCCCGCGCCGACGGTCCGGCCACCCTCGCGGATGGCGAAGCGCAGACCCTCGTCCATGGCGACCGGCTGGATCAGCACGACGCTGATGTCCGTGTTGTCGCCCGGCATGACCATCTCGGTGCCCTCGGGCAGCGTCACGACGCCGGTCACGTCCGTGGTGCGGAAGTAGAACTGCGGGCGGTAGTTGTTGAAGAACGGGGTGTGCCGTCCGCCCTCGTCCTTGGACAGGATGTAGACCCGGCCCTCGAACTCGGTGTGCGGGGTGGTGGTGCCCGGCTTCACGACGACCTGGCCGCGCTCGACGTCCTCGCGCTTGATGCCGCGGACGAGGAGGCCGACGTTGTCGCCCGCCTGGCCCTGGTCCAGCAGCTTGCGGAACATCTCGACACCGGTGACGGTGGTCTTGGTCGACTTCTCGCGGATGCCGACGATCTCGACCTCTTCGTTCACGTTGACCACGCCACGCTCGACGCGACCGGTCACCACGGTGCCGCGGCCGGTGATCGTGAAGACGTCCTCGATCGGCATGAGGAACGGCTTGTCGAGCTCGCGCACCGGGTCCGGCACGTTGTCGTCGACGGCGTGCATCAGCTCGAGCACGGCGTCGGCCCACTTCTGGTCGCCCTCGAGCGCCTTGAGGCCGGACACGCGGATGACCGGAGCGTCGTCGCCCGGGAACTCCTGCGAGGACAGCAGCTCGCGGACCTCCAGCTCGACGAGCTCGAGGATTTCCTCGTCGTCGACCATGTCGGACTTGTTCAGCGCGACCACGATGTAGGGCACGCCGACCTGGCGGGCCAGCAGCACGTGCTCGCGGGTCTGCGGCATCGGGCCGTCGGTCGCCGCGACCACCAGGATCGCGCCGTCCATCTGCGCGGCACCGGTGATCATGTTCTTGATGTAGTCAGCGTGGCCGGGGGCGTCCACGTGCGCGTAGTGACGCTTCTCGGTCTGGTACTCGACGTGCGAGATGTTGATCGTGATGCCGCGCTGCTTCTCTTCCGGCGCGTTGTCGATCTGGTCGAACGCACGGGCTTCGTTCAGCTCCGGGTACGCGTCGTGCAGAACCTTGGTGATCGCCGCGGTCAGCGTGGTCTTGCCGTGGTCGACGTGACCGATGGTGCCGATGTTGACGTGCGGCTTGCTCCGCTCGAACTTCGCCTTCGCCACTGGAATGTCCTCCTGGACTGATTTCGCGTTGTGCTCGTGGGGCAGCGTGGCTGCTGCCCCACGAATGTTCCTTCGTCGTTGCTGCGGACGTTCAGGAGAGTTCCTTAATGCCCGCGCGCGGTGAGGGAGTTACTCCCCCGTCGCCTTCGCGATGATTTCCTTCGCGACGTTCGCGGGAACCTCGGCGTAGGAGTCGAACACCATGGAGTAGTTCGCCCGGCCCTGGGTACGGGACCGCAGGTCGCCGACGTAGCCGAACATCTCCGACAGCGGGACCAGTGCCTTCACGACACGGGTACCGGCGCGCTCCTCCATGGCCTGGATCTGGCCACGGCGGGAGTTGAGGTCGCCGATCACGTCGCCCATGTAGTCCTCGGGAGTCGTGACCTCGACGGCCATCATCGGCTCGAGGATGACCGGGCCGGCCTTCCGGGCGGCTTCCTTCATCGCCATGGAGCCGGCGATCTTGAAGGCCATTTCGGAAGAGTCGACCTCGTGGTACGCGCCATCCAACAAGGTGAACTTCAACCCGACGAGCGGGTAGCCGGCCAGGATGCCGTACTGCATCGCGTCCTGGGCGCCCGCGTCGACCGACGGGATGTACTCCCGCGGCACGCGGCCACCGGTCACCTTGTTGTCGAACTCGTAGAGAGCACCGTCGGTGCGCTCGAGCGGCTCCAGCTTCACGATGACCTTCGCGAACTGGCCGGAACCACCGGTCTGCTTCTTGTGGACGTAGTCGAGCTTTTCCACAGTCTTCTTGATGGTCTCGCGGTAGGCGACCTGCGGCTTGCCGATGTTCGCCTCGACCTTGTAGTCGGACTTCATCCGGTTGACGAGCACCTCGAGGTGGAGCTCGCCCATGCCGGCGATGATCGTCTGACCGGTCTCCTCGTCGAGCTGGACCTGGAAAGTCGGGTCCTCCTCGGCGAGCTTCTGGATCGCCAGGGACAGCTTCTCCTGGTCGGCCTTCGTCTTCGGCTCGATGGCCACCCGGATAACGGGGTCCGGGAAGGTCATCGACTCGAGGACGACCGGGTTCTGCGCGTCGGCAAGGGTGTCACCGGTCGTGGTGTCCTTCAGGCCGATGACCGCGTAGATGTGGCCGGCCAGGGCCTCGTCGACCGGGTTCTCCTTGTTGGAGTGCATCTGGAAGATCTTCCCGATGCGCTCCTTGCGCTCCTTGGTCGCGTTGACGACCTGGGCGCCGGAGGCGACCTTGCCCGAGTAGACCCGGATGTAGGTCAGCTTGCCGAAGAACGGGTGCGCGGCGATCTTGAACGCCAGGGCCGAGAACGGCTCCTCGGTCGTCGCGTGCCGGGTGACCGGGGTCTCGCCGTCCGGAAGCAGGCCCTCGACCGGCGGCACCTCGAGCGGCGACGGCAGGTAGTCGATGACCGCGTCCAGCATCGGCTGCACGCCCTTGTTCTTGAACGCGGAGCCGGCGAGCACCGGGAACGCCTCGCGGGTGACGACCAGGTGGCGGATGCCGCCCTTGATCTCGTCCTGGGTCAGCTCCTCGCCCTCGAGGAACTTCTCCATCAGCGCGTCGTCGGTCTCGGCGACGGCCTCGACCAGCTTCTCGCGGTACTCGGCGGCACGGTCGGCCAGCTCGGCCGGGATGTCCTCGACGGCGTAGTCGTCGCCCTTCTGCACCTCGCCGCGCCAGACCAGGGCCTTCATCCGAACCAGGTCGATGACGCCCTCGAAGTCGTTCTCCGCGCCGATCGGCAGCTGGATGGCCAGCGGCCGGACGCCGAGACGGTCCGTGATGGTCTGCAGGGTGTAGTAGAAGTCCGCACCCAGCTTGTCCATCTTGTTGACGAAGCAGATGCGCGGGACGTCGTACTTGTCCGCCTGCCGCCAGACCTGCTCGGACTGCGGCTCGACGCCTTCCTTGCCGTCGAAGACCGCGACCGCGCCGTCGAGCACCCGCAGGTTGCGCTCCACCTCGACGGTGAAGTCGACGTGCCCGGGGGTGTCGATCAGGTTGATCTGGTAGTCGTTCCAGAAGGTGGTGGTGGCAGCCGAGGTGATGGTGATGCCCCGCTTCTGCTCCTCCTCCATCCAGTCCATGGTGGCGGCGCCGTCGTGGACTTCGCCGAGCTTGTAGTTGATCCCGGTGTAGAACAGGATCCGCTCGGTGGTGGTGGTCTTACCGGCGTCGATGTGCGCCATGATGCCGATGTTGCGGACCTTGTTGAGGTCGGTCAGCACTTCACGTGCCACGAGAATGTTCCCCTGTCTCGAACGTGGGGCCCGGCATGGCTTCTATCGGCAGCCGGGCGGTCATCACCAGCGGTAGTGCGCGAAGGCCTTGTTCGACTCGGCCATCTTGTGCGTGTCTTCGCGGCGCTTGACGCTGGCGCCAAGGCCGTTGCTCGCGTCCAGCAGCTCGTTCTGCAGCCGCTCGATCATCGTCTTCTCGCGGCGGGCCTGCGAGAACGACACCAGCCAGCGCAGCGCCAGCGTGGTGGAACGACCGGGCTTGACCTCGATCGGCACCTGGTAGGTGGCGCCACCGACGCGGCGGCTCTTCACCTCGATGGTGGGCTTCACGTTGTCGAGCGCGCGCTTCAGCGTGACGACCGGGTCGGTGCCCGTCTTCTCGCGAGCGCCTTCGAGAGCGCCGTAGACAATGCGCTCGGCCAGGGACCGCTTGCCGTCCTTCAGCACCTTGTTCACCAGCTGGGTGACCAGCGGGGAGGCGTAGACGGGGTCGGAGATCAGCGGCCGCTTCGGCGCCGGACCCTTGCGAGGCATTAGCTCTTCTCCTTCTTCGCGCCGTACCGGCTGCGCGCCTGCTTACGGTTCTTCACACCCTGGGTGTCGAGCGAACCGCGGATGATCTTGTAGCGAACACCCGGCAGGTCCTTAACCCGGCCGCCGCGCACGAGCACCATCGAGTGCTCCTGGAGGTTGTGGCCTTCACCCGGGATGTACGCGGTGACCTCGATACCGCTGGTCAGCTTCACACGAGCAACCTTGCGCAAGGCCGAGTTCGGCTTCTTGGGAGTCGTGGTGTACACGCGGGTGCACACGCCACGACGCTGCGGGCTCCCCTTGAGGGCCGCGGTCTTCTGCTTGGCAGCCTTGTCCTGGCGGCCCTTGCGGACCAGCTGCTGGATCGTGGGCAATGGACCAGCTTCCTGTCGTGATCTTGCTTCTTCGTGTCTTCACCGGTCCCCGCGGTCGGGCGTGTCGGCCCGCGTCACGGTCTCTCGACCGGTAACTTCCCGGAGGGATTTTCCGTCGGAACCCCACGTGGCGAGGCTGGTGAACCGGGTGCAAAAGCACCCCGCTCATGCCCAACGGCACGCGGAGCGGCCCGACGCCTGCCGGGCACGGTCTCCAAAGATACCCGTCCACTCGCGGAGCGGTCCGGGCGGGGGGTCGCTACGGTCGCCGACCGGTCATCGTAACCCCAGATCGGGGCCTTGAGACGGCGCCGCGCGGGACTTCCCGAGATGCAGAACGCCGGGCTCCGGGACGCTATTCCGGAGCGGGTTCCCGCGGTCAGAGGGCACTCGGCTCGCATGCCGGGACGGGACGCCCAGCGAATGGACGCGCGCCGGGCCTCGCGGCTTCCCGCGCCCCAATGTGGCGTTCGGTGCGTTCAGCGCACCCAATGTGGCGTTCGGTGCGTCAGATGCACCCAATGCCACATTGGGGTGTTCTCAGCGGCGCGGTGTGTGGCGGGTTCGTTGTGCCGTGCTGGCCAGGGGACGCGGAGCACAGCCTGGCGATACGGGCGTGGCTCCGTTGCCGAGAAAGGGCCGTGAGGGGAACCCTGAGGAACTCTGATTCCCTCAGGGTTCCCCTCACGTACCTTCGGCTTCGCGCAAGACCCCTGCGCACCACCGACACCGCGCCCCGGTGCCGAGAAAGCCCATCAGGGCGGTTCGCCCGGGTGCTGCGCCGAGACTGGCGGCGGCGTTAAGAACGCGAGAGAAATTCTTCGGCGGCAAGGAGAAGAGCCGCCGGCTGTTCCACAATGGACCCGCGTCCCGGGGTGACAATCACCTCACCGGGGCGGAATCGCGAAACCCGGCCCGGCGGTGTGCACCCGCCGGGCCGGGCCGCGGGTCAGTCCTCGTCGGGCTTCGCGTGGTCGGGCTTGCCCGGGTTGGGGTCGCGCGACAGATCGATCAGCGGGTGCACTCCAGCCCCCTCCGGCGCGGCATGGCTGCCGCCGGTCTTCTTGTCCCCCGGCTGGTCGACGTTCTCGCTGCCGTCCATGTCGCCTCCTCGTTCGGTTCCCCTGCCGGTCTGCACGGTACCTGCCGGGGAAATCGGTGGACGGACTCCCCAAGATGAGGGACGTGGACTGGAAGATCAGCGAATTCCCGGCCGAACACCCCGACTCCGCGGCAATCCTGCGCGAATACATGGACGAGCTGGCGTCGCGGTATCACGGCCGCCCCGCGACGCCTGCGGAAGTGGACGCGGCGCTGGCCGATGAGCCCAGCGACGGCCTCGCAGCGCCGACCGGGGCGTTCCTTGTGGCTTATCGCGAGGGGAAGCCCGCCGGTTGCATCGGGGTGCGGATGGTCGGGCCCGGGCTGAGCGCGTTGACGAAGGTGTACGTGCGCCCGGAGCATCGCGGACACGGCGGCGGCAAGGTCATCGTCGCGGCGGCTGAAGAAGCGGCGAAGCGGCTGGGCTCGACCCGGATGCGGCTGGACACCCGCGACGACCTGGTCGAAGCACGCGCGCTCTACGCGTCGATGGGCTACGCGGAGGTCGAGGCGTTCAACAACGACCAGTACGCCGAGCACTGGTTCTCCAAGGACCTCAGCTGAGCCGTCCCGCGCAGTTGACCACGTCGCCGCCGGTGGCTTTCGCGGACCGCGCCAGCACGCCGTTCACCGAGATCCGGCATTCGACCGCGCCGCTCGACTGGCCCATCAGCTGCACAGTCGGCGCGACGGCGGTCTTCGGCCAGGTCAGGGTCTTGCTCCACGGCAACGGCACCGACAGCTCCTGGTGCACCAGGCCGAGGCCGTTGTCGTCGTAGACCACGGTGGCGGTGCCGGAGCCCGTGAGTTCGTAGGTGATCTGCCAACTGGACGGCGCGGGCGCGGCCGGTGCGGTGGACGTCGTGGGGGCCAGAGTGCGGGTGACGGTGCGGTCTGGGGCGCGCTGCGGCACTTCGGTGGTCGGCACGGATATCGCGGCCGGAGCGGGCGCTGGGTCGTCGCCGGTGCCGAGGATTACTACGGTCGCGGCGACGGCGGCCACCGCGATGGCCGCGATCGCGAGCCTGCCGATCAGCTGTCTGTCCATGTTCCTCGTTCTTTCGCCGGGATCCGCCGGTGGCTCCCGGGGACGGGGGGAACCACCGGCGGAGACAGGGTCAGCCGGGCAGGATCCGGCCGGGGACGCCGTTCAGCGACTGGATCAGGCCCAGCGCCGGGACGCCCAGCGGCGCGAACGTCCAGATGTTGTTCAGGTTCGACGTGTCCGGCTCGTCGACGACGGTGACACCGGGCTGGTCCTGGGTCGCGGCCAGCGCGGGCGCGGCGGCGCCGAGCACCGCGGCTCCGGCGAGTGCGGTGGCGGCCAAGGCTCGGATGACGGTCTTCTTCATGGCTTTCTCCTTCTGTGGTCAGGAAACGGCGGTGATGGCGTTGAACACCGGCGCGAGGAGCTGGGCCGGGGCTTGGGTGGTCGGGCCGAGGAGGCTGCCCGCGTCGAGGCCGGGGACGACCCAGACCGACGGGCCGCCGCCGGTCGGTGCTCCCGGGACGCCGGGCAGGCCCGGGGCGGGCAGGTTCGGCACGGAAGGCAGCGACGGCAGTCCGCCCGTCGGGAGGGACGGGAGGCCGCCCGTCGGGAGCGTGGGCAAGCCGCCGGTCGGCAGCGAGGGAAGGCCGCCGGTCGGCAGCGAAGGCAATCCAGCGGGCTGAGCGGACGTCTCCGGGGTGGCGGCGTCGGCCGCTCCCCCGGCGAATCCGGCGAACGCCCCGGCCGCGGCGAGCGGCAGCAGGATCCGGGCGGCAATGCGTTTCATCAGGGTTTTCCTTTCTTCGGGGTTTTTCGGGGAACGGTGGTCAGCGGAGCGCGCCGCTGATCGGGACGATGGTTCCGTCGGGGATCCACTGCCCGGCGTAGTCGCGCGCGGCCTGCATGCCGGGCGCGTGCGGTTCGTTGGGGTACATCGGCATCGCGTTGACCTGCGCAGCCGCGAACAGCTGCACCTCGCCGTTCACGGATGTCCACTGTGGACCGAGCCAGGTCCGGAAACCGCCTAGCGACGGGCTTTCCCCGCCGAAGCTGTTGCCGACGGCCACCGCGTAGCTCACCGCGAGCTGGTCGCGCGGGTCGAAGCGCAGCGGCATGGCCGCGCTGGCCACGGTGTTGACAATGGGTCCGTTGAGCAGCCACGGAGCGAGGTACAGGCCGAACTGGTGAGTCGGTTTGAGCCGTTGCGACTCGGCGGCGCGGCTCATCGCGAGGTACCCGTCGCTCCAGCCGGAGACGACCACCAGCGCGGTGTCCGCCGCCGCGTCCGGGCGCACCGGCAGACCGACGCGCGCAGCGGTGTCTCGGACGAGCTGCGCGGCCTGCACGCCACGCGGCGACTTGTCTTCGACCAGCGTGATCGCCGACGGCTTCCGCGAGGCGAGGAACTCGACCAGCTTCACCAGCGAACCGCGGTCCTCCGGCGACAACGCTTCTGCCGGGCAACTGGTGAGCACGTCGCGTTTCTGCGCCACCAGACCGCCGAGCGCGGCTTCCGCGCATTCCGGCGCGTCGGCGTCCGAAACCGCCGGGCCCGTCTCAGTACCCGCGTCGACGTCGACCGCGGCGGTCGCATCGCCCTTATGCACCACGAGAGTGCTGCGTCCGGCCGGAAGTTCGACCTCAGCCCAGCTGCCTTCCGCGCCGGGACGCGCGGCCGCGGTGGTCACGATCCCGCCCTCGACGCCAGCGGACAGGTCCGTACCCGCGCTCGAAGGGAAGTGCACGAGATTGCGCCCGGGCCGGTGCGGGCTGACCAGCACCGGCACGGTCGCGCCGCCGACCGTCGCGTCGGCCAGGACCGGCACTCCGGGCACCGGCAACGGCGCTGGATGCGGCACCGCGGCGAGCGCACTCCACGCGACGAAACCGAGCGCGACCCCGGCAACGCCATAGCGATAGCCACGAATGGAAGCGTTGCGAGACAACAAGATCGCCGACACCACGGTCACTGCTGCGGGAAGCAGGACCACCACGATCAGCGAGACGCCGAAGAGCGTTTCGTACAACCGTCGGTCGAAAGCAACCCCGGAGACGCCGAGTTGCACGACCCCCGCGAGCGTCAGCAGTCCGGCGAGACTCACCGAAAGCGGACCGACGCGCAACGGCGTCGACCGCCACTGCTCCACCGGCACCCAAGCCGACAGCAGCGTCACGCCGAACCACAGCGCGGCCGCCGCGACGTACACAGTGTCGATGGCGAAGGAGATACCCGAACCATCGACGGAGGTTTCCAGCACCACGAGCACGACCAGCGCGAGCGAAGCCCATCGACCGGCCGAGGGCCACCGCAGCAGCACCGGCACCGCCAGCGCGAGCACGACGTGGACGATCAGCGCGACGAGGTTGACGTCGACCGTCGCCGCCGACACCGCGGCCAGCACCGCCGACCCGACACCCAGCGCGCCGGTGGTGATCCACAGCTTGCGCGGCAGCGGACCGACGAGCGGGCGCAGAATCCCGGTACCGGCGAGGAATGCCGTCGCCAGCAGCAATATCAGCCGCAGCACCAGCGCGGCACTGTCCACACCGGACGATCCGGTGGCGACCGGAGTGACGTGGTGATCCATGGAGACCTTCCGGACTTGTCCTCGGAGCCGGTCCGTGAAGGGCCCCTTGAGGGAATCTGATTCCCTCAAGGAGTCCTTCACGGCACGCGGCCAGCGGGAGTTACTTCACGTTCTGGTCTGCGACCACGAACAGCTCGGAGTGCGGCTTGGCGTTGCCGAAGTCCCCGTGCGGCCACGACTTCCGGTTGAAGTTGAGGCCGACCTGCCCGGTGAACTCGTCGCGGAAGTTCTGATCGACCACGACCTTCCCGTCCGGCGACAGGTTCAGCAGGTTGACCTTGTGGTCACCGTCCA
Source organism: Amycolatopsis sp. NPDC004079 (assembly GCF_040610415.1). NCBI lineage: Bacteria > Bacillati > Actinomycetota > Actinomycetes > Pseudonocardiales > Pseudonocardiaceae > Amycolatopsis > Amycolatopsis sp. NPDC004079. The sequence continues at coordinate 146,132 of NZ_JBEXMH010000014.1, read as the reverse complement.
AACCGGACCGGGCGACGAAGTAGTTCGACACCGCGATGTGCTGCGGCTGTTCGGTTTCGTGGTAGAGACCGTCCTGGCCGAGCGCGAAGTTGTCGTACGCGCCCCAGTGCGGGCCGGCCCCGGGCACGCCCGGGTTGATCGGCGCGGAGCCGACGACGGTCGGCAGGTCTCCCCCGCCGCCCTGCTGCGCCTTCTCCTTGGTGTCGACGCGACCCTTGATGTCCTCGACCTTGTCGCCGGCCGCGACCAGCTTCTGGATGTCGAGCACGTACACGCCGCCGGTGGTGCCGGGGTCGTCCGGGCCGAGCGCGCCCTTCTGCCTGCCCTGCACCGCGTGGTAGAGGAACCGGTCGTCCGGGCTGGTCTGCAGCCAGCCGCCGTTGGAGCTGGCGCCGTTGGAGTCGTTCTGCGAGTAGATCGGCTTGCCCGCGGTGCCGTCGTCGAACACCTCGATCCAGTGCGGATCCTTCGCCGTGATGTCCGGCGTGTAGAAGATCGCGCCGCCTTGCATCGTCTCGGCGAACGCGCCCTTGTGGCCGGGCTTGTTCGTCACCGTGGTCTCCATGACCGCGCGGCTTTCCGAGTGCAGCGGGTCCGCCGGGTTCGCCCGCGGCCCGTCTTGCAGGTAGGACACCGCCTTCAGCTTCGGGTGATTGCGGTCGGAGATGTCCCAGGTGCGGATCGTCGGCCGGCGCAGATACGGCGACGGCTGCTTCACCGGGTCGAGAATGATGTTGCGCGGTTCGGCGTAGTCACTGGTGACGAGGGTGTTGAGATCCTCGCGCGCCTGGACGCCGTGCGGGTTCGCGCAGGACGGTTTGCCCAGCTGTGGCAGGTTGTCGCACAGCTTCGCGTTGTCGCCCTGCGGGGTCGCCGCCGGATTCTGCGACAGCACCTGCGCGTTCTGGTCGAAGTGCACGACCTCGCCCGGGCTGCCGGCGAAACCGTTGCCGATCTGCGTGGAACCGTCCTGGTACGCGTACGGACCGGGCACGACCGGACCACCCATGTACGTGCCGTACGCGGTGCCGTCCTTCAACACCCAGTACGCGTCGGGCACGGAACCGCCGAGCGTCTGCGTCGGCAGGCTGATGCCCTTAAGTTTGAGCTGTGGCAACGCACTGACGTCGAACGCGTACGTCGCCGCGGCGAACAACGCGCCGGCGTAGATCGTGTCGCCCTTGTGCCACACGTACTGCATGTGGTGCGGCTCGTTCTCGACAAGCGGCCCGACGGTCGCGGTGTTCACCACCTTGCCGTACGTCGGCGAGCCCTGCGTCGCGTCGATCACCGCGAGGAAATCGGGACCGGGCAAGGCATTCTTGACTTTGCCGAGGCCGCCGCCGAGCGAACCCGGCAGGTTCTTGACGTCCTTCACCGCGGTGTCGGCGATGTTCTCGTCGCCTGCCCAGACCAGCAGCCACTTCTTCGGCGTGCCGTCGGCGGAACGCGCTTGCGCGGCAAGGTCTTTGCTGACCAGGTGGTTCTGCACCCAGTACTGCTTGCCGTCGGACGCGGTTTTGGCGTCGGTGACCACCTGAACGTCGGCGTAAGCGCTGGTGGTGGACCCGGTGTAGGTCACCGCACCGATCGCGAGCGCGACCGCGCCGGCGACGGTCAGCGCTTTCCGCCATCGGGGCGGGGCGCCCGAGGAGGAGCTGAATCGCATGGTGTCTCCCTGTTTGTGTTCCCGTGAAGCGCCCGCGAAGGCACTTCTTTCCCCGTTCTGAGGGCAGCACGAAACCCGCGCGAAACCCACGCCGAACAGAGAAAGCGTTCATCCCCTCGGGTCAGAGAAACCCGTTGCGGGGAAAGAGAAATCAGCCAGCCGGACGCGGCCGGGAGAAAAGGTCAGGAATCCCTACACAGCGCGCTGGCCTGCTGGCGCAGATCCACGTGCAGACGCCACACCAGGGCAACCGGAAAGGACATGCGCGAAATACTCTGGCGAACCGCACCCACTGTCAATGCGGTGATCAATCGTGGGAACGTCGACCGAAGGAGTGAATATCCCACGAGATGGGCCGAGTTGCCCGCCCCTCGCCCCGCGACCGGCCGAGGTCGCGGCGCTGACCTGCGATGCTCCGTTCGGCCCAAAGTATGTTCGCCGCTTCGGCGTCCGGGGTGGGGCTGTTCGCCCGATATGTTCGTTACCTTTTCGTGATCAAATGCCGGGAACTTTCGCCCCGACCCCACGATGAATCACCCATGCCGGATTCGCTGACCCTGCGGCGCGAATCTGACAGAAGCGGCATAATCCGCACATCAGGTGAGGGACCAGGGGAAGGGGTGAGCGCCGGTGTCGGCAGAGATGGAACGACTCGTCGCGGAGTTCGACAAGTTCCAGACGAAGCTCAAGCAGGCCGAAGCGCAGTTCGCGAAAGTCGGCGACATGCAGGAGGAGCTGAGCGCGCTCGAGGCCGAAGTGATGTCGCCGGACCGGGCGGTCACCGTCGTCGCGGGCCCCAGCGGATCGATCAAAGACCTCCGGCTCACCCCGGACGCGCTCCGGCAGCAGCCCGACCAGCTGGCGACCTCGATTCTGGCAACCCTGCACAAGGCCGTGGCCGAATCCGCTCGCAAGCAGGCCGGGATCGTCGACGAGCACGTGGGCACGGCCTTCGGGTTGAACGTGTCCGATCAGGTCCTGGAAGCCCAGGCAGCTGGTTTGGGAACCACTGTCGAAGAACTGGAGTCCAATCTGCCGGAGGAGCAGCCGCGGCAGGCAGCACCGGCCCGGGACGACGAGGACTTCGCGAACAACGATCTGCTTCGCGACGACGGGCGGACGGCTCAGGCACCTCCGTCGGCGCCGCCCTCCGGCTCGTCGGGCGACCAGTTCCTCCAGAACTTGTTCGACGACGAGGAGGGGCACCGATGAGCCCGACGAACGGCGGCCACAAGGTCGACACCGCCGCGATCACGAAGTACGCCACCGGCCTCGATCACTACACGGGAGAAGCGGCCAAGTTCGGCGACCTCGTGAACCAGGCCGACGTCACCGACCGGTCGTGGGGATTGATCGGGCTGGCGGTCAAGCAGACCTATACGAGCAAGCTCGACGAGCTCAAGCAGTTGCTGGAGCTGATGAAGACCGGGGTCGGCGCGTTCCAGGGCAAGCTCAATCAAGCCGCGAGCATCTACGACGGCCATGAAAAGGACACCGTGATGACCTTCGGCAAGTTCAAGGCCGACATCGACGGACCGCTCTGAGCAAGGGGGAAGCATGGGGCAGGACAGCGTCGCGGACGGCGTCAAGAACAACCTCAAAGGCTACGACGACAGCTTCCTGAAGAATGTCGGCGACACCGTCAAGAAGGCGCCGGTTGTCGGCAAGGGCGCCGAAACGATCGAGAACGCCTACAAGAAATTCGGCTCCGCGAAGGACGTCGGCGATGTCGCCGCGGCGAGCGGGCAGTTGTTGCAGGACGGCGCGGGCTTCGTGGCAGGCGCGACCTTGGACATGGCCAGCTTCGCGCTCGACCCGGTCGGCTGGCTGGTCAGCAACGGCCTCAACATGCTCCTCGAGCTGATCCAGCCCCTCCAGGACGGGCTGCACATGGCGACTGGGGACGGCCCCGTGCTCAAGACGGCCTCCGGCAACTTCGTCACGATCGGCAAGGGCTTCGTCACCCTGGCCGAGGAGTTCGTCCAGGTCGGGGACGAAGCGCTCAAGGATTGGGAAGGCGAGGGAGGCGGGGCGGCCAAGAAGGCACTGGCCGAGTTCGCACAGGGCATCGAGGGCATCGGCTCCGCCGCCGGCGCGGTCGCCGACACGCTGCAGATGTGGTCGATGGTCATGACCGTCATCGAAGAGGTCATCAAGGCCATCATTTCGGAGCTGGTCAGCTGGCTCATCTACATCTGGCTGCCGGCACTGGCCGCTTCGATCGTGAGCTTCGGCTCGTCGGTCGCGGGGGCGATGGCGGCATCGGTCGCGAAGGCGGCGAGCGCACTCGGCAAAATCACCAAGCATCTCGGCAGGCTCGGCAAGCTGCTCGACAAGTTCATGGGCTTCCTGATGAAGTGGAGCGACGATCTGGTCAAGCAGGGTTCGAAACTCACCAAGGCGGGCAAGGTCGGCATGACTCCCGGCGAGGAGAAGGCGCTCACCGGCGCATTGGCTAAGGGCCTGAACGCACAGGGTGCCGCGTACGGGCAGGCGGCGAAAGACGTGTTCACGAGCGTGCCGCGCAAGTTCTTCGACGAAACCGTCAAAGAGACGACCGGGATCACCCCTGGCGACCTGTCGAAGGGCTCGGCGTACACCGGCAAGGCCGCCTACAAGGGGGCGAACAAGACGGTCGACCAGCTCAAGCGCGAGCATCCCGGGAACGGCCAAAGCTCCGAGGAAACGCGCGAAGATCTCGACATGGGACAGTAAGCGGATGGCGGATCTGCTCGGTCCCTGGCTCGTCGTCGGTGGTTACGCGCTCTCCTTCGGCCTGATGTGGCTCGCGAACTGGCTCGAGGAGCGCCGTTCGACCAGGGCCGCAGTCTGCTATGCGTTCTCCGGGATCGCGTTTTCGCTGACGAGCCTCTATTGGCTGTCAGCCAGCACGGCCAGTGCGATCCCGCTGTTCGGATGGATCGCCTTCCCGCTCGTCGTCACGGCGTTGATCTCGTGGCGGGGCTGGCATCAACGAAGCTGGATCAAACGTCTCGATTCGGCCGGAGAACCGACCTTCGGTTTCCTGCCGCACAACGGCCGCGCGGTGGCACTTGACCATCCCGATCCCTGGCCTCGGCGAACCACTGTCGAGTTCACGCACCAAGGCCACCGCCTGCTCGGCATGGAGTACTCCACCCAATCGCCATTCCGGAACGAGACGTTCGAACAACTCGGAAAAGTGTCCGAAGAGCTCGATTCGATCAGCGCGGTCGTCGAAGTTCGCGTCCCTGAGGTGCCAGCCCTCACGATCTCGCCGAACACGCAGGCGTTCGAGCCGGACTTCTTCACCCCGCTCGAGGATGCCCGGATCGTCCGCAACCAGTTCGGCTGGCTAAGGCCGGATACGACGCTGCACAGTTTCAAGGTCGACCCCGAGTTCGACCGCCGGTTCTCCGTCTATACGTCGGACCCGGAGTTCGCCGCGGCGGTGCTCACCGGCGAATGCCGCGAAATGATCATGAATGACCCGTGGTTCCGCGTCCATCAAGTGGCGTTCTACGGAAACGCTTTGTGGACTACGGACGCCGGCGGCCTCACCGAGGACCGGATGTTCGGCAACTCCCGCCGCCTCGCGATGCTGGCGGCCGTCGTTCCGGCGCCGGTGTGGGAAGTATGGGGCGGAGACCGGATTTCCATGGCGTCGTCACACGGTCCGACACGAGTTACGACGCCTGGTTCGGCAAGCGCGGCGGCTTCATCCGCACGCCGGTGAACCGCCGCCGCGAAGCCGCCGGCCGGCAACCGGTGACGTCGATTTCGCTGACCATGCGGTCGTTGCTCGCGCTCGGTCTGCTGGCCATCGGGATCGGTCCCGCGGTCAACGCGTCAGCAGCGATGACCGGGCTGGCTTCCCACGTCCAGCTCACGGTCACCACGATGAGTGAGGGCGGCACCCAGCATTGCTTCAGCGCCGCCGGCAATTACCGGTGCATCACCGAACAGCCCAGTGTGCAAGGGACGGTCAGCCAGGACGGCACCACTCGTCAGATCACCATCGGATGGGTCGGTGATCTGCCCCGGAGGGGCGACACAGTCGAGGTCTCGTTGGGACCGTTGTGGGGAGACATCGCCTACCAGGCTGACTGGCCGTCGTCCGCCTCGATCGATTTGCTGATTGCCTTGGTCTGGCTCATTCCGGGCCTGTGCCTCGCAAAGCGCACGTACCTGGCCCGCCCGCCCCGGCGGGTCCGCAAGATGCGCAAGACTCTCGCAACTGTTTAGCCACCAACGCGAAAGCCCTCGCCGGGAGTCCCGACGGGGGGGCTTTTCGCTCAGCTACGCGAGGTTAAGCAGAAGTCGCGACCGAAGTCGTAGTCGTCCAGCGGAACCGCGGCAGCGATGCCCGAACCGAACACGTCCGGGATGCAATGGTCTCCTGGAACGAGGCCGCCGACAGCCACGAGTCCGTGGTCAGCGACGTCTCCGTGCTAACGAGGCTGGCTCCACAGGTGCAAGCAAACGGCTACCCGGGTCAGCGAGGGCGGGACCCGGCATTGCGTGACCACCAGCGGCGACCTGTCCCGCACTGAGGATCAAGCCAAGATCGAGGGTACCTACGAGCAGGACGGCAGCACCCGCGAGATCACCGCTGACTGGAACAAGAGCGAGCTTCCCGCCCCAGGTGAAGAAGCGGCGCGAAGCCCTCGCCAAGGTCTGACCTCAGAGCCGGTGTCCGCAATCCGCGCAGAACACCGCCCCCGCCTTGGATTCCTTCCCGCACTCTCCACAATGGACAGTCGGGGCCAGTGAACTCCCGCACCCCGTGCAGAACTTCCCGCCGTTCACCTTCAGCCCGCAGTCCGGGCAGGTGAGTTTCGCGCGGGTGCCCAGATCCAGGTCCTTGGTCCAGTTCTTCTCGCGCGCCTGGTCCCAGATCTGGTCGCGCTGCGCCGCCGCCTGTGCGCGCGAAATCTCCTCGGCCACGATGGGCGAGCATCGCAGGCACTGGCCGATTTCCTCGTTCCAGCACTGATCCGCGCACATCCAGTCGCTGCAGCCGCGACACTGCCGGAAGCGCGGGGTGATCTCCTCGACCGCCGCGGTCAGCGCGCGGTCCTTCGCCGGCGAGTTCGTCGCGCGGTCGTATTTCCACTGGTCCGCGGAGCTGCTCAGCTGCTGCAGCGTCCCGCCGAAGAACGAGCCCACCGCGCGCAGCATGCTGCGCCCGGTCTCCATCGTGTCCCGCTGGAACGCGGAGCGGTACCCGTTTCCGCAGCGCTCGCAGTGGAACTCGAACTGGTAGCCCTGGGCATTGGAGAGATCCGAGAAGTTGTCCGTGAACGGCACGACATCAGCCACGCGCGCGAATCTAAGCCAACCGGAGAAGACCCACGACCGTACAAGTACCGTCTCCGGACCGGCTACGCAGCGCGACGAAAAAGCCCCCGGTCACGAGGACCGGGGGCTTTTCGTTCAGCTACGCGTGGTTCAGCGGAAGTCGCGACCGAAGTCGTAGTCGTCCAGCGGAACCGCGGCACCCGTGCCCGAACCGAACACGTCCGGGGTGTAGTAACCGTCGTCGTAGGACGGGATCGCGTACGCCGCGACCCGCGCCTCCTCGGTCGGCTGCACCTGGATGTTCCGGTACTTGTTGATGCCCGTACCGGCCGGGATGAGCTTACCGATGATGACGTTCTCCTTGAGGCCCACGAGCTTGTCCGAGCGGCCGTTGATGGCCGCGTCGGTCAGGACTCGCGTGGTCTCCTGGAACGAGGCCGCCGACAGCCACGAGTCCGTGGTCAGCGACGCCTTCGTGATGCCCATCAGCACCGGACGGCCCGAAGCCGGCTCGCCGCCCTCGGCGACCGAGGCGCGGTTCGTCGCCTCGAACTTCGTCCGCTCGGGCAGTTCGCCCGGCAGGAAGTCCGTGGCACCGGAGTCGATGATCGTCACGCGGCGCAGCATCTGCCGCACGATGACCTCGATGTGCTTGTCGTGGATCGACACACCCTGCGCCCGGTACACCTTCTGGACCTCGTCCGTGAGGTGCATCTGCGCTTCGCGCGGGCCCATGACGCGCAGGACCTCGTGCGGGTCCGGCGTGCCCTCGAGCAGCTGCTGGCCGACGTTGACGTGGTCGCCGTCGCCCAGCGGGCCGTTCGGGGTGTTCGCGAGCCGCTGCCGCTTGGACAGCTTGTCGAAGACGATCTCCTCCGACCCGTCGTCCGGGATCAGGGTGATCTTCCAGAACCGCTCGCTCTCCTCGATCCGCACGCGGCCGTCCACGTCCGCGATCGGAGCCTTGCCCTTCGGCACCCGAGCCTCGAAAAGCTCGGTAACACGGGGCAGACCGGTCGTGATGTCGTCACCGGCGACACCACCCTGGTGGAAGGTACGCATCGTCAGCTGCGTGCCCGGCTCACCGATCGACTGGGCGGCGACAATGCCGACCGCCTCGCCGACGTCGACGAGCTCGCCCGTCGCCATCGAACGGCCGTAGCAGGTCGCGCACACGCCGACCGCCGACTCGCAGGTCAGCACCGAGCGGACCTTCACCTTGGTGATGCCGCTGGAGATGAGCTTGTCCAGCGCCGGGTCGCCGATGTCGTCGCCCGCGTTCAGCACGACGTTGCCCTTGGCGTCCACCGCGTCCGTCGCGAGGTTCCGCGCGTACACCGAGGTCTCGACGTGCTGGTCGCGCACGACCTTGCCGTCGCCGAGGTCCTCGCCGATCGGCATCATGATGCCGCGCGTGGTGCCGCAGTCGACCTCGCGGACGATGACGTCCTGCGAAACGTCCACCAGACGACGGGTCAGGTAACCCGAGTCGGCGGTACGCAGCGCCGTGTCCGCCAGGCCCTTCCGGGCGCCGTGCGTGGCGATGAAGTACTCCGCCACCGACAGGCCTTCGCGGAAGTTCGCCTTGATCGGGCGCGGGATGTACTCGCCCTTCGGGTTCGACACCAGACCACGCATACCGGCCAGCGAACGGACCTGCGTCATGTTGCCCGCCGCGCCCGACTTCACGATCATGGCGATCGGGTTGTCGTCCGGCAGCGCCGTCTCCATGATCTTGTGGACCTCTTCGGTCGCCTGCGTCCACACCTTGACGAGCTCGTTGTTGCGCTCGGCGTGGGACAGCTGACCGCGCTGGTAGCGCTTCTCGACCTGGTCGGCCTTGCCCTCGTACTCGTCGAGAATGGCCTTCTTGCCGACCGGGGTCAGCACGTCCGAGATCGCGACCGTGACGCCCGAGCGGGTCGCCCAGTAGAAACCGGCGTCCTTGAGCTTGTCCAGCGTCTGCGCGACCTGCGTCATCGAGTACCGCTCGGCGAGGTCGTTCACGATGGCCGCCTGCCGCTTCTTCGGCATCGGCTCGTTGATGAACGGGTAGTCCGCCGGCAGCAGGTCGTTGAACAGCACGCGGCCCAGCGTCGTCTCGGCCAGCCACGCCTTGCCCGGCTCCCAGCCCGCCTCCGCGAGACGCGCCTCGTCGGCCTTCGCCGGCTGACGGTCGGTGACGCGGATCTTGACCGGGGCGTGCAGGCTCAGCGCCTTGCGGTCGAACGCCATGATCGCCTCGGCGGGCGAGGAGTACGCGTTGCCCGCGCCCTCGGCGTTCTCGTTCAGCCGGGTCAGGTGGAACAGACCGGTGACCATGTCCAGTCGCGGCATGGCGAGCGGACGGCCCGAGGCCGGCGACAGGATGTTGTTCGCCGACAGCATCAGGATCCGGGCCTCGGCCTGTGCCTCAGCCGACAGCGGCAGGTGCACCGCCATCTGGTCGCCGTCGAAGTCCGCGTTGAACGCTTCGCAGACCAGCGGGTGCAGCTGGATGGCCTTGCCCTCGACCAGCTGCGGTTCGAAGGCCTGGATGCCCAGCCGGTGCAGGGTCGGCGCACGGTTCAGCATCACCGGGTGGCCGGTGATGACCTCTTCGAGCACGTCCCACACCTGCGGCCGCGAGCGCTCCACCATCCGCTTGGCGGACTTGATGTTCTGCGCGTGGTTCAGGTCGACCAGCCGCTTCATGACGAACGGCTTGAACAGCTCGAGCGCCATGTCCTTCGGCAGACCGCACTGGTGCAGCTTCAGCTGCGGGCCGACGATGATGACCGAACGGCCCGAGTAGTCAACACGCTTGCCGAGCAGGTTCTGCCGGAACCGGCCCTGCTTGCCCTTGAGCAGGTCGGACAGCGACTTCAGCGGCCGGTTGCCCGGGCCGGTGACCGGACGCCCGCGGCGGCCGTTGTCGAACAGCGCGTCGACGGCCTCCTGCAGCATCCGCTTCTCGTTGTTGACGATGATCTCGGGCGCGCCGAGGTCGATCAGCCGCTTCAACCGGTTGTTGCGGTTGATCACGCGGCGGTACAGGTCGTTCAGGTCCGACGTGGCGAAGCGGCCACCGTCGAGCTGCACCATCGGGCGCAGGTCCGGCGGGATGACCGGGACGGCGTCGAGCACCATGCCGCGCGGGTCGTTGCCGGTCGCCTGGAACGCGGCGACGACCTTGAGCCGCTTCAGCGCGCGGAGCTTCTTCTGCCCCTTGCCGTTGCGGATGGTGTCGCGCAGGCTGTCTGCCTCCGCGGCGACGTCGAACTCGGTCGCCAGCTTCTGGATCGCCTCGGCGCCCATGCCGCCGGTGAAGTACTCGCCGTACCGGTCGATCAGCTCGCGGTAGAGCAGCTCGTCGGCGATCAGCTGACGCGGCTCGAGCTTCGTGAAGGTCGTCCAGACCTCCTCGAGACGGTCCAGCTCGCGGCCGGCGCGGTCGCGCAGCTGGCGCATCTCGCGCTCGCCGCCCTCCTTGACCTTGCGGCGCACGTCGGACTTCGCGCCCTCCGCCTCCAGCTCGGCCAGGTCGGCTTCCAGCTTCTGCGCGCGGGCCTCGATGTCGGAGTCGCGCTTCGTCTCGAGGTTCTTGCGCTCGACGCCGATCTCGTTCTCGAGGGTCGGCAGGTCGTTGTGCCGCAGCTCGGTGTTCACGCCGGTGATGACGTAAGCCGCGAAGTAGATGATCTTCTCGAGGTCCTTGGGCGCCAGGTCCAGCAGGTAGCCCAAGCGCGACGGAACGCCCTTGAAGTACCAGATGTGGGTGACCGGCGCGGCCAGCTCGATGTGGCCCATCCGCTCACGGCGCACCTTGGCGCGAGTGACCTCGACGCCGCAGCGCTCGCAGATGATGCCCTTGAACCGGACGCGCTTGTACTTGCCGCAGTAGCACTCCCAGTCCCGGGTCGGACCGAAGATCTTCTCGCAGAAGAGCCCGTCCTTCTCCGGCTTGAGGGTCCGGTAGTTGATGGTCTCCGGCTTCTTGACCTCGCCGAAGGACCACTGACGGATGTCGTCGGCGGTCGCGAGACCGATGCGGAGCTCATCGAAGAAATTGACGTCCAGCACGTCTAGATCCCCTTGGGGTTGATTCGGCTAGAGGAGGGGTCGGCGGTGGAGCCGGGATCCGCGGGAGGCAGATCCCGGCTCGACACCGAATCAGTGCACGACGTCGTCCACCGAGGGCGACTCGTTGCGGGACAGGTTGATGCCGAGGTTCGCCGCCGCGCGCTCGAGGTCCTCGTCGTCGGAGTCGCGCATCTCGATCGCCGCGCCGTCGCTGGAGAGCACCTCGACGTTGAGGCACAGCGACTGGAGCTCCTTGAGGAGCACCTTGAACGACTCCGGGATGCCCGGCTCGGGGATGTTCTCCCCCTTCACGATCGCCTCGTACACCTTGACGCGGCCGACCACGTCGTCCGACTTGATCGTGAGCAGTTCCTGCAGCGTGTAAGCCGCGCCGTAGGCCTGCATCGCCCAGCACTCCATCTCGCCGAAGCGCTGGCCGCCGAACTGCGCCTTACCACCGAGCGGCTGCTGGGTGATCATCGAGTACGGGCCGGTGGAGCGGGCGTGGATCTTGTCGTCGACCAGGTGGTGCAGCTTCAGGATGTACATGTAGCCGACCGACACCGGGTACGGGTACGGCTCGCCGGAGCGGCCGTCGAACAGCGTGGCCTTGCCGTTCTCCTTGACCATGCGCTCGCCGTCGCGGTTCGGCTTGGTCGCCCCGAGCAGCCCGGTGAGCTCCTCTTCCTTCGCGCCGTCGAACACCGGGGTGGCGGTGTTCGTGTTCGGCGCGACGTCGTAGAGCTCCTCGGACAGGTTCTTCGCCCAGTCCGGGTTGCCCTCGATCGTCCAGCCCTGCGAGGCCAGCCAGCCGAGGTGCAGCTCGAGGATCTGGCCGATGTTCATCCGTCGCGGAACACCGTGGGTGTTCAGGATGATGTCGACCGGGGAGCCGTCCTCCATGAACGGCATGTCCTCGACCGGCAGGATCTTGCCGATGACACCCTTGTTGCCGTGCCGGCCGGCGAGCTTGTCGCCCGGCTGGATCTTGCGCTTCTGGGCCACGTAGACGCGGACCAGCTCGTTGACGCCCGGGGGCAGCTCGTCGTCGTCCTCGCGGGAGAACACCCGGATGCCGATGACCTTGCCGGTCTCGCCGTGCGGCACCTTCAGCGAGGTGTCGCGGACTTCGCGGGCCTTCTCGCCGAAGATCGCGCGCAGCAGGCGCTCTTCCGGCGTCAGCTCGGTCTCGCCCTTCGGCGTGACCTTGCCGACCAGGATGTCGCCGTCGCGGACCTCGGCCCCGATGCGGATGATGCCGCGCTCGTCGAGGTCGGCCAGGACCTCCTCGGAAACGTTCGGGATGTCCCGGGTGATCTCCTCGGCGCCCAGCTTGGTGTCGCGGGCGTCGATCTCGTGCTCCTCGATGTGGATCGACGTCAGCACGTCGTCCTGCACCAGGCGCTCGGAGAGGATGATCGCGTCCTCGTAGTTGTGGCCCTCCCACGGCATGACCGCGACGAGGAGGTTCTTGCCGAGCGCCATCTCACCGTTCTCGGTGGACGGGCCGTCGGCGATGACCTGGCCCTGCTCGACCCGGTCTCCCTCGTTGACGATCGGCCGGTGGTTGAAGCACGTGCCGTGGTTGGAGCGGCGGAACTTGTACAGTCCGTAGCTCTTCCGCGTGCCGTCGTCGTGCATGATCGTGATGATGTCCGCGGACAGCTCCTCGACCACGCCGGCCTGCTCGGCGACCAGGACGTCCCCGGCGTCGACCGCGGCGCGCAGCTCCACGCCGGTGCCCACGTACGGAGCCTGGTTGCGCAGCAGCGGCACCGCCTGACGCTGCATGTTCGCGCCCATCAGCGCGCGGTTCGCGTCGTCGTGCTCCAGGAACGGGATCATCGCGGTGGCGACGGAGACCATCTGCCGCGGCGACACGTCCATGTAGTCGATCTCGAGCGGGTCGATCAGCTCGACCTCGCCGCCCTTGCGGCGACCGAGGACCTTGTCCTCTTCGAAGTGCCCGTCGTCGGTCAGCGGCGCGTTGGCCTGCGCCTTGACGTAGCGGTCTTCCTCGTCCGCGGTCAGGTAGTCGACCTGGTCGGTGACCTGGCCCTCGACGACCTTGCGGTACGGCGTCTCGATGAAGCCGAACGGGTTGACCCGCGCGTAGGAGCAGAGCGAGCCGATCAGGCCGATGTTCGGGCCTTCCGGCGTCTCGATCGGGCACATCCGGCCGTAGTGCGACGGGTGGACGTCGCGGACCTCCATGCCGGCGCGCTCACGGGACAGACCGCCCGGGCCGAGGGCCGAAAGACGACGCTTGTGCGTCAGGCCCGACAGCGGGTTGTTCTGGTCCATGAACTGCGACAGCTGCGAGGTGCCGAAGAACTCCTTGATCGCCGCGCCGATCGGGCGGATGTTGATCAGGGTCTGCGGCGTGATCGCCTCGACGTCCTGCGTGGTCATGCGCTCGCGCACGACGCGCTCGGTGCGGGAGAGGCCGACCCGGATCTGGTTCTGGATCAGCTCGCCGACGGTGCGCAGGCGGCGGTTGCCGAAGTGGTCGATGTCGTCGGTCTCGACCGGCACCTCGACGCCGGCGGAGCTGGTCATCTTGTCCTCGCCGGCGTGCAGCCGGACCAGGTACTCGATGGCCGAGACGATGTCCTCTTCGGTCAGCGTGCCGGTGTCGTAGGTCGAGTCGAGACCGAGCTTCTTGTTGACCTTGTAGCGGCCGACCTTGGCCAGGTCGTAGCGCTTCGGCTTGAAGAACAGGTTCTCCAGCAGCGTCTGCGCGCTCTCCTTCGTGGGCGGTTCGCCCGGGCGCAGCTTGCGGTAGATGTCGAGCAGCGCCTCGTCGGTGCCCGCGGTGTGGTCCTTCTCGAGGGTGGCCAGCAGCGTCTCGGAGAACGAGAAGCGCTCGCGGATCGCCTCGGTGGACCAGCCGAGCGCCTTCAGCAGCACGGTGACCGGCTGGCGGCGCTTGCGGTCGATGCGGACGCCGACGGTGTCGCGCTTGTCCACGTCGAACTCGAGCCACGCGCCGCGGCTCGGGATCACGCGCACACTGAAGACATCCTTGTCGGTCGTCTTGTCGACACTGCTGTCGAAGTACACACCCGGAGAACGCACCAGCTGGGACACGACGACCCGCTCGGTCCCGTTGATGATGAAGGTGCCCTTGTCGGTCATCACCGGGAAGTCGCCCAGGAAGACCGTCTGGCTCTTGATCTCGCCAGTGTTGTTGTTGACGAACTCGGCGGTGACGAACAGCGGGGCCGCGTACGTCATGTCCTTGTCCTTGCACTCCTCGATCGAGGCCTTGACCTCGTCGAAGCGCGGGGCGGAGAAGGAGAGGGACATCGAGCCCGAGAAGTCCTCGATCGGAGAGATCTCGTTGAGGACTTCTTCCAGACCGCCGACCGGGTTCTCTTCGCCTTCGTTGACGCGGCGCTCGAACCACGCCTCGTTGCCGGTGAACCACTGGAACGACTGGATCTGGACGTCAAGCAGGTTCGGGGTGGAGAGTGGCTCGCGGATCTTCGCGAAGGAGACCCGCTTGGGCGCTCCGGGGATTCCCGTGGCCTGCGCGCGGGATTCAGCCGAGGTGGTCGCAGCAGTGGCCTGGTTCGCGGGAGAGACTGCCAAGATGCGTCCTTCCGGGGACAATGAGCGGTGAGCAGCCGCGATGGCAACAGCTGTCGCGGACTGTCAGGGGTGCCGTGTGCCCACTATCCTAACTACCGGCTCCGGGCAGCCTGAAAGAGGGCAGCGCAAAGAAGCAGTCTAGCCCCCATGACGCGGTCTGTCCAGGGGGCACTCCCGACGGGGCCCAGCCTGCATCGCGTCACCTTGGGGCAGTGCGTCTCCCTGAGCCTCACTGCGTCCTCTGGCTCCCGGTTCGCCCGGGTTTTCGCGCCCCTCCCGCAAGGTTCGCGTTCCCCGGCCGTGACCGTTGGCAGTAAGCGTGAACCCACGCGGCTTTGGAGTCAAGATGCCGCGCGGCGGTCCCGCCGGTTGGCGCAGCGTCGAAGCGGGACAGCGCAGGGTGACCGATCCGGCGGCCACCGAGGTTACCGCCGGGTACCCGCGGACCGCCGCGCAGGTCGGCCCGGCCGCGACGCAGGTCGGCGGCCCGCACGCACGCGCGACGGCCATTTTCCGCGCGGCGCGGCGGGCGCGGGATGGATCACATTCCGCGAGCGGTCGTGCGCTGAGCGGCAGAGCGGAATAGGGGAACTTCGGGCAGCTCGAACCCGGATTCCAGGTCCCCCGGGCAGGGGTTGCGCGCGGCGGGAGGGAGCGGTTGGCAACGGCGCGGTCCCGGTGATCAACTGGGCGGGGCCGAACTCCCGGAGGTGCGCACGATGCCGGAACCCGACGCGTCGCTTCCCGCGCTCCGCGGACAGGTGGTCCTTGGCATCCACGACCAGTGTGGGGACATGGGCGACTTCCTCGATCGCTACCGCGTCGACGCGAGGTCCGAGCGCCCGTGTTCACCAGTTCCGACGCGGCGGAGAAAGGTGCGGAAATGACCGAGAACCGACCGTTGACCAATGAGGAACTGCGGGCGAGGTACGAGACCAACCTGGACGATCTCTCCCCGGAAGACCGGGACCTGGTCCTTCGGCAGCAAGCGGCGTTGAAGGAGGCCCTCCGGCGCGGAGACGAACGGCGGGCGCGTGAAGGCGGCGAGCCGCCTCGTCAGCGGCCTGGCGACAACTTCGCGATCGGTCTCGACGACAGCTTCGCCCCGTATCAGCCGAAACAGCCGCGGGATTGAACCCTACGGGACTCGCGTAGCCGCGATCCGTGTCGTAATGCGCGGCGAGCGCGTCCTGGTCGACCTGGCCGTAGCGGCGCAGGACGGTGCACAGCGAGCAGGCCATCTCGGTGTCGTCCGTCCACAGCCAGGCCCCATCCGGCAGTGGCCGGGCATGCGCGTCAGGGTCGCCATTTCCCTGCCGGTTACGGAGTAAATTGACGAATCGGCCACGAGATTCGCCAGGAGTGTGCATGACGGAAATCGCCGGCTCGCTTCCCGCGCTGGTCTTGCGCAGGCTGGCGATCAGCGAGCAGGTCGCCGCTGCGAAGTTCGGGGCCGGGCGGGCGGTCGACGATCCCGTCCGCGAGCAACGCGAGCTGGCCCGCGTCCGGAACCTGGCCCGCGAAATCGGCCTCGACCCGGACCTCGCCGCGGGGTTTCTCTCCGACCAGATCGCCGCGAGCAAGCAGGTCCAGCGCCGGCTCTTCGAGCAGTGGACCGAGCATCCCGGAGACCGGCCGACCGGCGGCCCTGACCTGTCTGTGCTGCGCGCCGAGCTGGACGGCCTCACAGTCGCTCTGCTGGACCGGCTGGCCGCGACCGGCTCCGAACCCCTCACACCGCCGGAAACGCCGGACGAGCTGAAACAGGAGCCGCTCCGGGCGGCTTTCCGGACGCTCGCTCAGCGGCGCTCGTGAGTGCTGGTCCCGGTTAGAACCGGGATAAGCAATCACGAGACACGACAACGGCCCGCCCCCAGAAGTTCCGGGAGCGGGCCGTGACGTCTGCTGGGGACTGTCTACTTCGACGGCGGAGCCGAAGCGGGCGCGGACGATGCCGGCGCGCCAGCGGCCGGTCCGGCGGCCTTGTAGGTGTCCATGTCGGTGATCTTCCAGGTGTCGCCCTGCAGCTGGGCGTCCACGTGCATCTGCGCCGTGCCGGCCGCGGTCTGCTTCGTGTCCGCGCGCGTCGACGTCTGGTCGATGAACAGCATCACCCGGGCGAGGTCGCCGTTCAGCCGGATCACCGCGCTGCGGGTGACCTTGCAGGTCACGACCACCTTCTGCTGCGGCGCGAGCTTCTTGACCTGGCCCATCAGCGCGTTGTAGCTCGTCTTGACCTGGTCGGTCGCGAGCAGCTGGTTGGCCGCGTCCTCGGTCTTCTTGATGTTGTTGAAGTCGTAGGAGAACAGCGTCTCGATCGCCTTCGAGACCTGGTCCTTCACCTGCGCTGTCTTCGCCACGTCGAGCACCGCGCGGTTGCTCGTCGAATCGGCCGCGTCCGAGCCCTTGACCTGGAAGATGACCGCCGCGGCGACCAGCGCGAGGGCGACCACCAGCAGCAGCGCGACCCGCACCGTGTTACGGCTGACCGCGGACCGCTGAGCCGGGACCGAGTCGTCCTCGGCCCGTGCCTTGGTCTCGGCTTCCTCGACGTCGGAGGGCTTCGCCGAACCGGTGTCCCGCTTCTTCCGCCGAGGGCTCGGTCGTTCCTCGTCGACCGTCTCGCCGGTCAGCGCGTCGACCTCTTCGGCCGGGGCTTCCTTGCTGACGCCGGAAACCTCGGAGACCTCGGCTTCCGGCTCAGCGGCTTCGACGGTGTCTTCCTCGACCGCGGGCGCGGTCTCGGCGACCTCGGTCTCCACGGGCTCGGCATCAACAGACTCAGGCTCGGCCGGGCGCACCAGCCCGCCGCGGGGGATCCGCAGCTCCTGGGTCACCTCGGCCGGATCCGCGTCGGGAAGCGGCCGCGGCCGGGGGCGCGGCTTGGGCGAGGCCGCCGGCGCCGCCGGGTCCGACGGCTTGCGCAGCCCGGCGACCTTCGGCTTGCGAGCCGGTGGCGTGCTGCTGCTGCGCGGTGGCTGGCGACGGGAGGGGGGCACTGCGGAACTCCGATCTGCGGGTGAAGCTACTGGCCGGCGGCGACGAGCGGCACTTGGTCGATCCCGGACAGCTTCCAGTCGCTGCCGACCCGGGTCATCTGGACCTCGAGCCGCAGCGCCTTGGTGGCGTTCTTGCCGCCCGCCGAGGTGTCCGTGCTGATCGCGGCCAGGAAGCTGGCCTTGCCGTCGTGGTCGTTGAGCTCCTCGACCGCGATGTCCTGGATCGTGGTGGTGACCTTGACCTTCTGGTCGGTCAGCGCCTTCGAGTAGTTCGGCTGGGCCTGCGCGATCTGCTTGGCCATGTCGTCGCTGGAGACCGACTTCTGCTTGGCGAAGTAGTCGTCGAGGTGCTGGTAGTCGACCTGGGTGTAGGCCAGCACCGCGGCGGAACCGTCCTTGAGCACGTCGTCGCGCGCCGAGGCGAGGTCCCGGTCGCCGTCCATCTCCGCGACCAGCCACATGATCCCGAACACGATCGCCACCACCAGCGCGGCGAGGGCGAACGCCCCGGACCCGAGCAGCCAGACGCGCGGCGATCCGGGAAGCGTCCACTTTTCCTGCGCCGCACCGGCCGAAGCCGGTTCGGGCGTATCAGCGGTCACCTCTTCCTCGGCGACCGCGTGCTCGGCACTCATAACACTCCAGAGTAGGTAACAGTCATCAAATCCCGGTCAGCCGAGTCCCAGCAGCGAGCCCATGCTGTTCAGCGAGACCCCGGGGCTGCCGACGACACCGGGCACCTGCGCGTCGCGCTGCTCCTGCAACTGCTGCGCGGGCCGGTTCTGGTTGGCCGCGATGTCCTGCTGGGACGGTTGCACCGGCACGCCGTTGTAGGGCGCGTTCTGGGAACCCCGGACGTTGATCGGGCTCCCCTTCGGCTCGGCACAGTAGGCCTTGTCGTCCTCCGGGCGGTACGAGGTGTCCGAGCCCGGACGGTACTGGCTGTAGGGCACGTAGCCCTTCGTGCACGACGGCGGGTTGAACAGGTTCAGCACCAGGCCGAGGTGCGCGGTCCCGTCGCCGGGGGCCACCGACGGCGCGGCGGCCGCCAGTGCCGGATACGTCACCAGGCCCTGTTCGAGGCCGTCCAGCCGGGTCACGGTCAGGTTGGCCGTCGTCAGCAGGTTCGCGGTCAGCGCGCCGAGGCCGGGCCCGGTGTCCTTGACCACCTGGCTGATTTGGGTCGCCACCTGCGGGGTGACGCCGATCAGCTTGCGCAGGTCGCCGTCGGAGTTCTTGAGCGTCCCGCTGAGCTGGTTGAGGCTCTTGGAGAAGGACGCGAAGTTCGACGCCTCGTCGTTCTGCGTGTCCAGCACCTTGCCGCCGGCCTGCAGCAACTGCACGGTCTGCGGCAGGTACTGCTGCGCGGTGGTGGTGAAGCTGCGCGCGGTGTCGAGCAGCTGCTGCAGGTCGCCGCCGGTGCCGCGGAACGCGTCGTAGGACTCGTCGACGACCTTCCGCAGCGCGTCGGTGGGCACCGAGGCCGACAGCGAGTCGAGGTCGCCGAGCAGCCGGTCGGTGCTGACCGGAGTCGTCGTGCGCGCGGCCGGGATCACCGAACCGCCCGCGAGGTAGGGGCCCTGGTCGTTCTTCGGCCGCAGGTCGACGTACTGCTCGCCGACCGCGGACCGGTTGGCGATCACCGCGTCGAGGTCGGACGGCACGCGCGGGGCCGACGGGTCGATGTTCAGGTCGGCTTCGAGGCCGGTCTGGGTCAGCCGCAACTGCCCGACGCGGCCGACGTTGAAGCCGCGGTAGGTCACCTCGGCGTTGGTGAAGATCCCGCCGGATTCGTTGAGCTGCAGCTTCACCGTGTAGCCGCTGCTGCCGAACACCGTGCCGAGGCCGGCGAAGCGGATCAGCGCGTACACGATGGCCACGACCGAGATGATCGCGAACAGCACCAGCTGGATTTTCGTCCTGCGCAGCAACATCAGCCAGCACCTCCGGAAAGCACCCCGAACAGGCCGGACAACCCGCCCTGCGACGGCTGCCCGCCGCCCTGGCCGCCGGTCGAGGACGGAGCCTGCTGCTGCGGCGCGGGCTGGCTGCCCGGGAACGACAGCGGCGGCGGCTGGTTCGACGGCGTGCCCTCGACGCCGCCGGTCAGCCCGGGAACCGGGACCAGGCCGTTGAGCCCGTTCTGCCTGCTGCGGCCGAGGTTGTCGATGACGTTCTTCAGGTTCAGGTCGACCTTGGCGAACAGGTTGAAGTAGTCGCCCTTGACGTCGTTGTAGGCCTGGTCGGTGAACGGATAGGTCAGCAGGATCTCCAGCGCCTTCGGCAGGTCGCTGCCCGCCTCGCCGAGCTTCTGCAGCGTCGGCGTGAGCGCCTTCAGGTCGGCCACCAGGTCCGCCTTGCTCTTGTTCACCGTGTCGGTCGCGACGCCGGAGAGGTTGTTGAGCGCGTTCAGCATGGTCACCAGCTGGCCGCGCTGCTGCTCCAGCACCCCGAGCCCGGGCCCGAGGTTGTCGACCGCGCCGACCAGCTTGTCCTTCTGGTCCCGCAGGGTCATCGACAGCCGGTTGAGGCCGTCAAGCGCGCGGGTGATGTTGGCCGACTGGTTGTCGAGGTTCGTCACCAGCTCGTTCGCGTTGGACAGCAGCGCCTTGATGTCCGGCTCGCGGCCGGCGGTGGCGTTGTTGAGCTCCTTGGTGATCGTGTTGAGCTGCTCCACGCCGCCGCCGTTGAGCAGCAGGGACAGCGCGCCGAGCACCTCCTCGACCTGGACGTCGCGGCCGGTGCGCGCGAGCGGGATGGTCGCCCCGTTCGCCAGCTGCCCGGTCGCCTCGGTGCCGCCCGGCGAGGCCAGTTCCACGTACTTCTCGCCGAGCAGGCTCGACTGCTTCACGTTGGCCATCGCGTTGGCGGGCAGCTTCACGTCGCCGTTGACCTCGACGGTCACCTCGGCGTGCCAGCCGTCCGGCGTCAGCCCGATCGCCTTGACCTGCCCGACCGGCACCTCGTTGACCTTCACCCCGGACTGCGGAACGAGGTCGAGCACGTCCTTGAACTGGATCTTCAGCGTGTACGGATGGCTGCCGAGGTCGGCCCCGCCGGGCAGCGGGACGTCGTAGACGCCGTTGAACGCGCAGCCGCTCAGCACGAGCGCGGTCACCGTGGTGAGCGCCCCGCCCGCGGCGAACTTCGTCAGTCGCTTCACGTCAGCTCCCCTGCGTCCCGTAGACCTGGCCCTGCAGCGGGAGCGGCAGCGGCGGCAGCTGGCCGTTCTGCATCGCCTGCAGCACCTGCGCGGTGGACGGGAGCGGAACCACGCCGTCGACCACCTTCGCGATGCCGTCGCAGGCATTGCCGAGCAGCTGCTTGGTCACCGAGGTCTGCTTGAGCAGGCTGCAGATCATCACCAGCGGCGGCTGGGTCAGCTCGTTGAGGTTCGGCCGCGCGTCGAGCGTGCCGGACGAGCCGTTGTAGACGCCGACGATGTTGGACAGCGCGACCGGCGCGACGTCGAGGATCTCGGCGAGCGAGCTGCGCTGGTCCACCAGCACCTTGGTCACGCTGGCCAGTTTGTCCACATTGGACTTCAACCGACCGCGGTTGCGTTCGATGAAGCCCTGCACCGACTGCAGCGTGGTGCCGAGCTGCTGCACGGTCTGGGCGAGATTGTCCTTCTCCCCGGCCAGGAATCCGCTCACGTCGGCGAGCTGGCTCTCGAACTGGCGCACCTGGCCGTCGCTGCCCGCGAGCGACTGGGAGAACTTGCCGAGGTTCTGCACCGTCTGGAAGAGGTCGTCCTTGTTGCCCGCCAGCGTGCCGGACGCCTGCCCGAGCTTGGTGATCGTGTCGTGCAGGGCCTTGCCGTTGCCGTCGAGGTTGTTCGCCGCGGTGTTCAGCAGGTCCGAGAGCGAGCCGTTCTTGTTGGCCCCGTTGGGTCCCAGCGTCTCGCTGACCTTGGCGAGGCTGGAGGCGAGCTGGTCGACCTCGAGCGGCACCTCGGTGCGGTCGAGGCCGATCGTCGCGCCGTCGGAGATGCGCGGGCCGCCGGTGTAGGCCGGGGCGAGCTGGATGTAGCGGTCGCTGACCAGCGACGGCGACACGATCAGCGCCTTCGCGTCGGCGGGCACCGCGACCGAGCGGTCGTATTCGAGGTCGACCTTGACCTGGTTGCCCATCGGCTGGATCTTGGTCACCGTGCCCATGTCCACGCCGAGCATCCGGACGCTGTTGCCCTCGTAGAGGCCGACGGCGCCGGCGAAGTACGCGGTCAGGTGGTTGCGGCCGGCGTCCTTGAGGGTCCACCAGAGCGCGCCCGCGACCACGAGCGCGAGCACGATCGCGATCGTGAAGCCGCGGGTGAGCGACTGGCCGAAGCGGGTGTCGGTCATTTGGAGTTGCACCCCTCCGGATTGAGCGGGCCGACCGAGGGAAGCACCAGGCCGCAGATGTAGTTGTCGAACCAGTGCCCGGTGCCGATCGTGTTGTTGAAGACCCGGATGAACGGGGCGAACTTCTGGATCCCCTGTGCCAGCGAATCCTGGTTGCGCTGCAGCATCGAGGTGAGCTGGTCGAGCTGGGTGAGCACCGGGTTCAGCTGGCCGTCGTTGTCGTCGACCAGGCCCTGCAACTGCGTCGACAGCTGCTTCGAACCCTCCAGCAGCGTCTTGATCGCCTGCTCGCGCTTGCCGATCTCGTCCAGCAGCTGGTTGCCGTCGGTGATCAGCTTCTGCACCTCGGCGTCGCGGTCGACCAGCGTCTGCGACACCTGGCGCGTGTTGGCCAGCAGGTTCGCCAGCTGCGAATCGCGCTTGGCGATCGTGTCCGACAGCTTCGACAGCCCGGACAGCGCGCCCTTCACGTCCTGCGGCGTGTTCGAGAACGTCTGGGTGATCGCCTCGAAGCTCTTCGACAGCTGGTTCGTGTCGATCGCGTCGACCGTCTGCGACAGGCCGCGGAACGCGTCGAGCACGTCGTACGGCGACATCGTGCGGTCGCGCGGGATCGGCGCGCCGGGGTCGAGGTTGCCGTTGCCCTGCGGGTCGAGCGCGAGGTACTTCTGGCCCAGCAGCGTCTTGATCTTGATCGCCGCCGTGGTCTTGTCGCCCATCCAGGCGTCCTTGACCTTGAACGACACCTTGACCGACGCGCCGTCCAGCTTGATGTCGGACACCTTGCCGACCTTCACGCCGGCGATCCGCACGTCGTTGTCCTTCTGCAGCCCGGCCGCTTCGGAGAAGTCCGCGCTGTAGGTGGTGCCGCCGCCGATCACCGGCAGGTCCTCGGAGTTCATGGCGGCGACGAGGCCGAGCGCCATGACCGCGATGCCGACCAGCGCGATCGGGATCGGGTTGCGTTTCTGGAAGGACTTCATCCCTTGCACCTGTCCCGGTTCGTCGGCAAGAGCGTGAAGTTCGTGTTCGGCAGCAGCGGCGGCGCGCCGACCGTCCCCGTCATCTCGCACGCGTAGAAGTTGAACCACGAGCCGTAGTCGGCGGTGCGGGTGAGCGCGCTGACCTTCTTCGGCATGAACTGGATGAAGTGCTCGACGAGCGGTTCGTTCTGGTTCAGGTTCGTGGTGAGCTTGCCAAGGGCCGCGATGTCGTCCTTCAGCGGAGCCCGCGCGTCGGTCAGCAGCCCGGCGGTCGTGGTGGCCAGGTTGCCCAGCCCCTCGATCGCGTCGCCGATCGGCTTGCGGTCCGCGGCGAGGCCGGACACCAGCTGCTGCAGCTTCGCGATCAGGTCGTTGAGCTGCGGGGTGTGCTGGTTGACCGTGTCGAGGACCGAGTTGAGATTGTCGATGACCTCGCCGATCACCTGGTCCTTGTTCGCGATCGTGGTGGCCAGCGAGGCAGTGTGCGACAGCAGGCTTTGCACCGTGCCGCCCTCGCCTTGGAGCACCTGGATGACCTCGTACGACAGCTTGTTCACGTCGGCCGGGTTCAGCGCGGTGAACAGCGGCTTGAAGCCGTTGAACAGCTCGGTCAGGTCCAGCGCGGGCGTGGTGCGCTCGAGCGGGATGGAATCGCCCGGCTTGAGCGTCGCGCCGCTGGTGTCGTCGCCCTCGCCGAGGGAGACGTAACGCTGGCCGACCAGGTTGCGGAACTTGATCTGCGCGGTGACGCCCGCCGGGAGCTTGCGTCCCGAGTCGACCTCGAAGTCCACCTGCGCCTGGCGCTTGTCGACGATCTTCACGTCCTTGACCTGGCCGACGCGGACGCCCGCGATGCGCACGTCGTCGTTCGGCAGCAGGAGCGTGGCGTCGGTGAACCGCGCGGAGTAGGAGCTGGTGCTGGTGGTGTTGATGTTCGCGATGCTGATGCCGAGCACGGTCGTGAACAGCACCGTGATCACCACGAAGATCGCCAGCTTGATCAGCGGTGCGGCGAGTCCCCTCACTTGACCGTCACCTCCGTGCCCCGGTAGAGCGGGCCGACGAGCAGCGAGCCCCAGCCCGGGAACTGGTTCTGCGACATCCCCGTCTCCGGGCTGACCAGCGCGGCGAGGAAGTTGTTCTCAGCCGCGGTGTTGACCGGGTTGCCGCCCGCGGCGCCGCCGCCGTTGATCCCGGCCGCGTCCGCCTTGAAGTTGGCCGGGTTCAGGCCCTCGCCGACGGTCTTCGGGGCCGCGCCCTGTTTGGTGCCGTCCTTGAACGGGCCGTCCGGCGGTTGCTGCGGGAACGGGTCCGGCGCGGGGTTGAGGTCGTAGCAGCGCGGACCGCGCTTGTCCTCGAACCTCGGCTCCTCGCCCGGCTTGTACGGCCCGCGGTTCACGACGATCTCGATGGTGGCGTTCAGGCCGGGCTTGCCGTTGAACTTGCCCAGCGCCGCGTCCGCCGTCGGCACGACCTTCGCCATCTGCTTCAGCACGCACGGGTATTCCGGCGAGTACTTCGCGAGCAGCTCGGCGGTCGGCCGCGCGGTGCTGGCGAGGCTGATGAGGTTCTGCGAGTTCGCCTCCAGGAACGACTGCAGGTCCTGCGACGCGGTGGTGAGGTTGCCGTACAGGCTGGACAGGTTCCCCTGCTCGGCCACCACGGTGCGGGTGGTCGTGCTCAGGTTGTCCAGGCTCTGCACCAGATCCGGCGTCGCGTTGCTCAGGTGGCCGGAGAACTCCGCGAGCGCCTGCAGGTTGTGCTGCAGTTCCGGCTCGTGCGGGTTCAGGTCGCCGATGTACTGGCCGAGCTGCGAAAGCGTCTCGCCGAGCGGTTTGCCCCGGCCCTGCAGCGCGGTCGAGATCGCGGTGAGCGTGCTGGACAGCTTCTGCGGCTGCACCGCCTGCAGCACCGGCATCAGGTGTTCGAGCGCCTGGTCCAGTTCGACCGCGCCGGACGTGCGGTCTTGGGTGATCACGTCGCCCTGGGAAAGCGTCTTGCCCGACGGGTCCTGCGGAATCTGCAGCGACACATAGCGTTCGCCGAACAACGTCTTCGGCAGGAATCGCGCGGACACGTTCTCCGGAATCAGCTTCACCGACTCCGGGTCCATCGCCAGCGTCAGTTCCGCGCCGTTCTCGGTCGCCTTGATGTCCTGCACCGAACCGACGATCAAACCGCGGACCTTCACGTCCGACTGCTTGAGCAACTGGTTGCCGATGTGGCCCGCGTCGAGCTTCACGGTGACGAACTTGCTGAACGCCTTGTCGTACATCGCGATGCTGAGCGCGATCCCGCCGACGAGCACCGCCACCAGCAGCAGGCCGAGCAACCTGCGCCGTAGTGTGGTCATCCCGCAATCCTCACCGTGACGTCGGTTCCCCAAATCGCGAAACCGATGAAGAAGTTCACGACCGAAACCGTGACGATGGAAAGCCGCACCGCGCGGCCGACGGCCACGCCCACCCCGGCGGGCCCGCCGCTGGCCCGGTACCCGAAGTAACAGTGCGAAAGAATGATCAAAACGCTGAAGATCAGCACCTTGATGAACGAATAGAGCACGTCTTGCGGTGGTAGGAACAGGTCGAAGTAATGGTCGTAGGTACCCGCGGATTGTCCGTAGATATAGATAACGACCAGCCGCGAGGCGAGGTACGAGCTCAGCAGGCCGATCACGTACAGCGGGATCACGGCCACGAACCCGGCGATGATCCGCGTGGTCACCAGGTACGGGAGGCTCGGCACGCCCATCACCTCGAGCGCGTCGATCTCCTCGGAGATCCGCATCGCGCCGAGCTGCGCGGTGAAGCCCGCGCCGACCGTCGCCGACAGCGCCAGCCCGGCAACCAGTGGTGCGATCTCGCGGGTGTTGAAGAACGCGGTGAGGAAGCCGGTGAAGGCCGAGGTGCCGATCGAGTTCAGCGCCGAGTAGCCCTGCAGGCCGACGAGGACACCGGTGAACAGCGTCAGGCCGACCATCACGCCGACCGTGCCGCCGATGACCGCGAGCGAGCCGGAGCCGAAGCTCACCTCGGCGAGCAGCCGCAGCACTTCCTTGGTGTAGCGGCGCAGCGTGCGCGGCGTCCACAGCAGAGCCCGGCCGTAGAACGACATCTGGTCGCCGAGCGTGTCCAGGGTCTCCAGCGGGCGGTTGGCGATCCGCTTCGCCCCCGAAAGGAACGTCATGGTCAGTCCAGCTTTCCGGGCACGAGCTGCAAGTAGATCAGCGTGATCACGAAGTTCACCACGAACAGCAGCAGGAACGTGATGACCACCGACTGGTTCACCGCGTCGCCGACGCCCTTCGGGCCGCCGCTCGGGTGCAGGCCTCGATAGGCCGCCACGACCGCGGCGATGAAGCCGAAGATCAGCGCCTTGATCTCGCCGACCCAGAGGTCGGGCAGCTGCGCGAGCGCGGAGAAGCTGGACAGGTACGCGCCAGGAGTGCCGCCCTGGAGCACGACGTTGAAGAAGTAGCCGCCGAGCACGCCGATGACGCTGACCATGCCGTTGAGCAGGAGCGCGACGAGCATCATGGCGAGCGTGCGGGGCACGATCAGGCGCTGGACCGCGGAGACGCCCAGCACCTCCATCGCGTCGATCTCCTCGCGGATGGTCCGCGCGCCGATGTCCGCGCAGACCGCGCTGCCGCCCGCACCGGCCACCAGCAGCGCGGTGACCAGCGGGCTGGCCTGCTGCACGGTCGCCAGCACCGAACCGGCACCGGTGTAGGACTGCGCGCCGAGCTGGCGGGCGAGCGCGCCGAACTGCAGCGAGATGACCGCGCCGAACGGGATCGCGACGAGCGCGGTCGGCAGGATCGTCACGCTCGCGACGAACCACGCCTGTTGGATGAACTCGCGGAACTGGAACGGGCGCTGGAAGATGCCGCGGATGATGTCGAGGCCGAGCGCGAACAGGTTCCCGGTCTCCCGCAGCATTCCGTAGCCGGGGATCTTGGCCGTGCTGGTGGTCACGCGCCACCCTGCCCGTGCCGGGGCGACCGGCGGTCCGCGCCCGGAATGCGCGCGACCTGGTCGGCGGGAAGCTGTCCCTGGTGCTGGTTCGGCACCGGACCCGGCGCGCTGACCGGGGGCAGCTGCTGGGTGTCCTCGGGGCCAGCCTGGTGGTGGAACGCACCGGGGTTGGGCCGCACGTTGTAGTGCCGTTGCTGCTCCGGGGTGAGGGATTCGATGATCCCCTCCTGCGCCGCCGCCGGGAGCGTGTGCAGGATCCGCATCACGCGGTCCATCCGGCGCTTGGCCCCGCCGCGCTCCGGCACGCCCGGGCTGACCTGCATCTGCGGCACGACGCCGCGCACGTCCTCGTTGAGCACGTCGCCGTGGCCCGCCTCGGCCTCGGCCTGCTCGCGGGCCATCTGGGCGCTGTCCTTCTCCTCGGACATGCCGATCGGGCCGAGCTTGCGGCCGTTGAGGAACTGCTCGACCACCGGTTCGTCGCTGGTCAGCAGCACCTCGCGCGGGCCGAACATGACGAGTTCCTTGCGGAACA
Organism: Amycolatopsis sp. NPDC004079; assembly: GCF_040610415.1. Taxonomy (NCBI): domain Bacteria; kingdom Bacillati; phylum Actinomycetota; class Actinomycetes; order Pseudonocardiales; family Pseudonocardiaceae; genus Amycolatopsis; species Amycolatopsis sp. NPDC004079. Next base: position 118,687 of record NZ_JBEXMH010000014.1, on the reverse strand, counting down.
GCATGCCGAGGTTGTCCGGCACCGTGCGGGCGAGGTTGATGTTGTGCGACACGATCAGGAACGTCGCGTCGATCTGGGCGTTGACGTCCAGGAAGAGCTGCGAGATGTAGGTCGTGCGGACCGGGTCGAGACCGGAGTCCGGCTCGTCGACCAGGATGATCTCCGGGTCCAGCACGAGGGCGCGGGCGAGGCCGGCGCGCTTGCGCATACCGCCGGAGATCTCGCCGGGGAGCTTCTTGTCCGCGCCGGCGAGGCCGGTGATCTCGAGCTTCTCGAGCACGATCCGGCGGATCTCGGTCTCGGACTTCTTCGTGTGCTCCCGCAGCGGGAAGGCCACGTTGTCGAAGAGGTTCATCGAGCCGAACAGCGCGCCGTCCTGGAAGAGGACGCCGAAGAGCTTCCGGATCTCGTACAGCTTGTGCTCGGAGCAGGTGACGATGTCGACGCCGTTGATGACGCACCGTCCGCGGTCCGGCTTGAGCAGGCCGATCATCGACTTCAGGAACACGGACTTGCCGGTTCCGGACGGGCCGAGCATCGCCGAGACCTCGCCGGGAGGCAGGGTCAGCGTCACGTCCCGCCAGATGGTCTGCTTTCCGAAGGACTTCGTCAGACCTTCGATGACCACCTCGGCACCCATCGCACCTCCAGGAGCTGTTCCGCGTCGTCGCGCACCGCCGCCCCGTCACCGCTGGCAGCGGCGGAGCTCGCGCGGCGAACTCCGCTTCAACCAGGTGCAACGAGCTGAGCGCGAACAGGTTACTCACCAGTTTTGTTCTCTGGCCAGCCCCCGTGCACACCTCACGCGACGGGGATCCAGTACGGCGACCGCTGGCAGCACGGTAGTGCACGTCACGTTCGGGCGCAGATCCAGATGGCCGACCGACACTCACCCTGACGGGTTAACCGGCGGAAACGCGGCAAACAGGGGGTGACCCGGACCCGTCGGGTGAACGATTTGTTCGCCTGAACGAGGGCGCTCGCGATCCGGTTCGGCGACTGTGCGTCTTTTTGTTCCGGACAGCAAAAAGGGCGGGCACCCGTGTCGGGTGTCCGCCCTTTTCGACGTGACGCAGGCGCTTGCGCGCCCGGGATCACTTGATGGAGATCTTGGCGCCAGCGGCCTCGAGCTTCTCCTTGGCGGCCTCGGCGGCCTCCTTGTCGACCTTCTCCAGGAGCGCCTTCGGAGCGGCCTCGACCAGCTCCTTGGCCTCCTTCAGGCCCAGACCGGAGACGACCTCGCGGACGACCTTGATGACCTGGATCTTCTTGTCGCCGGCCGAGTCGAGGACGACGTCGAACTCGTCCTGCTCCGCGGCGGCCTCGGCCGGAGCGGCGCCCGGGGCGGCCGCGACAACGGCGGCCGGGGCGGCGGCGGTGACGTCGAAGACCTCTTCGAACTCCTTCACGAAGTCCGACAGCTCGAGGAGGGTCAGCTCCTTGAAGGCGTCGATCAGCTCGGCGGTGCTCAGCTTCGCCATGATGGCTTCCTCTCAGAAAAACGAACTAAAACGTTCGGGGTGGGGTGGTTCAGCTCTCGGCGGGTGCTTCGGCTGCTTCGGTACCGGTGGCGTTGCGCTGCTTCTCCTCCAGCGCGGCAGCCAGGCGGGCAACCTGGGACGCCGGCGCCTGGAACAGCGCCGCGGCCTGGGAAAGCTTCGCCTTGAACGCGCCCGCCGCCTTGGAGAGCAGCACCTCACGGCTGTCGAGATCAGCGATCTTGGAGATCTCGTCCACGGACAGCGCGCGGCCGTCCATGTAGCCGCCCTTGATGACAAGCGCGTTGTTGTCCTTCGCGAAGTCGCGAAGTGCCTTCGCGGCGTCGACTGCCTCGCCCTGCACGAAGGCGATCGCGGTAGGGCCGACGAACAGGTCCTCGATCCCCTCGAGGCCGGCGTCCTCAGCGGCACGCTTGACGAGGGTGTTCTTCGCGACCCGGTACTTGGCACTGGTGCCGAGAGCGCGGCGCAGCTGGGACAGCTGAGTCACGGAGAGGCCGGTGTACTGGGTAACGACGGTGGCCGAGCTGCTGCGGAAGCTCTCCGCGATCTCGGCGACGGCCGCCACCTTGTCGGGCTTCGCCATGGTCGCCTCCTCTCTTGGCTAGTGTCACCACTGGCCATGACGGAGGCGCCTCCGAACGACAAAAACGCCCACGCGCAGCAGACGCGGGGCGTTGCCCAGTCTCGCGACCGGGGTGAAAGCCTCGTTCCTCCTGCGCAGGCCGTCCGCCGTACTACGGAACCTTCGTTCCCCGGGAATCCGGAGAAAACCAGCGGTCTTTGGTAGAACCGTCGACCAGCATACGGGAGGGCGGTTCGAGGTTCGCGGGCACCCCCTGGCTGAGCTGCGAGAACCGGGGCAGTCTCGGGAAATCGCGGCGGAGCGGGCATCATTGGTGACGTGGCGGAACAGCGTGATCACGGAAAGCCGGAAGAAACTCCCCCTCCCGGCCCGGGTGGGTCCTCGGCGCAGCCGCCCGCACTTCCGCAGCCGGGCGGGGCCGAGGTCGCGCCGCGGACTCCCGCTCAACCGGCGGCTCCGAACGAGCCGCCCGCGCTTCCGCAGCCGAGCGGATCTGCCGAGCCCCAGCTGAATCCCGAGCAGCTGCGCCAGTTCCAGGAATTCCAGCGGTTCCAGGAGTACCTGCGGTTCACCCAGTCCCAGCAGGGCACCGAACCGGCTCCGGCCCCCGACGCGGGCTTGGTCCCGGTCGGCAACCGCCAGCCGCAGCCGCTCGCCGGCGGCCAGCCGCCAGCCCCGCCGAACCAGCCGGGCGCGCTGACCGCGTACGAGGAGCCGCCGCGCGAGCGCCGCCCGGTGCCGCGCTGGGTGAAGCGCCTCGGCGGGAAGATCCTGGGCTGGGTGATCGCCCTGGTCATCCTCGGCATCCTGATCAACTGGGGCTACCACCAGATCTTCCCCAGCGACGACGGCAAGACCTCAGCCCAGATCGCCGCCGAGGGCGGCGGGACCTACCACACGAACCACATCTTCTCGACCAATCCGAACGAGGCGGTGCGGTTCGTCTACCACAACATCGCCCAGGGCCGGGTCGACGACGCTTGCGGGCGTTTCCGCGAGGACGTTCAGGACAAGTTCGCCAAGGACACCACTGGTCAGCCGGATTGCAAGGTCGCGGTCGAAAAGCTCCACGCGCAGGTGAAGAACGTGAACGACTACGCCGAGTCGCTCCCGTCCTATGTCTCCGGCCCGACGCCCCCGCCGGTGGTGAAGATCGATTCCTGCGCGTTCAGCGTCAGCGGCGGTCCGGCGCTCGGCGTGTTCGAGGTGACCAAAGTGGACAAAGGCCAGTGGCTGATCACCGGCCATTCGTCCGGCCCCGAGAAGTGCCCCGCACCCACGGCGACCTCTACTCCGGGCTGACCGTCAGGCAGGCGAACTGATCGGCAACCGGGTCTCCCCCGTGTCCGAGTACGCGAAGAAGTCCACCAGCGACGCCGCGAAAGCCGGGTGCGCCACCGCTTCCATGTGGTTCCCCGGGACCCGCACCAGTCGTGCGCCCGCGATCCCCGCCGCGAGACGCTCCGGCTGAGTCGCGAGTTCGTCCGATTCCCCGGCCAGGATCAGCGTCGCCGCCGAGAGGTTCGACAGCCGCATCGGGCCGTGCGGGGTCGCGTGCATGACCGCGGCCAGCGCTTCGACGTCCGCGCCCGCCCGGCGGGCCAGGCGGCGGAACGGGCGCGCCGCCGAGGGCACCTCCGACCGGTCTTCGGCCAGCAGCCCCGCCGCGATCTGGCTCCGGTTGACCACCCGGGCGTCCACTCCGCCGAAGTCCACGATTCCCGCCCCGACCCCGCCGACCGCGAGGCAGCGGACTCGCCGGTCACGCGTAGCCACCAGCAGCGAGACGATCGCGCCCATCGAATAGCCCGCCAGGCAGACCTCTTCGAGACCGAGTTCGTCGAACAGCGCGGTCAGGTCCGCGGCCATGATGTCCTCGCCGTAGGCCGCCGGATCGTGCGGCTTCTCCGACTCGCCGTGCCCGCGCGCGTCCAGCGCGATCACCGTGAAGCCCGCCTTGACCAGCGCGTCCACAACTCCGGGGTTGACCCAGTTCACCTGGGAATCGGCGGCGAAACCGTGGTGCAGCACGACGGGCCGCCGGTGCCGTCCGTCGCCCTCCCAGACGGTGTAGCTCAGCTGGAGCCCGTCGGGGGCGATGAACGTCGTTGGCATATGTCCATGAGACACGAAAAAAGGGTGGTCACGCACGAAGCGTGACCACCCTTTCGCGTGATGTGCGACTCAGACCGCCGAGTCCTCGGTGAGGAGGTTGCGGGTCCGCGCCGGGTCGACCGGGATGCCCGGGCCCATCGTGGTGGTGAAGGTGATCTTCTTGACGTAGCGGCCCTTCGCCGACGACGGCTTGGCGCGCAGGATCTCGTCCAGCGCGGCCGCGTAGTTCTCCACCAGCTTCTCGGTGTCGAACGACGCCTTGCCGATCACCAGGTGCAGGTTCGCCTGCTTGTCGACGCGGAAGTTGATCTTGCCGCCCTTGATGTCCTTCACGGCCTTCTCGACCGCAGGGGTCACCGTGCCGGTCTTCGGGTTCGGCATGAGGCCGCGCGGGCCGAGGATGCGGGCGATGCGGCCCACCTTGGCCATCTGGTCCGGCGTCGCGATCGCGGCGTCGAAGTCGAGCCAGCCACCCTGGATGCGCTCGATCAGTTCGTCGGTGCCGACCGCGTCCGCGCCGGCGGCTTCGGCCTCAGCGGCCTTGTCGCCGACGGCGAAAACGATGACGCGGGCGGTCTTGCCGGTGCCGTGCGGCAGGTTCACGGTGCCGCGGACCATCTGGTCGGCCTTGCGCGGGTCGACCCCGAGACGCATCGCGACCTCGACGGTCGCGTCCATCTTCGTCTTGGAGGTCTCCTTCGCCAGCTTCGCGGCCTCGAGCGGCGCGTACAGGCGCGCCTTGTCGATCAGCTCGCTGGCCTGGCGGTAGGCCTTGCTGTGCTTGGTCATGCTTCTGTCCTCAAATCAATGGATCAGTGTGGTGGCGAGCCAGCACTGGCTCTCCCACGGGTTGCTTTGAAAGTCAGCCTTCGACCGTGATGCCCATGGAACGGGCGGTGCCGGCGATGATCTTCGCGGCCTGGTCGATGTCGTGCGCGTTGAGGTCGGTCTCCTTGGTCTTCGCGATCTCGCGGACCTGGTCCCAGGTGACCTTGGCGACCTTGGTCTTGTGCGGCTCGCCGGAGCCCTTCTCCACGCCCGCGGCCTTGAGCAGCAGCTTGGCGGCCGGCGGCGTCTTCAGCTTGAAGTCGAACGACCGGTCTTCGTAGACGGAGATCTCGACCGGGACGACGTCCCCGCGCTGCGACTCGGTCGCGGCGTTGTAGGCCTTGCAGAACTCCATGATGTTGACGCCGTGCTGACCCAGCGCCGGGCCGACCGGCGGCGCGGGGTTGGCCGCACCCGCCTTGATCTGCAGCTTGATGATCGCCGCAAGCTTCTTCTTCTTGGGTGGCATTACCTTGTGTCCTTCTTAACTGACGTGAGTCCCCCGCACACCTGCCAGTACGCGGGGACTGCCGACCGGGATGGCCCGGCCGTCAGATCTTGGAGACCTGGCTGAACGAGAGCTCGACCGGGGTCTCCCGGCCGAAGATCGACACCAGGACCTTCAGCTTCTGCCCGTCGACGTTGACCTCGGAGATCGTGGCGGGCAGCGTGGCGAACGGGCCGTCCATGACGGTGACCGACTCGCCGATCTCGAAGTCGACCTCGACGGCGGGCGCGCCGGACGACGCGGCCGCGGCGGATTCCCCGCCCTTGGCCGCCTTGGCCGGGGCTTCCTTCTCGACCTGCGGGGCGAGGAACTTCAGCACCTCGTCCACGGTCAGCGGCGAAGGCCGCGAGGTGGCCCCGACGAACCCGGTGACGCCCGGGGTGTTGCGCACCGCGCTCCACGACTGGTCGTTGAGGTCCATCCGGACCAGGATGTAGCCGGGCAGCACCTTGCGCTGCACCTGCTTGCGCTGGCCGTTCTTGATCTCGGTGACCTCTTCGGTCGGAACCTCGATCTGGAAGATGTAGTCCTCGACGTCCAGGGTCTGGGTACGCGTCTCGAGGTTGGTCTTGACCTTGTTCTCGTAACCGGCGTACGAGTGCACGACATACCACTCGCCCGGCGCGGCCTTGAGCTCGGCGCGCAGCGCGGCGACCGGGTCGTCCGCCTCGGGGGCGGGCTCGGTCACGTCGTCGTCCGATTCCTCGGACTCGTCGGTGGCGGCGGCGACCTCGTCCTCGGCGACGGGCACCTCGACGGACTCGGCGGACTCCTCGTCGCCGGGTGCCGTCTGCACCTGCTCGTCGGAAAGCTCGGTCAGGTCGCGACCGGCTTCGGTGCCGTTGTCGGAGGTCACGTTCCGTCCTCTCAGTTGATCGCTTGCCGGGCCGGACCGGGGCCCGGCCAGCGCGGTGGCGCGCCCGTCGGGCGTCAGCCGAAGACCAGCCCGACCAGCTCCTTGAAGCCGAGATCGAGACCGCTCACGAGGGCCACCATGAACACCACGAACACCAGCACGACCGCGGTGTAGGTGACCATCTGCTTGCGGTTGGGCCAGATGACCTTGCGCAGTTCGGCCCAGACCTCGCGGATGAACCGCGTGAACCGGGCGAACACCGAGGCCTTCTTCGCCTTCCGGTCCCGCTTAGGGGTCGGCGCGCCCTTGGCGTCGGCGGGCTTCGCGACCTTGTCGCCCGCCTTGCCGGACGGACGGGTCGAGCCCGGCCGTGCCTCGGACTTGCCTGCCGGCCGAGCGGAAGCGCGGCGTTCGCGCCGAGCCGCGGCGGACACCGGGCGGGATTCGACTCCGGGCTTGCCCGAATCGTCCTGCTCGTGCTCGCCGCTGGCGTCGCTGTCGCTCACGACCACTCCTCCGCTCCACCAGTTCCCGTACGCAGGGGTGACAGGACTTGAACCTGCAACCTGCGGTTTTGGAGACCGCTGCTCTGCCAATTGAGCTACACCCCTGTGGAGCCCGGTCACCCTGGCTCCGGAGGACGCATTCCATCGTCCCCACCATCCGGCGGGGATGACCGTAGTGCGTTCCGAGTTCCGAAGTCTACGGCAAGGCGGATGTTGCCTTGCAACCCAGCCCCCTCGACGCCCGCGCGGCGGTCTCGCGGTGCCCCCGAGGCGGCCGCTCCGGGCCCTTCGGACGGCATCCCGGAACCCTCGGCGAAGATCACCCGAACGTGCGAGTATAGGCCCGTGCACCGTAATCCGATTAATCGCGAAGCCGCCGACGGACCCCTCTCGCTCGCCGGGTCCTCCCGTTTCGCGGGCATTCGGATTCATTGCGCGGCCAGCGAAATCGGCGCTGTCGCCGCGAATTTCCCCGCCGGGGCACCAAGATCATCCCGACGGCAGATGATCTTCATTGCCCGGCAAGCGAAACCCATGATCAAGGAGCATCGGTGACCACATTCCGGCTTGGGCTCGCTTTGCCGCAGTACGGCAAGCTCGCCGACCCCTCCGCCATCGCCGGCTTCGCCACCGAAGCGGAGCGCGTCGGCTTCGCCTCGCTGTGGGTCGGCGACCGGGTCCTGACTCCGGTGTCCCCCAAGACCTATTACCCGTCCGGAACACCCGAACGGCCGTACCCGCCGGAGTTCGTCCGCTTCGTCGATCCGCTGCTGGCGCTCACGATCGCCGCGAACTCGACCGAGTCGGCGCGGCTGGGGTCGAGCACCCTCAACGGCCCGCTCTACTCGCCGGTGCTGCTGGCGCGCTCCCTGACGTCGCTGGACCTGCTGTCCGGCGGCCGGCTCGACGTCGGCCTCGGGCTCAGCTGGCTCCGCGACGAGTACACCGCCGCCGGGGTGCCGTGGGAGCACCGCGGCGCGCGGCTGGCCGAGCTGGTCAAGGTGCTGCGGACGCTGTGGACCGCGGATCCGGCCGGGCACCAGAGCGAACGCTGGGACATCCCGGACTCGCTGATCGGCCTCCGTCCGATGCAGCGGCCCGGCCCGCCGGTGCTGCTGGGCGGGGCGTCGGACGCGGCGCTGCGGCGCGTCGGCCGGATCGCCGACGGCTGGCTGCCTGCCGGGCTCCCGGTCCCGATGCTGCGCCAGAAGTGGGCGGTGGTCGTCGAATCCGCGGAGAAGGCCGGCCGGGATCCGGAGTCGCTGCGCCGGGTGCTGCGGATCAACCCGACGCCGGGTTCGAAGGTCGCGACCATCGAGGACGTCGCAGGTCAGCTCAAGGCAGCCGAAGCCGAGGGGATCACCGAGGCGCTCGTCGATCTGCACTATGTGGCCGAAACCGTCCCGCACGCGCTGGAGCTGGCGGGCGAGCTGCACGGTGCTGTCTTTGCGTGATCACCCGTAAGCGGGTCGTCGGCGAGGGGCGGGACCGGTAAAACGGTCGAGTGGGGGCTAACAAGAGCGGTGGATGCGGGTTGCTCGTCCTCGTTGTCGTGGGGGCGCTGCTGGCCGTCGGCTACTACAAGTCGAAGCACGATTCGTCGGCCGCACCGCCGTCCGGCGCGGACACCGGCGGCGGCACCGGCCGGTACGTCGCACTCGGCGACTCGTACACGTCGGCGCCGCGCACCGGGAAGCAGTCGGGCTCGCCGGCCGGATGCGCGCGCTCGGACAACAACTATCCGCACCTGGTGTCCGCGAAGCTGAAGCCGGCGAAGTTCGTGGACGTCAGCTGCAGCGGCGCGACGACGGACGACCTGACCGACACCCAGTCGACGCGCAACGGCTCAAACCCGCCGCAGTTCGACTCGGTCACCGCGGACACGACGCTGGTGACCCTCGGCATCGGCGGCAACGATGTGGGATTCATCGCACTGGCGCAGACCTGCGTGACCGCCCACGAGAGCGCCTCGCCGTGCAAGGACCGGCTCACCGCGGGCGGCAAGGACCAACTGGCCGACCGCATCAGCGAAACCGCGAAGAAGGTCGGCAGCGCGCTCGATCAGATCCACAAGAAGGCTCCGAAGGCGCGGGTGGTGGTCGTCGGCTACCCGACGGTCCTCCCGGACGGCGACGGCTGCTGGCCGGTCCTTCCATTGGGCTCCGGCGATGTGGCGTATCTGCGGGACGCGCTCGGGAAACTCAACGATGCCTTGTCCGACCAGGCCAAGTCCCACGACGCCGGGTTCGCGGATACGGCTCAGCCGAGCAAGGGCCATGACGTCTGCGCGAATTCGGATGTGAAGTGGATCGAGGGGGTGATCCCGACGTCCTCGGCCGCGGCGCTGCACCCGAATGCGCGGGGTGAGGCTGGGATGGCTGGCGTGGTGGAGTCAGTGCTCGGGGTGCACTGAGGCCGCCCCAATGTGGCATTGGGTGCGTCCCACGCACCCAATGTGGCGTTCGGTGCGTCAGATGCACCCAACGCCACATTGGGGGTGGTCAGGCCGAGCTGGGATGGGTGTCAGGGGCGGACGAGGGCCTGCGGTTTGCCCAGGACGGTCTTGCCCTCGAACTTCACCGTCAGGTCGATCCGGGCCAGCCCGTCGTCCGTCATGGCACCGACCTTGCCGGTCACCTCGACCAGTGCGCCCTCGTCGTTGTCCGGGACCACGACCGGGCGGGTGAAGCGCGTGCTGAAGTCCACGAGGCGGGCCGGGTCGCCGAGCCAGTCGGTGACGATGCGGCCGGACAGGGCCATGGTGAGCATGCCGTGCGCGATCACGTCCGGGAGGCCGACCTTGGTCGCGAAGTGCTCGTTCCAGTGGATCGGGTTGAAGTCGAGCGAGGCCCCGGCGTAGCGGACCAGCTGGTCGCGCGTGATGCGGACCTCCAGCGGAGGCAGTTCGTCGCCGATGTTCACGCTTCCGCCCCCCGAACCACGAGCTGGGCCCGCGTCGTGCACACGAGTTTGCCGTCCGCGTCGGTGATTTCCGCGCGGAGGTTGATGAAGTCGTTGCCCGCCCGCGCCATGATCGCTTCGATCTTGGCCGAGATTTCCAGCTCGTCGCCCGCGTGCACCGGGCGCTCGTAGCGGAAGCCCTGGTCGCCGTGGACCATCCGGGAGTAGTCGAGGCCGAGCGCGGGGTCGGTCACGATGCCGTTGATCTTCGGCAGGTTGAGGATGGTGAGGAAGGTGGGCGGCGCGAGCACGTCCGGGTGGCCGGCCGCGCGGGCCGCCTCCGGGTCCCGGTACACCGGGTTCGGGTCCCCGATCGCGTCGGCGAACTCGCGGATTTTCTCCCGGCTCACGAAGTACTTGCTGTCCGACGGGTACTCCCGCCCGGTGAACGACTGGTCCAAAGGCACGCGAAGAAGGCTAACCGAACCGCGGCGCCGACCCGCGCGGGTGCCTGAACCGGCCAGTAGACAGCGAAAAGCCGCCCCGGCGAGTGGCCGGGGCGGCTCTTCGAAGCTGGTAAAAGACCGCCTGCGTCAGCGGGTCTCTTTGTGAGTCCGGTGCGTACCGCAGTTCGGGCAGAACTTCTTCATCTCCAGGCGATCCGGGTTGTTGCGCCGGTTCTTCTTGGTGATGTAGTTGCGGTGCTTGCACTCCTCGCACGCCAGCGTGATCTTGGGTCGCACGTCGGTGGCAGCCACAGCGTTTCCTTCTCTCTCAGATCCGGGGGCCAGCCCCGTCGTTACCGCGTAGCGGTGGCCGGACTTGAACCGGCGACACAGCGATTATGAGCCGCTTGCTCTGCCAACTGAGCTACACCGCCCTGCGTGACACCCACCCCGCCTCAACCCATCAGGTCAAGGTGACCCGGCCTGGGGGTCCAGGGGGCTAGCCCCCTGGCGGGGGTCTGGGGGTTCGACCCCCAGATGGACGCCGCGAAGCGAGCCACGTCTGCGCTTTCTGCAGACATAGCTCGCGGACTCGCGAGCCCCTTTACGGAATCGAACCGTAGACCTTCTCCTTACCATGGAGACGCTCTGCCGACTGAGCTAAAGGGGCCTGCCTCTCGCGAGGACTTGGAAAGATTAGCAAGGGGGTTCACCCGGCTGTGCAACCGGGGTCGGTTAACCGCAAAACCTCAGGTCAGCAGGGTCAGCACGGTCTCCGAGTGCCGCCCGGGCGAGCGCGCCGTGCGGGCCTGCAGCCACGCCTCCAGGCGGTCCTCCGGCAGCGGCCGCGAGATCAGATAACCCTGTGCGACGTCACATCCCATCGCCTCGAGCTGATCGCGCGCCACGTCCTCTTCGACGCCTTCCGCCACCACAGTCAGGCCCAGCGAGTGACCGAGCTCGACGATCGACCGCACCACGGCGAGGTCGCCGAGATCCGTGCCCATGCCGAGCACGAAGCTCTTGTCGATCTTGACCTGGTCCACCGGCAGCTGGCGCAGGTACGCGAGCGACGAATAGCCGGTGCCGAAGTCGTCCACCGCGAGCACGATGCCCAGCGAATGCAGCTCGCGCAGGATCGGCAGTGCCTTCTGCGGGTCGGACATCACGCCGGACTCGGTCAGCTCGAACGTCAGCAGTTCCGGCGGCACGTCGAAGCGTTCCAGCTCGCGCTGGACCTTCGCCGGGAAGTCCTCGTCGGCCAGATTCCGCACCGAGAGGTTCACCGCCGCGGAGATGCGCAGGCCCTCGTCGAGCCACTTGCGCACGCGCTTCAGCGATTCCTCCAGCACGAACGACGTCAGCACGCCGATCAGGCCGGCCGCTTCGATCGCGGGCACGAACTCGTCCGGGCCGAGGCGGCCGAACTCCGGGTGCACCCAGCGCACGAGCGCCTCGACGCCTTGCACCTGACGGTTCGGCAGCGTCACCTTCGGCTGGTAGTGCACCGAGACGTGGCCGTCTTCCAGCGACTGCCGGAACTGCGTGACCATCTGGAAGCGGCGCAGGAAGATCTGTCCCATGCTCGGCACGTAGCCGCGCACTTCCTCGCCGCCGCGGGTGGCGCGGACGGCGACGTCGGCGCGCTGCAGCAGGCCGTCGACGTCGACCTCGCCGTTGTCGTCCACGGAGCTGGCGTAGCCGATCATCGCGTTGGCCTCGACGGAAAGCCGGTCCACCGGATACGGCTCGGACAGCTGGACCCGCAGTCGTTCGGCGGCGCGGTGGGCGTCATCGACGGTGCAGTCCACGAGCAGCGCGGCGAAGGACGCGCCTTCGAGCCGGGCGAGCGGGACGTCCGGGCCGAGTGCGCCGCGGATGCGGGTGCCCGCGGCGACGACCATCCGGTCCGCCCACGAGTAGCCGAGCGCGTCGCTGACCGTGGAGAAGACGTCGAGGTCGATCCGCAGCACCACGACCTCCGCCGATTCGCGCAGCGGATCCCGCGAGACCTGCTGGAATCCCGGCCGATTCAGGTGCCCGGTGAGCGGGTCATGGTAGGCGTCGTGGCGAAGCGTGGCGAGCAGCCGCCGGTTGTCGAGCGACGTCGCGAGGTGGCTGGCCATCGTGCCGAGCAGCTGGACGTCGTACTTGCCGAAGCCGCGCCAGCGGGAGAGCCGGTCGTGCGCTTCGACGACGCCGAGCAGCTTGTTCGCGCTGCGCAACGGCACGACGAGGGCTTCCTGCGCACTGCGTTCCAGCAGCGCCGCGCGGACGTCCGGGTTGGCCTCGGTGATCCGGAAGTGCCGGACGTGCGCGCCGGGCAGGCGCAGCAGCGGATCGTCGTGGGCCGGGTCCGAGGCCGGAAGTTCGTTGCCCGCTACCACGACGCGCATCGGATCGTCGGCCTCGAGGCGCAGCCGGAGCACGACGCGTCCGGCGGCCAGCTGGTCCTTGATCCGCTCGGCGATCGTGGCCCATTCGCGCACGTCGACTCCGCCCACCAGTTCCTCGGCGCGGCTCGCCGGACGTGCCGCGGCCTGTTGACCGGACCGCGCGACCATCAGGCTCACGTCGGACAGCGCCTCCATGTCCCGTTGTTCGCGGAGCAGATCGGAGTAAGCCCAGTACAGCGCGGTCAGGCCGAGGAACACCGCCAGCACCAGCGGCCAGGCCTGCGGAGTGCTCGCGATGACGAGGTAGCCGGTGAGGCCGACCGAGGCGTTGACGAAACCGACCACGAGGATGCGGCCGGTCAGCCGGATCGCGGTGCTCACGCGCATCCGGCGGCGCAGCACGCGCACGGCGGCCAGCGCGAGCAGCGTGCTGACCAGCGGCGCGGTGAGCGTTCCGGCGAGCGCGGCGACCCACGGCATGGTCGGCCCGCCGCCCATGGCCAGGTGCACGAGCCCGGCGACGGCGAACGCGCCGGTGATTTCGAGCAGGAACGCGCCCGCGTTGTAGAGGACCCGGCCGGCGACCTTGCGGGCCAGCAGCGTGCCGATGCCCGCCACGAGATGCGCGGCGAGCACCACTTCGAACGGGGCGACGAAGAAACCGATTACCAGCGGGATCTCGGTGAATGAGATGGTCCACGAAATGCCGCTGCGGACGTCGACGTTGATGCCGAGCTGTTCGGCGAGCAGGAACGCGACCGCGAGCACCGGGCCGATCCACCAGAGCTTGGCCGAGCCGTGGAACGGCAGCCAGGCGCCGACGGCGAAGGCCGCGAGCAGGCCGAGGCCCAGCACGAAGAAGGTGTAAACGCGGAAGCGGCTTTCGTCCGTGCGGCCTTCGGCCGGTGCGGAGCCAGCACCTCCCGAGCCCATCGCCTCCGGCGCGGTACCGGGATGGGCGTTGCTGTCCGGCATCCGACCTTCCTTCCCGGCTGCCCGGTCGCGCTCGTCCGTGACGTCAGGTGTGGGCGAGGGCGCCACCTTACCCCGTAGGGCGTACCGGCGTCCCTTTCGAGACAGTAGGAGATCACCCCAGGGTTAACAATGGGCGTTCTTCTCTGACCTGCGTGGACCAAGGAGTGAAACTCCCGGTTCGTCCCGGAACCCCCGAGCCGGGGAGTGTTCTGGGGGTCTTTTCCGGCCCGGTCGGCGGACAATGGCGGCATGCACAACGACGTGACAGCCACCGGCCATGCGGCGCGCATCGCCACGGTGGACGCGCTGCTTCCCGCGCCGCTCCCCTTCGAGGTCGGAGGGGATTCCGCACTGCTTTCCGCCGAGGTCGGCGACACCACCGCGGCCGGTCTGACGACCTGTACCGGACTCGGCCCGGACAGCCCGCGCTCGATGTGGCGGGCGCTCGTCGAGCACCGGCTGGAAGTCCAGCTCGCCGGTCCCGATCCGGCCGCCGGCCTCGACGCTTTGCTCACTCGATGGGATGAACACCTGGGGTCCCTCGCCCGAGTGGGGGATACGGAGTGCGCCGCGGTGCTCTCCCGGCCCAGCCGTGACACCGCCGGGGCCACCGAACTCCTCCGGCACGGCTTCGCCCCGGTGGGCGTGCTCGCGGTCCGCCCGGCACAGCGGATGGCCACCGGACCCGACGCGACGCCCGGTGTCTGCATCCGGCACGCGACCCCGGACGACCTCTCCACCGCGGTCGCGCTGCAGCTGGAATTGCAGCGGTACGACGCGCAGTTCGGCCGGATCACGCTCCGTCCCGGCGTCGAGGAGCTGATCACCAAGGAACTGCTCCACCACCTCGAACGGCCTGAGCCGCAGGTGTGGATCGCGGAGCTGTACGGCCAGCCGCTCGGCATGGTCGTGCTGCAGATGCCCGACGAGACCGGCTGGATCCGGCACCGGGTCGCCGCTTCCCGGGTGGGTTATCTGTCGTCGCTGGCGGTCTCCGAGGCGGCTCGGTCGTCCGGTGTCGGCACCGCGCTGGCCACGCACGCGCACCAGGTCTTCGACGAGGCTGGCGCGGATGTCGTGCTGCTGCACCACGCCGTGGCGAATCCCCGGTCGACGCCGTTCTGGTACGCGCAGGGTTACCGTCCGCTGTGGACTGGCTGGCAGCGTCGGCCCGCGGTGCGTTCTCGCTAGTCTGGCGGTTGCCAGGCCGTCCCGAGGGGAGTCCCAGTGACCGAAAAGCCCGACGCCGCACCGAAAGCGCCGGAAGGCGTCGACGTCGAGAAACCCTCGGCCGCGCGCGTCTACGACTGGTACCTGGGCGGCAAGCAGAACTGGGCGGTGGACCGGGAATTCGGCCGCAAGGTCGAGAAGATGTGGTCGCTCGCCCGGCCCGGCGCGAAGCAGAACCGCGAGTTCATGAACCGCGTGGTGCGAGCCGCGCTGGACGCGGGCATCCGCCAGTTCCTCGACCTCGGGTCCGGCGTGCCGACCGCGGGCAACGTGCACGAGGTGGTCGAGGCCGCGCTCGGGGACGACGACGAGGCGACCGTGGTTTACGTCGACTACGAGCCGGTGGCCGTGGCGCACGCGACGCTGATCCTCGAGGACGAGGCGGCCACCGACTGGGCCGGCATCGTCCAGGCGGACATGCGCGACCCCAGGACCGTGCTGAGCGACCCGCGCACCCGCGAGCTGATCGACTTCGACAAGCCGGTGTGCGTGATGCTGATGGCGGTGCTGCACTTCGTCGGCCCGGACGACGATCCGGACGCCGTCGTGCGCGCCTACCGCGACAAGCTCGTGTCCGGCAGCTGGCTGGCGATCTCGCAGATGAGCGAGGGCGACGGCAGCGGTCCGGCGCTGGAGGGGCTGCGCTGGTTCGTGGAGCAGTACCGCAAGACGAGCAATCCGATGTGGCTGCGCGACCGCGACGAGATCGAGCCGTTCTTCGGCGGCTGGCCGCTGCTGGAGCCGGGGATCACGCATCTGCCGGACTGGCGGCCGGAGCGCGAGCTGAACGCCGTCGAGGCGGAGGCCCGCCCGTTCGCCTGGTGCGCCGTGGCGCGCAAGCCGTGACCGCACCCGACGCGCCCCGCGGCGTGGACGTCGACAAGCCGTCCGCCGCCCGGATCTACGACTGGTACCTCGGCGGCACCCAGAACTGGGCGGTGGACCGGGAATTCGGCCGCCGTGTGGAGAAGGTGTGGCCGCTGATCCGGCCGATGTCGCGGGAGAACCGGGCGTTCATGAACCGGGTCGTGCGGGCGGCGCTGGACGCGGGGATCCGGCAGTTCGTCGATCTCGGGTCCGGCGTGCCGACCGCGGGCAACGTGCACGAGATCGTCCGCGAGCAGCTGCCGGCGAGGGTCGTGTATGTCGACTACGAGCCGGTCGCGGCGGCGCATTCGCGAGTGATCCTCGAAGGCGAGGAGGCGACCGACTGGGCCGGGATCGTCGAGCGCGACATCCGCGATCCGGAGGCGATCTTCGCTGACGAGATCACGCGGGAGCTGATCGACTGGTCGCAGCCGGTGTGCCTGCTGATGATCACCGTGCTGCATTTCCTCGGCCCCGGCGACCGGCCGGACGAGCTGGTCGCCGCCTACCGCGACCAGCTCGCGCCCGGCTCCTGGCTGGCTGTCACGCATGGCACCTGCCGGGACGACGCGCCGCCGGAGCGGGCGGCCGAGGTCCGCGCGTTCGTCGACGCGTACAAGGACACGTCGAACCCCGCGTACCTGCGCACCGACGACGAGATCCGGCCGTTCTTCGGCGGCTGGCCGCTGCTGGAGCCGGGGATGAGCGCGCTGCCGGACTGGCGGCCGGACGAGCCGGTGTCGGAGTTCGCCGCGGAGGTCCGGCCGTTCGCCTGGGGTGCCGTCGCGGTGAAGCCCTGACTTCTCTCCCAGCGAACACTCCCTGGGAAACAAACCCGCCCTTCGGAGAGTTGAGCACCTTAGACTCAACTTATTCGAGGAGTGCACATGACCGACCCCCGCCTCCTGCCCGTCCTCCCGCTCGATGACGACGTCGTGCTGCCGGGCATGGTGGTCCCGCTCGACCTCGGCGACGCGGAGACCCGGGCCGCAGTGGAGTCCGCCCAGGCCAAGACCCCCGCGACCGCGTCGTTCCCCGGCATCCGCTCGGGCGCGGCGAGCAAGGCCGAAGTCCTGATCGTCCCGCGCGTGCACGGCGAGTACGCCGAGCTGGGCACCGTCGCGACCGTCGAACGGATCGGCCGCGTTCCCGGCGGCAAGACCGCTGTGCTGCTCCGCGGCACCGCGCGCGCCTCCGTCGGCCGGATCGCCGACGGCCCCGGCGCGGCCCGCTGGGTGCACGCGGACGCCGCTGACGAAACTTCCGACGACCGCACTGCGCAGCTCGCCGCGGAGTACAAGGCCGTGGTCATCTCCGTGCTGCAGCAACGCGGCGGCTGGCAGATGATCGACGCCGTCCAGCAGGGCGAGGAGCCGTCCGCGATCGCCGACCTGGCCGGCAACGCGCCGTACCTGTCCACTGATCAGAAGCTGGAGCTGCTGAGCGCGCTCGACGTCAGCGTCCGGCTGGAGAAGGCCCTCGAGTGGAGCCGGGAGTACCTGGCCGAGCTGGAGGTCACCGAGACGATCCGCAAGGACGTCGCCGACGGGATGGAGAAGCAGCAGAAGGAATTCCTGCTGCGCCGCCAGCTCGAAGCGATCCGCAAGGAACTGGGCGAACTCGACGGCACCGCGGCCGACGACGACTACCGCGCCCGCGTGGAAGCCGCCGACCTGCCGGACGAGGTGCGCAAGGCCGCCCTGGCCGAGGTCGACAAGCTGGAGCGGACGTCCGAGCAGTCGCCCGAAGGCGGCTGGATCCGGACCTGGCTCGACACGGCGCTGGAGCTGCCGTGGAATGAGCGCACCGAGGACGTCTACGACATCGCCGCCGCGCGCGCCGTGCTCGACGCGGACCACGCGGGCCTGGACGACGTCAAGGAACGGATCATCGAGTACTTGGCCGTGCGCAAGCGCCGCGCGGAATCGGGCCTCGGCCCGGTCGGCGGACGGCGTTCCGGCGCGGTGCTCGCGCTCGCCGGTCCTCCCGGGGTCGGCAAGACGTCGCTGGGCGAGTCGGTGGCGAAGGCGATGGGACGCAAGTTCGTCCGCGTCGCGCTGGGCGGTATCCGGGACGAGGCGGAAATCCGCGGCCACCGGCGTACGTACGTCGGCGCGCTGCCGGGCCGGATCGTGCGGGCCATCAAGGAAGCCGGCTCGATGAACCCGGTCGTGCTGCTCGACGAGATCGACAAGGTCGGAGCCGACTACCGAGGCGACCCGACGGCCGCGCTGCTCGAAGTGCTGGACCCGGAACAGAACCACACGTTCCGCGACCACTACCTCGAGGTCGAGCTGGATCTGTCCGATGTGGTCTTCCTGGCGACGGCCAACGCGCTGGAAACCATCCCCGGCCCGCTGCTGGACCGGATGGAACTGGTGACGCTGGACGGCTACACCGAGCACGAAAAGGTCACCATCGCGCGGGATCACCTGCTGCCGCGCGAACTTGAGCGGGCGGGCCTGGCGTCCGGCGACGTCGTGCTGACCGACGACGCGTTCAGCCGGATCGCCGCCGAGTACACCCGCGAGGCCGGGGTGCGCGACGCGAACCGGACGATCGCGAAGGTGCTGCGGAAGATCGCGACGAAGGTGGCTTTGGGTTCGGTCTCGCTGCCGCTTTCGGTGTCCGCCGCGGATCTGGAAACCTACCTCGGCCGCCCGCGGCACGTGCCGGAATCCTCGCTGCCGACGGCGACCCAGCGGACGTCTCTGCCAGGCGTGGCAACGGGTTTGGCTGTCACCGGCGCTGGCGGGGACGTGCTGTACATCGAGGCGTCGCTGGCCGATCCGGAGAGCGGGGCTTCGGGCCTGCAGCTGACCGGACAGCTGGGTGACGTGATGAAGGAGTCGGTGCAGATCGCGCTGTCGTACCTGCGGTCGCACGGGGCGGAGCTGGAACTGCCGGTGGGAGACCTGCGAGAGCGGGGAATCCACGTGCACGTCCCAGCGGGTGCGGTGCCGAAGGACGGCCCGTCGGCCGGTGTCACGATGACGACCGCACTGGCGTCGCTGCTGTCCGGGCGGGTGGTCCGGGCTGATGTCGCGATGACCGGCGAGGTTTCGCTGACCGGGCGGGTGCTGCCGATCGGCGGGGTGAAGCAGAAGCTGCTGGCCGCACACCGGGCGGGGATGAAGACGGTGATCATCCCGCAGCGGAACGAGCCGGATCTGGATGACGTGCCTGCTGAGGTGTTGTCGCAGCTGGAGGTGCATGCGGTGGCTAACGTGCGGGAGGTGCTGGAGTTGGCGCTTACGCCGGCTTCTTCGGAGGTTCGGCAGGCGGCTTGATCGTAGGTCCGTGAAGGGCTCCTTGAGGGAATCAGATTCTCTCAAGGAGCCCTTCACGGCACGTCAGGAGAAGTCGACCTTCTCCCACTCAAAGCCTTCCACCCAAGCCGAGTCGCCCTCCGCGAAGCCGGTGAACGCTGCCACCACCTCCGCCAAGTTCCCAGCCTCCGTACGGTAATGCCGTTCCGGCGACCCGTCCCGACGCTCCAGCGCGAACTCCCCCTTCGGAGCCGCCGCGAACTTGCCCTGTCCTATTTGGACATAGTGATCGCCGCGTTCCAAGACCGCGTACCAGTTCTTCGCCGACAACCGGCCCAGCGCCGCCTTGATGCCCGCTGCGTCGGGGTTTTCCACTCGGGAGCCGTCGCACATGGTCAGGTCCAGCACGTTCGGCCGGTGCACCTCGGCGGTCTGCGGGTTGAACACCGTCAAGTCGTGTTTTCGGGCCAGGTCAAGGACAACGCGCGTCACCTCGGCCGCGCGCGGGTGTTGCATCGTCAGTACCGCGCCATCGCCGGAGCGCTCGATCGCCGCGCTCCATGGGGATTCTTCAGGGTCCGAAGCCTCGTGCAGTTCCGGGTATTTCGCGGTCAGGTCGCGGCAGAACCCGTCAAGCGACGAGTCAGCCGGGCCCGCGCCTTCGCGAAGACGGACGTAGCGGGCTTGCGGATCATCGGCATCCCCAGCCCAGACCCCCAGGTCGTAGCTCACAATTCCCCTCCAGCAGGAATCAGCTCTGCGCCCCCGCGAGCAAAGCCACGTTCATCACGTACTCGCCATACCCCGACTTGGCCAGCTTGGTCCCCAGCGCATGGCATTCGTCCGCGCTGATAAAGCCCATCTTCAGCGCGACCTCTTCCAGACACGCGATCCGCACGCCGGTCCGGTGTTCCAGCACCTGCACGAACTGACCGGCCTCCAGCAGCGAATCGTGCGTGCCGGTGTCGAGCCACGCGAAACCGCGGCTCAGCTCGATCAGCTTGGCGCGGTCGCGGTGCAGGTAGGAGAGGTTGACGTCGGTGATCTCCAGCTCGCCGCGCGCCGAGGGCTTCAGGTTGCGGGAAATGTCGACGACCTCGTTGTCGTAGAAGTACAGCCCGGTGATCGCGTTGTTCGACCGCGGTTTCTCCGGCTTCTCCTCAATGGACAGCAGGGTGCCGTTCTCGTCGATCTCGCCGACGCCGTAGCGCTCGGGGTCTTTCACCTGGTACCCGAACAGGACGCAGCCGTCGAGGTCGGTCGCCGCGGTGCGCAGGGTGGTGGAGAAACCTTGGCCGTAGAAGATGTTGTCGCCGAGGACCAGCGCGACCGAGTCGTCGCCGACGAAGTCCGCGCCGATCACGAAGGCTTCGGCGAGGCCGTTCGGGCTCGGCTGTTCCGCGAACGAGAAGGACAGGCCGAACTGGCTGCCGTCGCCGAGCAGACGGCGGAAGTTCGGCAGGTCGGCCGGCGTCGAGATGATCAGGATCTCCCGGATCCCGGCCAGCATCAGCACCGAGATCGGGTAGTAGATCATCGGTTTGTCGTAGACCGGCAGCAGCTGCTTCGACACGGCCTGCGTAATCGGGTGCAGACGGGTTCCGCTGCCCCCGGCGAGCACGATGCCCTTCACAGCCCCTCCTCACGTGCGGTGGTGGTGTTCACCGTACCGAGTGAGCTTCGAGGCCGTCTGAGACTCCGCTCAACTCAGAACGCGGGGCCTTTGCCGAAATACGCCTGGCAGCCGTTCGCGTACTCGGTGGCGATCTCCAGCGCGTTCTTCCCGCCGTCGACCGGCAGCACGGTGGACGAATAGTTGGGGCAGTAGTTGTTGTAGATGCCGGTGATGTGCACCGGCGCGGGGAGTTCGTACCAGTTCCCGGCGCCGAAGTTGTCGTTGGCCAGCAGCGTCTGCCCGTTTCCGGACACCGGAGTGCCGTCGGCCCGCGTGTAGATCTGGCCGACCATCACCAGCCGTACGCCGTTCGGGCCGCCGGGGAACAGGGTGGTGGTCTGGGCGTGCTGGAAGTAGTAGCCGTTCGCGGTGTTCACCCTGGTGCCGGGGTCGGCCGGGTCGCCCCAGTTCGCGCCGTCGGCGGAGATTTTGTAATACGGATCGCAGTAGCGGTCGCGGTAGTTGCAGATCTCGTAGCCGAACCAGTACCGGCCGTCGGGCAGCCTGCGGATGTTCGGCATGCCCGGCCGCACCCTGGACGGCCCGATGGCCATCGTGAGCTGCTTGGTTCCCCAGTTGATCCCGTCGGTCGACGCGACGCGGTTGAGCACCTGGCCGTACTTCGGCGCCTGCGTCTCGTCGGCGTAGTGCAGCCAGAGCGTGCCGCCGGCGTCCACGGTGAACTCTGGCTCCCAGATGCCGTCGTGGTTGTGCGAGAGCGCGGCTTCGGACAGGTACCGCCAGTTGCGGCCGCCGTCGCGGCTGGCCCACACCTTGATCCCCATCCGGCGCTGCGGGCCCGAGTCCTGCCGGTAGGTCGCCGCCCAGAGCAGCGTGCCCGCGCGCAGCCGGCCGACCCGCTGCGGCAGTTCGTAGAGGGTTCCGCAGCACTGGCCGAACTTGGCGTCCGGGTCGCGGATCTCGCTGATCCGGTGGAAGGTCTCGCCCTCGTCGGTGCTTTCGAGGATCGGCGCGAACCGGCCGTTGCCGTCCTCGCTGGTCAGCGCCGCGATGATGTTCCCGCGACCGAACGGCGAGTACTCCAGCCGCACCAGCCTCGGGTACGAGCCGAAACCGGGTACGAGCAGCTTCTTGCCCGCTGCTTCCGCGACCGGCGCGAGCACGGTCACGAGGACCGCCAGCGAGGTGAGGAAAGCAAGCACGGGGGTCCAGCGGCGCATCCAGGAACTCCTCTCACGATCAGACGGGCGATTACACCACGTGGTCGGCTCGACACCATCGATTTCGCCTGGTCACCCGCGTGAGTCCACCCCTTCGAGGAGATCGCTGGGCTGTTCAGGGGCACCCGCTGCGTAACGACCGGGCGGAGCGTGACGAAAGATCATCCGGAGGCCCCGTCGGGGCACGCTAGGGGGAACCATGCGCCGCACCATCGGGCGTCTCGCCGCCGTCTGCGCGGCGGTGGCGATCACCGCGTCGTGCTCGCTGCAGCCGTCGGGTGTCGGGGCGATCGTGCGCCAGATGCCGGACGAGCCCAGCGACGTCCCCGCGCCGGTGCTGCCTCCGCCGCCACAACCGGACAAGCCTCGCCTGGCCGAGAACCCGACGGAAACCCACCAGGGCAAGAACAATGCGACAGTTCCGCTGACCTGGCCGTCCGGGGTCTCGGGGTTCCTGACCTTCGACTGTCCGAAGTGCACCGGGCACGTCGCCGTGACGACGGACGGTACGGAAGGCCTGCTGGTCAACGACAGCGACGCCTACCACGGGACGGCTTGGTTCAACGTCTCCCCCGGCGGCAAATCGGTGCACACGCTGACGGTCGAGGCAAAGGGCTCGTGGACCGCGACGATCACCGACTACCGCGGAGTGCCGGTCGTCGAACCGGGCAAGCCGTACAACGGCCACGGGGACGCGGTCCTGGCGGTGCCCCCGAACACGACCTGGGGGAAGTTCTTCACCGGCTCGAAGGGCTCGAACGGAGTCTGGGTCCTGGTCGACGGGTATCCGCATCTGGCGGTGAACCACATCGGCGAGACCACCGGGGAGTTCCCGCTCACCGGACCCACGTATGTGGCGGTGGAGACGTTCGAGGCGGACTGGACCTTTACCGCCTTTTGAGGGCCTGCTGGAATCCTGATCCGGACGCCAGCAGGCCCCGCGAGTCACCGGTAGTTGGTGAACTGCAGCGCGATCTCGAAGTCCTCGCCCTTCAGCAGGGAGATCACGTCCTGCAACTGGTCCTTCTTCTTGCCCGACACCCGCAGCTGGTCGCCCTGGATCTGGGCTTGCACGCCCTTCGGGCCTTCATCGCGGATGAACTTCGCGATCTGCTTCGCCTTGTCCGACGCGATGCCCTGCAGGATCTTGCCGCTGATCTTGTAAATTTTGCCGGAGATCGCGGGCTCGCCTGCCTCGAAGGCCTTCAGCGAGATGTTCCGCTTGATCAGCTTCTCCTTGAAGACCTCCACCGCCGCGAGGGCGCGCTCTTCGGTCTCCGACTCGATCGCGATGGCTTCCTCGCCGGACCAGCTGATGCCGGTTCCGGTGCCGCGGAAGTCGAACCGCGTGCCCAGTTCCTTGCTGGCCTGGTTCAGCGCGTTGTCCACCTCCTGGCGGTCGACCTTGCTCACCACGTCGAAAGAGGGATCCGCCACGTGTCCTCACACCTTGTCTCAGCTCGTCAGGGACCCCCAGCGTAGCGCCGGGGCATCCCGGTTGACCGGCCGTCCGGACCGTTGGGTATCCTTCTTTCCGGCCGGTTCGCCCGGCCATGGCAGGTTACCCAAGCGGCCAAAGGGATCTGACTGTAAATCAGACGGCTCAGCCTTCGGGGGTTCGAATCCCTCACCTGCCACCCCCAGAGCACCCCGGGACCGACCAGGTCACGGGGTGCTTTTGTGTTGCCCGGCTGGCCTCGGACGCGCTCAGGGTCAGCAGGCGAGCTTGGTCGCGGCGCTGTCCATGGGTTGCTTCAGGACATCGGGCCAGGTGGCCGTATCGGTTTCCAAGCGGGTCTCGTCACCCTGGGCCGCTGTGCAGTCACCGGGTGAGAGTTGCGTGGTTTCCGGGTCGAAGGTCCACAGCGGACTGAACGAGACTCCCGGCGGCGAGCCGGATCCCGCGTCCGTCTGGCACTGGACGAAATCCACTGAACCTCCCTCCTTGCCTGGCGACGTCGAAATGCTCTGGCAGTCGTCGAAGGCTCTGCACGTATGTCGGAGAAACCCGCCCGGCCGCTGCGGATGGGCTTGACCCTCCTGCGGCAGGAGGCCGCACGCTCGTCGGCATGAACGAATTTCGCGGACCGGTTCCGATGCCCGCCTACGACGCGGTGTCCCCGGGCAACTACCTCGGCTTCTACGGGATGCCGATGTTTCCCAACGTGCCCACCGCCGACCTCGAAGCTTCCACTGATTTCTGGCTTCGCGGGCTCGGCTTCGACAACCTTTTCACCCTGCCCGGCCAGGTCGTGCACTTGCGCCGCTGGGCGTTTCAGGACGTGCTGCTCAAGCCGGGGACGCCCGCGGTTCCGAGCGAGGCCAGCGTCAGTTTCTCCTGCGTGCTCGGCGAACTCGACGAAATCGCCAAGCGGTGCGAGGAAATCACGCCGGGCTGCACGAGCGGACCGGAGCTGATGCCGTGGAACTCGCGGGAGTTGACGGTCGTCACGCCGGAAGGCACGAAGGTCGTGATGACCGCGGCGGAGCCGATCGACCCGGACGGCCCCGTCGCGGAGCGGATGCGCGCCGTGGGGATCGACGTCCCACGGTAGTGAGCTGCGACACTGAGGCCGTGACCGAGCAAGACGGCCTCACTGTCGGACGCACGGCGACGCTCGTCGGCGTGAGTGTCAAAACCCTGCACCACTGGGACGCGGTCGGCCTGGTGCGCCCGAGCGAGCGCACCAGGTCCGGCTACCGCGTGTACTCCGCCGACGACATCGCGCGCCTGCACCGAGTTCTCGTCTACCGCGAGCTCGGCTTCCCCCTGTCGGAAATCGGCCGCCTCCTGGACGACCCGACCGCCGACGCGCACGCCCACCTGACCCGCCAGCGCCGCGAACTGCGGGAGCGGATCGAGCAACTGGAACACATGGTCTCCGCCGTCGACCGCATGGCAGCGGCCACCCGCGGCGGGATGCAGTTGACCGCCGAGGAACAGATCGAGATCTTCGGATCCGACTGGAACCCAGAGTGGGTAGACGAAGCCGCGGAACGCTGGGGCGACACGAAGCAGTGGGCGGAATACCGCGAGCGAACCACCGACCTGACCCCGCAAGACTGGCAGGAAGCCGCGGCCGAACACGAGACCCTCCACACGGACCTCACCACAGCACGGCGAGCTGGGATCGAGCCCGGGACACCGGAGGCGAACACCCTCGCGGAGCGGCACCGAGCAACGCTGTCGCGCTACTTCGACTGCACGCATTCGATGCACGTGTGCATCGGGCGAAAGTTCGTGGATGAGACCGGATACACGGAGTACTACGACGCGTTGGCACCCGGACTCGCGAGCTGGCTGCGGGACGTCATCTTCGCCAACGCGATCGCACACGGAGTGAACCCAGAAACAGCAGTCTGGGAGTAACCACCCCCGCACCGGTGCACCCGACTATCGAGGCACCCAGCCCCTCCCCCGCACCCCGATACGAAGCCTTCCCTGCGGTTCGGGGGTGCTTGTCAAGGCATCTTTCCCGCCTTGACAAGCACCCCCGAACCGTCAGCACAATCAAACTTCGGGGTGGTGGCCCCCACCCAAACGCAATGTCGCCGCCAGGCGACGAGCCGACAGCGATCAGTGCTTCTCGTGAATCAACGGCCAAGGCGAAGGAAACACATCAACCGGCACCTTCACCACAGCCGGACGCCGAGCCGCAATCGCCGCAGCCACATGCTTCTCCACCGCAGCAGCATCCTCAGCGAGCGCAAAATCCAACCCGAACGCCCGAGTAAGCAGCTCGAAATCAGGATTAGTCAGATCCGACCCAATGAACCGACCACCATAAGTATCCCGCTGAATCCGCCACACATTCCCAAACCGAGAATCCTCAAACAACACAGTCACCAACGGAATCCCGTACTTCTTAGCCGTAGCGAACTCCTGCAGAGACCAGCCGATCCCACCGTCGCCAGTCACCGCGACTACCGGACGTCCGCCCGCTCCCACCGCGGCGCCGAGCGCGGTCGGCATCGCGTAGCCGAGCGTGCCCTGATAACCCGGCCACACATAAGACCGCGGCGCTTGCACCGGAAACCCGTACGTCGAGACGTAGCCGATCTGCGTCAACTCGTTGACATAAACCCCGTCCTCCGGCAACGCGGCACGAATCGCGTCGACGAACTCCATCTGCGGCCCGGCCTGCTTCCGGATCCGGACTTCGCAATCCTCCCGAAGCCGAACCAGCTCAACCCCCCAGGAAGCACGAGGCGAGAGCCGTTCGACCAACGCCTCCAACACCGCCACCGCATCAGCATTAACGGCAAGATCCGGCCGCCGAGGCGGACGAAGATCAGCCGCATCGATATTGACCAACGCAAGCCGAGCGTCACCAATATTCAGCTGCTGCCCGAACGGCGTAAGGAACCGGCTCCCGAACGAAACCACCAGATCCGCCGTAGACCGCAGCTCCCACAGGGCGAACGCGGGCAACGCATGCGGATCCCGAGCGTCAATCGCCCCGCGCCCGTTCTCGCTCATCACCACCGGCGCGTCCAGCAACTCAGCAAGCCGAGCCAACAGCTTGAACGCCCGAGGATCCCGCATCCCACCCCCGACATGGATCACCGGCCGCTCGGCAGCCCCCAGCAACCGGGCAAGCTCAGCGACATCCCGCTCCGGCGCCTCCGGCTCCCGAACCCCAAACGGCTCCCCCGGCTTAAGATCCGCAACCGCGTGAAGCAAATCCGGCCCCAGCTCCAGCGCAACCGGACGCGGCCGCCCAGTCCGCATCTGCCGGAATCCCTCATGCACGAGATCCGGAATCTCCTCAACCCGCTTAGGCCGGGCAGACCACTTAGTCAGGCCCTGAACCGTGTCGGTCTGCCGAGGAATCTCATGCAGCGCCCCAAGCCCAGACCCGACCAGCGGCGAAGGAATCGTCCCTGCCAGCAGCATCACCTGCGACGAGCAGGCATACGCCGTCGCCATCCCGGCCCCAGCGTTCAGCACCCCAGGCCCCGGCACCACCATCGCCACACCCGGCCGTCCGGAAGCGCGGTAATAGCCGTCCGCCATGTAACTGGTCGCCTGCTCGTGCCGCGGAACCACGAGCTCCAGCTCGTCGCGCTTGCGGTACATGCCGTCAGTGAGCCCGTCCAGCTGGACTCCGGGAATGCCGAAGACCGTGTCGACGCCCTCGCTGATGAGCGCCCTGGCGAGCGCGTCACCGCCTGTCATCTGTGCCATGCGGATCCCTCTCGTCAAATGTCTATAATGAATATAGATCAAATCTCGGGCAGCTGGCAACGGAAGAGGCGAGCATGACTCTCGAAGGACAGGTGCAGGCCTACGCGGACCGGCTCGGCAGGCCGATCATCGTGTTCGACGTCGACTTCACGGTGATCGCGTTCAGCGTGCACGACCAGGACGTCGACCACGCCCGGCTGGCGATCATCCTGTCCCACAAAGGATCTTCGCGCGCCCGCGAGTCCATCCGGGACTACCGGGTCGGCCAGGCGCCGGACCCGGTCCGGATTCCGCCGCTCGACGGCGGGCAGTCCCGGCTGGTCGCGCCGGTCCGGCACGAGGGACGGCTCGTCGGCTACCTGTCCTCGACGATCCCCGAGGACGACGACTCCGCCTACGAGGACGACGACGAGTTGCGCGACCGTCGCGCGCAGATCGGCTTGCTGCTGGCCGCCATGGCGCTCGGCAACCGAGAGGACGAGGACCGCGCGCGACGCCTGCTCGCCGCGCTCCTCGAAGGCAACGACGACCAGCGCGTCCGGGCCGCCGACGAACTGCTCGCGAGCGGCCTGCTCTCCCCCGTCCCGCACTACACGGTGATCTCGATCGCGACCCCGCCCCGAGCCGAGCCCAGTTCGGCGACGCTCCGGCTCGTGCTGGACCGGGCGTTGTCGAGCATTCCCGTCTTCCCGACCCTGAAGGCGGTCGGCGCGGTGCTCGGCAGCGAAGCGATCTTGCTGGTGCCGTACGAGATCGACACCGAGCGGCTGTCAGCCCTCCTTGCCCAGCCCGCCTTTTCCGGCCTGCACGCCGGGGCCGGCGGAGCGCACGCGCCGCTGTCCGGAGTGCACCGCTCGCTGCGGGAAGCCCGGATCGCCTTGCGCGGCGGCGACACCGGCTGCGTGACCCACTGGTCAGAGCTGGGATTGGACCGACTGCTGCTGCAACTCCCGCTAGAGGACGTCGACATCGCAGATCTCCCCGATGCCGTACGACGGTTGCTCGACGCGCAGTCCGGACCGGATCTCGCGCAGACCCTCGAGACCTACCTCGACTGCGGCTGCGACGCCCAGCGCACCGCACTGACCCTGCACGTCCACCGCAGCACCCTCTACTACCGGCTGGATCGCGTGCGCGCAGTCGCCGATGTCGATCTCGCCGACGGGAAAGTACGCCGGGAACTCCACACCGGCCTGCGGATCGCGACGCTCGCCGGTCTTCGCTAGCCCCATCGCCCCCAATTGACTATATTCAATGTGAACTTTTACGGAAGGGTCCCGCATGAACGCACTGCTGACCACCGTCTCGGTCGCCGACGACCGCGGGCGGCCGATCCTCGACGCCGCGACCCGGGAAGTCGTCGGCCACGCACCGGTGCACACGGTCGACCAGCTGAACGCCGCGATCGCCGCTGCCGCGACGGCTCAGCCGGCATGGGCCGCGCTGGGGCACGCTGAACGTTCGCGAATCCTGCACGCCATCGCCGACGACATCGACGCGCACGCCGAAGAACTCGGCGAGATCGTCACTGCCGAGCAAGGCAAAGCCGGCGGCGCTGGCGAGGCGCACGGCGCCGCGCACTGGCTCCGGTCCGCCGCGGACACGGTGCTCGAACCGCAGACGCTGCCGGACGGAGCGGAACAGCACTACGTTCCCCTCGGCGTCGTCGCGTCGATCGGCCCGTGGAACTTCCCGGTGATGATCGCGGTGTGGCACGTCGCGCCGGCGTTGCGCATGGGAAACACGGTGGTGCTCAAGCCTTCCGAGAACACGCCGCTGAGCGTGCTCGCGCTCGCGGAGATCTTCCGCCGCCACCTCCCGGCGGACGTGCTGACCGCGGTCTCCGGGGATCGCGAGGTCGGCGCCGCGCTGGCCGCGCATCCGCGGATCGCCAAGATCGTGTTCACTGGCTCGACCGCGACCGGACGCCGGATCGTCGAAAGCTCGGCGGGCAACCTCGCGCGGCTCACCCTGGAGCTGGGCGGGAACGACGCCGCGATCGTGCTTCCCGGCACGGACGTCGACGCGGTCGCGGACAAGCTGTTCTGGGCGGCTTTCATGAACACCGGCCAGGTGTGCGCCGCGCTCAAACGGCTCTATGTGCACGAGACGATCTACGACGACGTCGTCTCCGCGCTGGCCGAACGCGCCGAGAAGGCGCCGATGGGGCCAGGACAGGACAAGGCGAACCGGCTCGGTCCGGTGCAGAATCCCGCGCAGTTCGAGATCGTTTCCCGGCTGGTGGAAGAAGCCCGGGCGCGCGGGGCCCGGATCGTCACCGGCGGCCTGCCTGCTGCCGAACTGGGGCCGCTGTTCTACCGGCCGACGATCATCGCGGACGTCGAGGACGGTGCCGCGGTAGTGGACGAGGAGCAGTTCGGCCCGGTGCTGCCGGTGCTCCGGTACTCCACTGTGGACGAAGCCGTACGCCGGGCCAACGGCACTGATCAGGGGCTGGGTGCTTCGGTGTGGGGTCCCGACGCTGACGAAACCGACGCGGTGGCGCAGCGGATGGAGGCGGGCACCGTGTGGATCAACCAGCACGGTGGCGTCGATCCGGCGATCCCCTTTGGCGGGACCAAATCGTCCGGATACGGGCTGGAGTTCGGCGTCGAAGGCCTGAAAGCCATGGCGGCCAGCAAAATCATCCGCCGCTGAAACCAGTGAAGGCCTCCTCGAGGGATTTCCCCGAGGAGGCCTTCACGGTGGGCCGGAGGGTCAAGCGCCGCGAAGCTTTTCCCACAACTCGGCCGCGGCCGCCCGGTCGGGCGGAGCACCTCGCCAGACCACCGTCTGGTCCTGACGCACCAGCGTGATCGGGCAAAGATATTCGTCCGGCAGCGCGTCGACTGCAACCACGGCGAATGGGATGCCTCGGCCTGCCGCTTCAACAGACAGCGCTGAGGTATCTACACCGCGCCCGGATATTGCGGTGTAACCGGGTGATAAATGGTCGTACAGCGAGCATCCGTCCGCCAGCGTGAAGTGCGGAGCACGGCAACCGGGCACAGTGGACGGTGTGTAGCTGCCCATCGTGTAACCGGGCGCTTCCTCGCCGTCGTAGGCGATGATCGGGGAATCGTGGTACGCGTAGCCGTAATTCAAGCCAGCAGCGGCGAACTGCGGCTCATTCAACTCCCGCACAGCGGCACCGAACGACACACGCGCGGCTTCGCCCTCCGGAGTCTCGTCTTCCAGGGCGGCGGGAAGTCCCGGCCGCGCGAGTTTCCGCTGGTGGTTCATCGCGAAGTGCGACACCTGTTCGGTGATCGGCCGCCGCTCGGCTTCGTAGGCGTCCAGGATCCCTTCCTCGGCCCAGCCGCCGAGATGCGCGCCGAGCAGCCAGGTCAGGTTGAGCACGTCCGCGATGCCCGCGTTCATCCCGAATCCGGCGAACGGCACCCACAGGTGCGAAGCGTCCCCGGCCAGGAACACCCGCCGGTCGCGGAACCGGTCGGCGAGCAGCCGGCGCGCGACCCAGTCCTCTTTGGACACGACGTCGTACTCGAACGCCTCGTCCACGCCCAGAATCGCGCGGATCGCCGCGTCCCGGTCGACGATCTCCTCCGCCGAGGAAAGGTACGTGTGCACGAGGAAGGTTTCGCGGCCGTCGATCGCGTACACATGGCCGACGCGGCGAGCGTTGAACGTGTAGTAACCCCACGCCCGCGGTTCGTCGGCGGACATCAGCGAGTACAGCTTCGGCGCGCGGATGCAGGTGGACTGCACGTGCTGGAGCACCGGATCGCCGCTGAGCTTCGCGCCGATCTGCTTGCGCACCGCCGAACGGCCGCCGTCCGCGCCGATGAAGTACCGAGCGCGCAGAGTCTGTTCGCCCGAGTCGTCGGACACTACTGCCGACACCGACGACGCGTCCTGCTCGACCGAATGGAACCGGGTGCGGTTGAGCAGGGTCACGCCGGGCGCGGCGGCGGCGTTCCGGGCGAGGATCGGTTCCAGGAACGTCTGGTTGATCCGGTGCGGCGGTTCCGGCGTCGCCCAGCTCGTGTCGGGGCCGACGCGCGAGGTGTACCGGTCGCCGCTCGCCGGGATCGGGATGCGCGACAGTTCCCGTCCGGTCAGCGAGGTCCGGAACGCGACGTCCTGCGGATAGTCGCGCGGCAAACCGGCGGCGCGCACCTCGGCCGCGATCCCGAGCCGACGGAAGCTCTCCATGGTGCGCGAGGCGACGTGATTGCACTTGACGTTCGGAGGTTCGAGAAACTCCCGTTCCTCGACGACGATCACCGACACGCCGCGGCTGCTCAGGTCGAGTGCGGCGACGAGACCGACCGGACCTGCCCCGACGATGAGGACGTCTGCGTCCATGGTTGCTCCGTTCAGCACGGCATTCCTTGCGCCACCACGCCAAGGTGCTCAGTCATCAACCGACGGGCAGCATCCTCGTCACGGTCCTCAATGGCCTGAAGGATGCGGCGGTGCGCATCGACGGCCCGAGACGCCCGCTCAGCGTTGGTATGCACGGCATACACGCTTTCCCGCGGCCGGTTGAGCGCGCCGACCGACGCGGCGATCGCCGGGTTTCCGCTGAGCAAACCAAGCCGGGCGTGGAATTCCAGCGACAAGGGGTTGTACCGGCTGGCGTCGTGGACGTGCATCTCCGACTCCTCGACCAGCGCACGCAATTGCGCGACCTGGTCGTCGGCGGCGGCACGTGCGGCGAGCGCGGCTGCGGCGGGTTCGACCGCGTGCTGCGCTTCCAGGAGCTGTTCGGTTCGCATGCCGTGCAAATGCAGCTGAATGGAAAGCGAATCAGCGATCCGGCCGATGTCCGCCTCGGCTTCTTCCGCCGTGTTGAGTTCGCGGTATTCACCGGACCAGTACAGCAACGGCTGCCCGGTCCCGCCGCCCGCCGAAACGACTTCGCCGACGAGGATGATGTGGTCGCCGCCGCCGAGCATCGTGTGCACGGTGCAGTCGAACCAGCTCAACGCGCCGGTGACCACCGGGGCACCGGTAGCCTCGGTGTGCGTCTCGACCTCGTCGAACCGCTCTTTGCTCCGGCCGCGCCCACGGCGGGCGAAGCACGCGGAAACCTCCTGCTGATGGCGGCCGAGCACGTTGATCGCGAAGACCCCGCTCGCGCGGATCTCTTCGAGGATCGGGCTGTGGGAATTGATCGAAACCGTCACCAAAAGCGGGTTCAGCGAAAGGGAAACGAACGAGGTCGCGGTGATTCCGTAAAGGTGCCCGTCGAGCGCGGTAGTCACTACTGTGACACCTGAAGCGAATCGTCCGGCTGCCTGGCGGAAGCTGTCGATCCGTTGCTGGTCGGAGGTCATCGTGGTCACCTCGCTCCGTCCGGAACGCCGAGATGGCGGAAGTCGTAGACGTCCAAAGTGGTCTCACCGGCGCGCAGACGGTCCAGATAGGACTCTTCCTTCTCCGCGCGGCCCCGGGACGCGGCCAAGACACGGTCGTACTCGTCCGCCGGGAACACGACGATCCCGTCCCGATCGGCCACGACGATGTCACCGTGGTGAACCACCCTGCCGCGCAGGGTGATCGGGCGGCCGACCGTCCCCGGCCAGTTCTTGATCGTGCCGCGGATCGAGATCGCCGTGCTGAACGCCGGGAACCCGAGCGACGCGAGCTGCTGAGTGTCGCGGACGCCGCCGTCGATGACCAAGCCGCCAATGCCGCGCGCTTGCGCCGCGACCGCCATCACCTCGCCCCAGTACCCGAACGGCGCGCCACCTGCGTCGACCACAAGAACGTCACCGGGGCCAGCGGCCTCGATTCCGTGATGCAGCGCCAGATTGTCCCCGATCTGCGCGGACACCGGCACCGCGCGGCCGACGATCTGCGCGCCGTCCCAGGCTGGCCGGAACGCGGCGTCCAGGAAGCAGTCGAGACCGGACGCCTCGTACAGTGTGGCCGTGCCGAGCGTCAGCAGTTCCTTGGTGTCTTCGGCCAACGTGGTCATGCGTCCGCCCGCTGCAGATCGTGGTAGCCGTACTTCGCGCGGGCTTCGGCGATCGTCGCGCCGCCGAGAGCGGCGGCGAGGATCGCCTCTTCGCGCGTCTGGATCATCTCGGCGACCTCCAGTACGTCGTCCTCACAGTCGCGAGGGATCGCGACCACGCCGTCCGAGTCGCCGAGCAGGATGTCCCCGTGGCGGATGGTCACGCCGCCGATCGTCACCGGTCCGCGCTCCTCGGCCACCTCGACCCGGTCCTTGCCGGTGCGCATGAAGCGTCCGCGGCTGTAGATCGGATAGCCGATGGAAAGCGCGCGATGCGTGTCGCGGCAGACACCTTCAATGACCGTGCCGGAGATGCCACGCTGGTGCGCTACCGCGGTCAGGATGTCGCCCCAGACTGTGCAGTCGAGGCGGCCGTCGTTGTCGAGCACGATCACCTGACCAGGCTCGACCTGGTCGATGAAGTCGCCGACCGTGCCAGCCGGGACCTGCGCGCTGACATACCGCACGGTGAACGCGCGGCCGATCATGCGCTGTCCGTCCGCCAGCGGGGCAAGGCCGAGCAGGCTGCCGGGGCGCTTGAGCTTGTCGAGGGCGTCGGAGACCGTCGCGGTGCCGAGCCCGGCGAACCGGTCGAGGAGAGACATCAGCGCTGCTCCACAGTGACTGAGGGGAATTGGGAATCGTGCATGACCTCTTGCACGTCACGGCCGGACCGGACGGCCTCCGCCATCCGGGCTTCACGCTCGGCGATCCGCTTCGCGAGGCCGATGACGCGGTCGGCATCTCCGGCGGAGACGAAGACGACGCCATTGACATCCGCGAGCACAAAGTCTTGCGGGGCAACGGAGATACCAGCGATCTGGATGCGCTCGTCCATCGCGGCCTGCACGATGCGGCCCCGCGCGCTGACCGGAACTGCCGTGCGGGCGAACACCGGGAGTTTCAGCGCCTCGCTCTCCTGGACGTCGCGACAGGCACCGTCCACGATCACGCCAGCCACGCCGCGCCGGACCGCGGCCTCGGCGAGCAGGCCACCCCAGCAGGAGACGTCCGTGCGGCCGTGGTTGTCGATCACCACGACGTCGTCCGGTTCGGTGATCGCGACCAGCGGGGTGGCGATGTGCGTCGCCGGTCCGGCGGTCGCTTTGGGAGCAGCCGTGACAGTGCGTACGCGACCGGCCAGGACGGTGCCCGTGGGCCACATCGGCTTCAGTGCGGTAACCGCGCCGGGCAAGCCCAGCGTATCGAGCGCGTCGGAAACCGCGCAGCTGTCGAGGCCGCGCAGTGCGGTGATGATCTCTTCGGGAGACATGGTCACTTCCGTTCCCAGGTAAGGAAACCCATCGCGTTGCCGGTGCCGGCTTCAGTGCGATAGCAGGGCTCGTAGTCGACACTGGTCACGGCGAGACCGGCTTCGTCAGCGATCCCGGCGACCGCGATCCAGTTGCGCAACTCCGAGGCACCGGACCGCATCTCGGCGGCCGGGACGCTCGACAGGTAGCTAGCGTCGTGGTCGCGCAGGGCCTGGATGAACTCCTGGTCCAGCTTCTCGTCGATCACGAAGTGGCTGAGCCCGCCCGAAGCGACGACGCCGACCCGCAGGTCGCCGGGGAACGACCGGATCGCCCGGCCGACCGCGCGCCCGAAGTCGTAGCAGCGCTTGGCTCCCGGCGGATTCGGCTCCCAGAAGGTGTTGATGAAGATCGGCACCATCGGCAGCGTCGATTCCTGGCCGAGGAACCGCTGGTAGATGAAGCCGAAGCCGTGCGGAATGGTGTGGTTCTCGTACCGCCCGGCCGGGATGACCTCGGTGGCCCCGGTGTCGAAGTCGTCGGCCTGGGTGGACTGGATGATGTGCTTGCCGAGCGCGCGGTGGGTCGGCCGCATGATCGTGCGGTCCGGGACGTCGCCGGTCGCGGCCTCGGCCAGGCCGGGAGCCATCGCGTCGAGCTGCGCCTGGGTGAACGGCACGTGCGCGACCTCGTCGCCCCAGAACACCGAGAACGGGGCGAGCCATTCGTCGCCGTAGGTTTCCTTGTGATCACTGGAAACGATCACGAGGACGTCGACGTCCTGGGTGCGGATGAAGTCCGCGAGCCGGTCCATCGACCGCTGACAGCTTTCCCAGCGACGCGCCATCACCTCGGGCGTGATCTCCGCGGTGAAGTCTTCACGCAGCTCGCGGAGTTCCTCGTAGCTGTAGGTCTCGCCGCGGAACTTCAGCCCCTTGCTGGCGCGGTCCGCCGTGCCCCGGGTATCCCAGGCGTGCGGCGGTGGTGCCTTCAGCTGCGGTCCGTGCGAGGTGCCGAACCCGGCGACGATCTCGGTCATGACCTTCCCCCTCAGAGCTGGAAGAGCGCGCGGGCGTTGTTCTCGAGGACGTCGGCGCGCTCCTTGTCGCCGAGCCAGGCGATGTCGTCGATGAGCAGGTGGATGTCGTCGAACCAGCGGCCGGTGTCCGGGTCGATCTGCGAGCCGGTGCCGGGTTTCTCCGAGCCGAACAGCACCCGGTCGGTGCCGACGACCTTCATCAGCAGCTCCAGGCTGTCCTGGGTGTACAGGCAGGAGTCGAAGTGCAGCCGGCGCAGCTTGTCCAGATAGGACACTCCGGTGCGCACCACCGACGGCAGGAAACGGCCCACCTGGTACGGAATCGCGCCGCCGCCGTGCGAGACGATCACCTTGAGGTCCGGGAAATCCTTCAGCACGGTGGAGTTCACGAGGCTCCACACCGCGATGGTTTCTTCCTGGATGAAGTGCAGGCTGTACGGCTCGCGCGCGGGCGGTTTGCACCCGGCGGCGTGCAGCAGCACCGGCACGTCGAGTTCGCACAGCACCTCGTACACCGGGTACCAGTACCGGTCGCCGAGCGCGAGCGGGGTTTCCGTGCCCTCGTACGGATCGGTGTTGAGCATCGCGCCGACGAAGCCGAGTTCGGTCACCGTGCGGCGCAGCTCGGCGGTCCAGTCGCGGGGCGTCAGGTCCGGGCTCTGCGGGAGTCCGGCGACGCCCTTGAACCGGCCGGGGAACAGCTCGGTCGCGCGGTGGATGAGGTTGTTGGTCTCCTCGGTGAACCACTGCACGAGCTTGGCCGGCCGTTCGCTGTGCATCATCTGGAACGG
This sequence comes from Amycolatopsis sp. NPDC004079, assembly GCF_040610415.1. NCBI lineage: Bacteria > Bacillati > Actinomycetota > Actinomycetes > Pseudonocardiales > Pseudonocardiaceae > Amycolatopsis > Amycolatopsis sp. NPDC004079. The sequence continues at coordinate 82,592 of NZ_JBEXMH010000014.1, read as the reverse complement.
GCGCGGCGAGATCATCTGCAGGTCGATCCCGGCGCCGTCGAGGTGCGCCAGATGCGAGATGTCGCCGAAGCTCGGGTGCGGGTGGTGATACGCGGCGGCGAGCGCGTCGTCGCTGATGGCGGGCGGTTTGCCGCCGTGCGCGCCGCGGTGCGACAGCAGCGAGGCTTTCCAGGCGTAGTAGGAGTCCGGCGCGGACATGTGGCCGTGGACGTCGATGATCACGGGATGCTCCTTGCGGTCTCAGCCGAGCGGCTTGCTGATGAGTTCGTCGACGCGCGCGTCCGTCGCCGACGTGTCGTAGAAGCGCAGCAGCCGGGTGCGGCCCGCGCCGGGGTCGCCACGGTGCAGGTACTCGTAAAGTTCCTGGCGCATCCCGAAACTCGAGCCGGCGAGCTCCCAGCCGAGCCGGAACAGCCGTGCCTTCTCCGCCGCTCCGATGTCGTGGCCGCGCATGTAGAGGTCCAGGAACGGACGCAGCTCCGGGTTCGCGAGGTCGGCTTCGGTCGGCTGCATGATGAGGCCGGACGCGGCGACCTGGCGCAAGATCTGCACCATCCGCGCCGAGATGTCCGCCGACCAGAAGCCGACGCCGTTGGTATTGCTCGGGGCGAGGTGCCCGCCCGGCGTCACGACGGCGTCGGCCTCGGCGCCCTTGATCGCCAGTTCGAGCGTCTGGACATACGAAATGAGCTCGCCCAGCTGTTCCTGGATGCCGCGGAAAGTGTCCACGCCGATGGAGTGCGCGAGCTTCTTCGCGACGGAGGTGAAGAACTTCATCCGGGCGAGGAAGCGGATGTGCGTGCTCTGCAGGCTCCAGACGTTGATCCGGCCGAGGCCCTTGAGCGCGCGCAGGGAGTCGCCGAGCAGGAAGATGCGTTCGCGCGGCAGGAAAACGTCGTCGAAGAACAGCATCGCGTCCTGCTCGTCGTACCGGTTGCCGAGCGGGTGCGAGTGACCGCTCTCCGGCGCGCCGAGCGGTTCGCGCAGCAGGATCTTCAGGCCCGGCGTGCTCATCGGCAGCGCGAACCAGATGACGAAGTCTTCCGCACCGCGCGCGGCGGTGACGCCGTTGAGGTACACCAGCACCTCGTGGGAGAACGGCGCGAGTGTCGCGAGTTGCTTGGCCCCACGCAGGATCACGCCGTCCTCGCGCTCCTCGACCACGCGCAGGGCGAGGTCCGGGTCGTCGAGCGGGCTGGCGCTGCGGTCGATCTGCGGGTCGCCGAGGGCGTGCGTCAGGACGAGGTCGTTTTCCATCGCGAACCGGCGGTAGTCCCGGGCGTTCTGGCCGAAACCTTCGCGGTTCTGGTCGAGTTCGTCGGCGTAATCGGCGAGACCCGCCGCGACATTCGACATGAAGTCGGGCGAACGGCCGAGCTGCCCGAGGCTTTCCCGCATCCACCATTCCGACGCGGCGAATTTGGCGCGCAATTCCTCCGGGGTCTTCGGCAGCGAAAACGCGTAACTGACCTCGTTGCCGGTCTCCGCGGACTTGAACAGGGTCGCCGCCCGCCCCTCGGGGGTGGCGAACCGCAGGTCGAGCAGGCGGGCGAACTCGTCGACGGTCGGCTTCAGCGCCGGGTGCTCCGCGACATTCTCGATGCGCTTGCCGTCGAGCCAGACCTCTCGGCCGTCGTTGAGGCTCTTCTTGTACTGCTCGCCGGTCAGCGCCCCGGTGGCACCGGAAATGTCCATGTACTCCGACTCCTTTGTCTTTGACGGGCCCGCACCGGGCGACGATTCGAAGCTACGGAAATCGCGGCGCCGCGGAATCGGTCCGCTGCGGGAATCTCCGCCGCGGGCGTCCGACACCGTGTAGGAAAGTCCGACGCGGTGTCGGAAACGCTCAGCGCTGGATCGTCGGCACCGTCACCCATTGCCAGTAGGTGAACTCGTCCAGGTTCCAGTGCCCGCCGTGCCGTCCGCCGTTGCCGGACGCGCCGAGGCCGCCCATCGGGATGTGCGCGGCGTCGTAGATGGTCTGGCCGTTGAGCGCGACCATCCCGGCACGCAACCGCGAAGCGAAGCCGAGGGCGCGCGCGACGTCGCGGCTGTGGATAGCCGCGGACAGGCCGTATTCGGTCGCGTTGGCGAGTTCGAGCGCTTCTTCTTCGGTCGAGAAGCGGGTGACCGGAGCGACCGGGCCGAAGATCTCACTGCGGAAAGCCGCGTTGTCAGCTGTTACGCCGTCCAGCACGGTCGGTTGGTAGAACGCGCCGTCGTGCGTGGCCCCGTGCACGACCTGCGCTCCCCCGGCGACCGCGGCCTCGACGATGCCGTGCACCCGCTCGGCCTGCGCGGTCGTGATCAGCGGGCCGAGGGTCGTCCCGGGTGCTTTCGGGTCGCCGAGCCGCAGTTTCTCCGCCGCTGCTTTGAGCCGTTCGACGTACTCGTCGGCGATGCTTTCGTGGACGAGATGCCGTCCGGTGGCCATGCAGATCTGGCCTTGGTGCCGGAAAGTCCCGCCGACGCCACCGGCGACGGCGCGGTCGAGGTCAGCGTCCGCCAGCACGATGAACGCGTTGTTGCCGCCGAGTTCGAGCACTACCCGCTTGAGCAGGCCGCCCGCGATCTCGCCGACCCGGCGGCCCGCGGCGGACGAGCCGGTGAACGAGATCGCGTTCGTGTGCGGCGAACGCACGACAGCCTCGCCGGTCGCCGCGCCACCGGGCAGCACGTGCAGTACGCCGTCCGGCAAACCGGCTTGTTCGAAGATGCGCGCGAGCACCGCGCCGCCGGAGAAAGCGGTCTTCACGTCCGGCTTGACCAGCACCGCGTTGCCCAGCGCGATCGCCGGGGCGACCGAGCGCATGGCGAGCATCAACGGCGCGTTCCAGGGCGCGATCACTCCAACGACACCGACGGGGATTCGCCGGGCCAAACCCAGCGTCGTCGGGTCTTCCACGGGCAGGAGATCGCCCTGCGACATCGTGACCAGCCCGGCTGCCGCGATCAGTTCGTCGATCGCTTTGTCGACCTCGTGCTTGGCTTTGGCAGGCAGCGAACCGCTTTCGCGCACGAGCACGTCCTCGACGTCGGCGCGGATGTCGCGCAACGCGTCCGCAGCGCGGGTAAGGACGTCGGCTCGCACCCGGTACGACGCTCCGCTCCACTCAGCCTGCGCCTGCGCGGCGCGTGCTCCCGCCCGCTCGACGTCGTGCTGGTCGGCGATGCCCGCGAGGCCGACTTTCCCGCCGTCACCCGGCGAGACAACCGGTTGCGTCCCTCCCCCTCCGGCGCGCCAACCGCCGGAGTAGATCTGCCCGTCTGCCTCGCGGATATCCCACCGGGCCATGTGCGTCGCCTGCCAATCCTGGTGCGGGTGCGGAGATCGCCGCGATGCTAGGTCGGCGCGAGCCCTCGCTTCATCGCCTCAGCGACGCAAATCCCGCGCCAGCGACTGGACACGGTGTCGGAATCATTGCCACAGCCGGTCGTTCACGCGGACCTCGATCAGCCGCGGACCGTCCTCCGGGTCCTCGGCGAGTGCGGCCCGCAGCCCGTCGGCGTCGTCGACAGTCGTCGCCTTGATGCCGAACGCCTGCGCCAACGCGGATATCTCAACGCCGCTGATGTCGGTGAGCGGATACTCCGCTCGCTCGCCTCCGCTTTTCTTCAGACCGGCGACCACGGCTTGGTACTTCCCGTTGTTCACCACGAGATACGTCACCGGCAACCGGTACCGCACGACGGTCCAGAACGCGGGCACGCCGAATTGGACGACGCCGTCGCCGACCACCGCGAGCACCCGCTCTCGCCGTGCCATCGCCACGCCCGCCGCCGCGCCCATTCCCCAGCCGAGCGAACCGCTCGCGGTGGCGAACAGCGAATCCGCCCGCGTGCGCTGGAGAAACCGCAGCAACGGCAGCGTCGAGGTCACCGCGTCGAGGACCAGCAGCCGTTCCCCGCCGATGACGTCCGCGAGGGTGCGCATCGCGAGCGCGGCGCTGAACTCCCCGTCCCACGGAACTTCGGCCGCCCAACGGGCTCGCCGGGCTTCGCTGTCCTTCCGCACCCGGGCAAGCCATTCGTCCCGAGAAGGCGCGCGGATCCCTTCGGCCAGTCCGCGCAGCACCGCAGCGGTGTCGCCGACAACCGCCCCGGCTGGCACGTAGCGGCGACCAGGCTCGGCGGCGTCTTCGGAGAGATGCAGGATCGGGACGCCGGGCGGCAGCGCCGCGACCTCGGCCGAGAACTCCAGCGGCGTCGGCATGCCCGCCAGCACCAGCAGGTCGGCCTCCGCCAGCAGCGGCGCGCGGGGCTCGAACAATCCGGCGTAGTGCGGATGATCCGTAGGGAACGACCACCGTTCGAGGTCTCGCCGGGACTCCACGAACACCGGCGCGCCAAGCCGCTCAGCCAACCGCGCCAGGTCTGCCTCGGCCCGTCGCCGGGCAACGTCCGATCCCGCGACGATCACCGGCCGCCGTGCCGCGTCGAGCAGCGCGCTCGCGTGTCGAACCGCTTCCGCGGCCGGGCCTTGCCGCGCACCCCGGCGGACCGGAGGCGCGACGCCGGGTTCGGCCGTCAGATGGTCTTGCGGGATCGTGAGAATCGCCGGTTGTTCCGGAACGACCGTGGTGTGCCACAGCGTCCGGCTGAGATCTTCCAGCAGGTCCTCCGCACGGAGGTTCTGCCAAGCATGGCCCACGTACGGCGCGGCCGTTTCGAGCAAGCGCGGCGAGGTCGTCAACGCGCGGTGCGGGAGGGTCGCCGTTCCTTTGATGCCAGCGAGAATCGCGACACTGCTACGTGCGACCTGCGCCGCGTACAGATGCGCCAGGCCGTTCGCGACCCCGACGTTCGTGTGCAGGTAGGCCACGCCGATCCGTCCGGAGGCGCGCGCGTAGCCGTCGGCCATGGACACCGAGATCGCCTCGTGCGTGGTCAGCACGAACTCGGGTCCGCCTCGTCGGGTGGCAAGAGCTTCGAGCACTGGTATCTCACTGGTGCCGGGGCAGCAGAAGACGTGCTCGACCCCCCACTGCGCCAAGGTTTCCAGCAACCGCGCGGCAGCCGTCATGCCCGGCACGCTACGCAGCACGCCGGGCCGGGCGCTCCGACGCGGCGACGGAAGAAACCCGGCGAACTGTGCGACACGGTGTCGGGATCGGAGTAGGTTGCGGTCTCGACACCCGGCGAAAGGCAAGGCGGCTCAATGACTTCTGCCCGGCACGACGGAGACACCTGGGACCTGGCGTCCAGCGTCGGAGCGACCGCGACCATGGCCGCGGCGGCCCGGGCGATCGCGACCCGCGAGGACGGCACGCTGTTCTCGGACCGGTTCGCCGAACCGCTCGTCCAGGCAGTCGGCGTCGACCTGCTCGCCAAGCTGGCGTCCGGCGAGTCCGCCTCCGGCACCCTCGTCGGGCAGATCTGGATCGACGCGGCCAAGATCCGCGGCAAGTTCTACGACGAGTTCTTCCTCGGCGCGGCTGACGCGGGCATCACCCAGGCCGTGATCCTGGCGTCCGGATTGGACTCCCGCTCCTACCGGCTGCCCTGGCCGGACGGGACCGTGGTGTACGAGATCGACCAGGAGCCAGTGGTCGAGTTCAAAGCCCGCACCCTGGCCGAGTTGGGCGCCGAACCCACTGCCGACCGGCGAGCGGTCGCCGTCGACCTGCGCGAAGACTGGCCCGCCGCACTGCGCGCCGCCGGTTTCGACCCGGCCCGGCCGACCGCGTGGAGCGCCGAAGGCCTGCTGGGATATCTGCCGCCCGAAGCCCAAGATCGCTTGCTGGACACCATCACCGAACTCAGCGCGCCGGGCAGCCGGGTCGCCACCGAGAACCGGCCCAACCCGCGTCCCGGCGACGAGGACAAGACGAAGGAACGCCTCGACCGCATCTCCGAGCAATGGCGCGGCGAGGGGTTCGACACCGACATGACGAGGCTGCGCTACTTCGGCGAGCGCAACGAAGCGGCTCCCTACCTGACCGGGCTCGGCTGGACGGTACGGGGAAGCACCGTCCGGGAACTGCTCGCGGCCAACGGTCTGCCGCCGCTTCAGGACGACGATCTGCGCATGGGCGACCTTCGGTACATCACCGGCGAATTGGGCTAGCGGGTCGGCGTTCCGTGAGGGGAACCCTGAGGGACTCAGAGTCCGTCAGGGTTCCCCTCACGGGCACCTGCCCTGCCCAAGTCCTTCGACCTGGGCAATCGCCCCCGCAACGCCGCCTTGAGTCCCCGGCGTCGGGGCAGTGGTCCGTGAAGGGCCCCTTGAGGGAATCAGATTCCCTCAAGGGGCCCTTCACGGACTTGCAGAAACGGTAATCCGGGTATTAATCAGGCATTTCGACAGCGCCTGCGTCCCTTATGGACAGCCAGCAACCTGCGACCACGCGACTCAAATCCCTGACATCGGAAGCTGAGCCTTTCGGAGTTCCCCTCACAGCACGCCGCGCCCTCCCCGCCACGGGCGCATCGCCAGTGGTCGAGCCATCACGCCTGGTCACACCTGGTTCGTAGCCGATTTGTGATGGTGGTCACGAGCCATACCGAGGGTTTGCCCAGCGCGGTCGCGAATCCCAAGCACAGCACCCGATCCCGAAGAGTTTTCCTGTTCGGCCACTGACCGGGCAGGTCAACGGGAGATAACGGTTTTGTGGAGATCCGTGCGTTCCGGGCGAGGATTTGCGGGTGCTCGCCCCTGCCGACCAGGTCCGTTTCGCCTTCGAGCCGCTGTACAGCCTCTACAGCGGCTCGGCTGTCGCAGTCGAAGCGGTCGGGCATCCGGCGGCGGGCTGGGTCCAGGACCTCCTCGACGCGGCGGGCGACCAGGCCCAGCTGATCGACGCCGACCTCGACCTCGCCGCCCGCGCGGCCGCCGCGGCCCCGCAGGTCGCCGCCGGGGTGTCGCTGCATCTCAATCTGAGCGCCAGCGCCGCCGGCGCGCCCGCCGAGCGGTTCATCCCGTTGCTGCAGACCCTGGAACGCGCGGGCCGCCGTCCCGCCGACGTCGTGCTGGAAGTGACCGCCCCGCTTGCCGTCCCGAACCCGGGGACCTTGCTGCAGGGCCTGCACCGGCTCCGCGACCTCGGCTTCCGGCTGGCTTTCGACCGGCTCGGCGCCGCGGGCCTGCCGATGAACCTCCTCGCCGAAGCGCCGATCGAGATGATCAAGCTGGACCGCGCGACGCTGCGCCGGCTCCCGGCGAACGCGTCGACCGTCGCGCTCGTCGAGGCGCTGGTGCAGTTCGCCACCCAAACCGACTTGCGGCTCGTCGCGACGGGAATCGAGAACGACGCGGAACTCGACGTCGCGCGACGCGCCGGAATCCGTCTCGTGCAAGGGAATCTGTTCGCCACTGCCGCCCCGGAACGCGTGCTGCCCACCGCCGAACGCGGCGACCAGCCGGGCACCACGGCGGTCTCGCCCGCCGCCGGACTGCGGATTCCTGAATTCCTCCGCCAGGCCAAAACCCTGCCGGACGACGCGACCTGCGACGACGTCCACGCGATCCTGTCCGCCGAGCACGCGCCGAAGGCCATCGTCGGGCTCGACCAGCAGGCGCGTCCACAGTGGACGATCGACCGGATGCGCTTCCTGCTGGCGGTGACCGGCCGGTACGGGCACGCGCTGTACGCCGGGAAGCCCGCCGCGAAACTGGCCGGCCCGCCGCGGCTCGTCCGGATCGACACCGGCACCCGCGAACTGCTCGAGATCATCGCCGACGGCGGAGCCGAGCACAGCGGCGACGACCTCGTCGTGACCGACGCGTCCGGCCGCTACCAGGGCGTGGTCCGGCCGAACGAGGTGGTGCGCCGGATGGCCGCGGTGAAGGTCGAGGCCGCGGTCGCGCTCAACCCGCTCACCCGGCTGCCCGGCAGCGACGCGATCGCCCAGGACGTCGCCCGCCGCGCGGACGCCGGACGCCCGTTTGTCGTGGCCTGGCTGGACATCGACCACTTCAAGCGGCTCAACGACACCGCCGGGTTCGCCGCGGGCGACGACCTGATCCGCGCCATCGGCCGGGCGCTGACCGACCACGCCCGGCGACTCGGCGACGTCACCGTCGGCCACGTCGGCGGCGACGATTTCCTGGTCGTCTGCGGCGTAGAGGACATCACCTCGCTCGCCGACGCGGTCCTCGGCCACGGCTGGTCCGCCGACGGCGTGTCAGTCACGCTCTCCCTGGCGAGCCTCGTCCAGACCGGTGCCTCAGCGGGTTCGTACCGCGAAAGCGCGCGGCTGCTGGCGCCGCTGAAGAAGCAGGCCAAGGAGATCCCGGGCTCGAGCTGGGTCAACAGCTGGCCGGGCGCCGGCCGGGCGCAGATTCTCCGCGGCAGCAAGGAAACGAACGGCCGATCGCCGCTGCTGCTGACCCAGCAATAGCCAGCAGTTCGTCCGCAGTCAGCAGCGCGTGCAACCTTCCATGCGCGACCGCGCGGCTGGACCGAGCTGATCGACCAGTACCGCACAACCAACCAACTCCGCACCCGCCTCAGTCACCGACTCACGCACCGCCAGCGCCTAACTCCCCATCTCGATCCAGCCGTCCACCAGCAGCACCCTGTCGCCGGACGACAGCGCCGACCGCCGCATCCGCAAGACATGCCGGAACCCCCGGAAATCCGGGCCTGTTACGAGGTCAGCTTCTCGCCGGGAAACATCCCAGCTGCCTCGCGAATCGCGGCGAACCCGACAGCTCATCCGCCGCCCCCTCCGCCCACTCCGCCCGCTCCGCTCCCTTCGCTCCCTCACCCAGCCACACCGAGAAATCGCCCCGGTTTCTGGACTGAGCGATCCGATCGGCCCCCCGGGCCGAGCGGATCGGGAGGGAAGAAACCGGATGAAGGCGATTTCTCCGCCGCGACGAAGTCGCGGCAATCAAACACGCTCCTCACTCTGCGGCGCGAACAGGTTCACCAGGTTGCCGTCCGGATCGCGGAAGAGCAGCGAGCGGTTGCCCCACGGCATCGTCGTCGGCTCCTGCACCACCTCCGCGAGCAGCGGCCGGAGCCGGGCGAACTCGCGGTCCACGTCCTCGACCTGGAATTCCAGGATGACGGTCCGGTTCGACTCCGGCACCGCCGCGCCCGCGCTGAACAGCGTCATCGTCTCGGCGCTGCCGATCGCCAGGGTCGCGGTCTCGCCGACGAACTCGGCGAACTGCTTCGCCGGGCGGCTCGCGACGAGGCCGGTCACCTGCTCGTAGAAGGACGTCAGACGGTCGATGTCACCGGTGATGATCCGGACGGAAGTCAACTGCACGGCCAGTTCCTCTCTCGTTGCTCAGTGGCCACGCTAGAAGCAATAGTGGACAGGATCCGCCCGGTATTGCGAGAATTCTCCGCATGACCCGGCCGATCGCCCGCGTGCTGGCGCTGCTGGAGATCCTGCAGGGCGGCGGCACCCGGACCGTCGCCGAGCTCGCGGGACGGCTCGACGTGGACGAGCGCACTGTCCGCCGGTACGTCGAGCACCTGCTCGACCTGGACATTCCGGTCCGCTCCGTGCGCGGCCGCTACGGCGGGTACCGGCTCGCGCCCGGCTACCGGATGCCGCCGCTGATGCTCACCGACGAGGAGGCGCTCGCGGTCCTGCTCGGGCTGGTCGCGGGCCGCCGCGCGGGGCTGGTCACCACGTCGGTCGCGGCTGCGGAAAGTGCGGTCGCGAAGGTCCTCCGGGTGCTGCCCGAGGCGCTCGGGCGTCGGCTCGACGCGCTGCTGGAGGTCGCCGACTTCACCGCACCCGCGCGGGCCGCGCTCACCGCCGAGGCCGAAGTGCTGCTCGCGGTCGCCGAGGCCGCGCGCGACCAGCGGCCGATCAGACTCGCCTACACCGCCGCGCACGGCCGGAGCAGCGAACGCGTCGTCGAGCCCTACGGTGTCGTGGCGCATTCCGGCCGCTGGTATCTCACCGGCTTCGACTCAAGTGCCGGGCAGGTGCGCACGTTCCGCGTCGACCGCATCGAACGGGCCGAACCGCAGGACGGAACCTTCAGCGCCCCAACGGATTTCGACCCGATGCGGCAGGTGCTCACCGGCATCGCCGAAGCACCGCATCGACACGACGTATCCGTGCGGATCGACGCGACCGCGGAGGAGATCCGCGCGGTGTTCCCGCCGTCCATCGCCATCCTGGAGGCGGACGGCGCGTGGACGCGGGCGCGCATCCGGGCCGAACGCCTCGACTGGATCCCGCCCCGGCTCGCCGCGCTCGACCGGCCGTTCGTCATCGAGCAGCCGGACGCCCTCCGCGACCATATGCGCGCCCTCGCCGACCGGCTGACCGGTTACGCCGGATCAGACTCCAGCGCGACGTCCAGCAACGCGCCCAGCTCATCCACCTGAGCCGCCGAAAGCCGGTTGAACGACGTCCTCACCACCACGTCCGCCAGTTCCTGCCCAGCCGACCGCAGCTCAGCGCCCTTCTCCGTCAGCCGATGCCGCACCGCGCGACCCGGACCGGGCACCCGCTCGATCAGGCCGCGATCGACCATCCGCGCGGCCAGCGTGCCGAAGGACTGGTCGGTCTGGAAGGTCAGCACGGCGAGGTCGTGCAGCGACGCATCCGGGTGATTGTCCAAGTGCCGCAACGTGTCCCACTGCACCAGCGACAGGCCGAGCGGCTGCAACGCCTGGCTCAGCGCGCGGTGATGGCGGTGCTGCAGGCGCTTGACGGCCAATGCGACGTCGGCGTGGCGGTACTTCATGGCCGGGAGCCTACCTCGTTCAAGACAGGTTGCTTATATCAACTTCCTTATATAAGGTTCCTGATATGACTTCCCCCCGGATCCTCCAGTTCCCGTCCACCGGCCCGGTCGACATCGCCGTCCAGGACCACGACCGCACCCGGACCTTCCTGCTGCTGCACGGCGGAGGCGGCGTCGCGACGATGGCCGGTTTCGCCGGCCTGCTGGCCGAACGCACGCGCTCGCGAGTCCTGCTCCCCACCCACCCCGGCTTCAACGGCACGCCGAAAGCCGCCGAACTCACCGACGTCACCGCACTGGCCAAGGCGTACGTCGCGCTGCTCGACCACCTCGACGTCTCGGATGTCACGGTGGTCGGCAACAGCTTCGGCGGCTGGCTGGCCGCGGAAATCGCCCTGCTGCACAGCCCGCGAGTCAGCCGCGCGGTGGTCGTCGACGGCATCGGCATCGAGGTCGACGGCCATCCGCTGGCCGACGTCCGCGGCAAGACGGTCGCCGAAATCCAGCAGTTCTCGTTCCACGACCCGGCGAAGGCGCCGACCCCGCCGTCCGGCAGCAGCGGCCCGAGCCCGGACGTCGCGGCGCTGGTGGGCTACACCGGCCCGGCGATGACCGACCCGACCCTGGTCGAACGGCTGGGCCACGCCGAGATCCCCGTCCACGTCCTGTGGGGCGAAAGCGACCGCATCGCCGATCCGCGGTACGGCGAGGCGTACGCCGCCGCGATCCCGGGCTCGACGTTCACCGTGCTTCCTCGCACCGGGCATTTGCCGCAGGTCGAAACTCCGGAAGAACTGCTCGAAGCCCTGCTCACCTTCGACGACTGACCGCGCCTGCGGGTTAAATGGCGGCTAGCGAAAAGGGGGATTCTCATGACCACCGCACTGATCGTCGGCGACATCCAGCGAGGCATCACCGACGGCTACCCGTTCGCCCGTCAGGTCGTGCCGCCGCTCGCCGACCTGCTGCCGCGTGCCCGCAAGAATGGCGCACTCGTCGTATTCGTGCATTTCGCCATGCGGGACAACGGAACCGACCTGCCCGACGGCGCGCTGTACCGCTCCTTCTTCGACGCCGGAGACGCTTTCCACGAGGGTTCGCCGGGCACTGAACTGACGCTGCCGGTCTCCGAAGAGGACGTCGTCGTCCTGAAGCGCCGGGCCAGCGCGTTCGCCGGAACGGATCTCGACCTGGTGCTGCGTGCCCGGGGCATCCGCGACGTCGCGATCGCCGGGGTCGCGACCAGCGCGATGGTCACCGCGACGTGCTACGACGCGGCGGACCGCGGCTACCAGGTGACCGTGCTGCGCGACGGATGCGCCGACAGCGACCAGAACGTCAACGACTTCCTGCTGGACAAAGTGTTCCCCAGCCGGGGATTCGAGGTCGTGACCTGTGCCGAGTGGACCGGAAGGACTGCCTGAGCACGTGATCGCCGCTGGTCAGCGGACTGAAAAGAGCCCGGGCGGCGTACTGGCGGCACCAGTTTCGCGACGTCGGCGAAGTCCGCTACTCTCAGTACGGCAACTATCACCGTGTCAGCACGCGGGAGGTACGCGTCGTGGCCGACGCAGTCAACGCACCGCCGGGAGTCAACCCGGACCAGTCGAGCGCCGCCCGCGTTTACGACTTTCTGCTGGGCGGGAAAGACAATTACGAGATCGACCGGCAGGTCGCCAGGGAAGCCGCCCGGGTGATGCCGGACATCGCGGAGACCGCGCGGGTCAACCGACATCTGATGACCCGGATCTGCCGGTTCCTCGCTTATCACGCGGGCGTCCGCCAGTACATCGACTGCGGTTCCGGCATGCCGACCGCGGAGAACGTGCACCAGATCGTGCAGCGCGCGGATTCGGGCACGAAGGTCGTCTACGTCGACTACGACCCGGTGGTGGCCAGCCACGGACGGGCGCTGCTCGACGAAAACGAGTTCACCGAATACATCCAGGCGGATTTCTTCGACCCGCCGAGCATTCTCGACCACCCGACGGTCACCGAGCACCTCGACTGGGACCAGCCGATCGCGGTGCTGTTCCTGCTCGCCCTGCACCACCAGACCGGCGACCGCGAGGTACCGGCGAAGGTGACGAAGGAATTCATCGACCGGCTCCCGTCCGGTTCGTACGTGGCGATCTCGCACCTGCTCGACGCGCACGACGGCTCCGCGGACGACGAAGCGGTGCAGGGCATCATCGAGTCGGTCCACAACGGATCGATGAAGGACGTCTCGTCCCGCACCCGCGCCGAGATCAAGGAACTGTTCCACGACATGGAGCTGATCCCGAGCGGACCGAACAAGCCCGCGGAAATCGTGCCGGTGGTCGAATGGTGGCCGGACGGCCCGCTGCTGGGCTCCCCGACGGTCGCCCAGCGGATCGTGGCGGTCGGGGTCGCGCGGAAACCCTGACGGCACACCAGGTTCGCAGGCGGGCCGGTGCTCCGGCTGAGCTAGCAGCTCGGCTGGAACACCGGCCCGCTTTTGTCGGTCACGACGCGACTGGCACCGGCTCCTCCGCCTTAGCCGCCGCCGGGGAACGCCGCAGCGCGACCATCCCGACCACCGCGAACACCACCACGATCGCCGCGCCGATCCCGGCCACCGTGTGCAGCCCCGAGGTGAACGCGTCCCGTGCCGTGGCCAGCAACTGCTCCCCCGTCGCGCCGGGCAGCGTCGCCGACGCCGCCATCGCACCGGCCATGCTGTCGGTCGCCTGGGCGGCCGCCGCGGCGGGCACGTGTGCCGGAACCGCGATCTGGTTGCGATACACCGCCGTCGCGACGCTGCCGAACACCGCGATCCCCATGGCGATCCCGAATTCCGCGCTGGTCTCCGACATCGCCGAAGCCGCGCCGGCCCGCTGCGGCGGGACCGAGCCGACCACCATTTCGGTGCACAGCACGCCTTGGGGCCCCATCCCGAAGCTCGCGATCGACATGCCCAGCACCACGAATGCCACACCACCGGACCCGCTGGCCAACGTGAACAACAGAATCCCGCCCGCCGCGACGAGCATTCCGAAGCCCAGCACGAATTCCGGACGGAACCGGCGCGCCAGCCGCGGCGCGATCATCGACCCGACGACCACCGCCAGCGCCTGCGGGACCAGCGACAGCCCGGCGTCGACCGTGCTCAGCCCGGCGACCATCTGCAGATACTGGCTCACCAGCAGGAAGACCCCGCCCATGGTGACCGCGCCGACGAGCATGATCGCCACCGCCGCGCTGAACGCACGCACCCGGAACAGCTGGAGGTCCAGCAGCGGGTGCTCGAGCCGCCGCTGCCGCCGGACGAACACCGCGCCGACCGCGAGCCCCGCGGCGAGCACGACGATTTCGGTGAGGGACAAGCCGTTCTTGGCGATTTCCTTGAGCGCGTAGATGACCGGCAGGATCGCCGCGAGCGACAGGCCGACGCTGGCGAGGTCAAGGCGTCCGGCGGAGGTGTCGCGGTATTCCGGCAGCAGCTTCGGCGCGGTCGCGAGCAGCAGGATCATCACCGGAACGCCCATCAGGAACACCGAACCCCAGCGGAAATGCTCCAGCAGGAACCCGCCGGCGACCGGGCCGACCACCATGCCGCCCATGAAACAGCTCATCCACACCGCGATCGCGGTGCCGCGCTGCTTCGGGTCCTGGAACATGTTGCTGATCAACGCGAGCGTCGAGGGCATCAGCGTCGCCCCGGCGATCCCGAGCACGGCCCGCGCGGCGATCAGCATCTCCGGACTGGTCGAGAACGCCGCCGCGACCGACGCGAGCCCGAACGCGCCGCCGCCGATCATCAGCAGCCTCCGCCTGCCGATCCGGTCGCCGAGGGTGCCCATCGTGACGAGGAACCCGGCGATCATGAAGCCGTAGACGTCGATGATCCACAGCAATTGCGTGCTGGACGGCCGCAGGTCCGCGGCGAGGTGCGGAACCGCGAGGTGCAGCACGCTCATGTCCAGCGACAACAGCACGGTCGGCAGGGCCAGCACCGCCAGGCCCAGCCACTCGCGTCGTCCTGCGCTCATTGCTCTCTCCCCTGAAGTCGCCTCGCCGGCGGTCTCGCCGACCGGTCTCACTGACGCGACGATCGGGGTGCGGGCGGATCGACATCCCCGGGGAAAACTTTTTCGGGCGAGTTTCGGTGAGCGAGCTCAGCCGAGGCACCGGTCCGTGAGGGGAACCCTGAGGGACTCTGATTCCCTCAAGGAGTCCCTCACGTACTTCAAGCCCTGGCCACACGGTGACAAATCGGGCATTTCGACACTGCCGGAGTCCTTTGCGGACGACCAGCGGGCCGAGGTAACGCGGCTTAAGTTCCTGGCATTGGGAATCAGAGTCCGCAGGGTTCCCCTCACGGACGCGGCCTAGGACGTCGCGGGGGTCACCGCGTAGTTCCCGAGCGCAGGTTCCAGCAGGTCGAACGCCTTCCGCGCCTCCGCCGCGACCGTCTCCGCGATCTCGTCGTCCGGCCGTCCGGCGAGGGTCAGCTCCTCGATCCGCTCGAACAGGCTGTGGTGCACCGCCCCCAGCACCGCGGCCGCCGTCCGGACGGTGATGTCCGACCGGAGGCTGCCCGCCGCGTCCGCCAGCGCGTCGGCCAAGGCCCGTTCCCGCCGCCGGTGCAGGCCCCGCAGGCACGCGGACAACGTCGGGCTCTCGGCGATCATCCGAGTGAACTCCAGCCCCGCGAACCCGACCACCGGGTCCTTCGCGGCGACCGCGGCCTCGAACGCCCGCCGCAGCGCCGCGAGCGCGGACTCCCCCGGCTCCCGCGAGGACACCGCCGCCGCCAGGGTCGCGACGAACTCCTCCTGGTGGTCCAAGACCAGGTCTTCCTTGCGGGCGAAGTAGTTGGTCACCGTCTTCTTCGCGACCCGCGCGGCCTCCGCGACCTGGGCGATCGTCGTCTCCTCGAAGCCTTGCTCCAGGAACAGCCGCGTCGCGTGGTCGGAGATCAGCTGGCGCGTCTCCTGCTTCTTGACTTCCCGCAGGCCTAGCTCCATCGAAAACTTACCTCCGACGTAATTTTACCTTGACAGCAGTTCCGAGTCTCGGCATACTTTTACTACCGACGTAAACATAACCCGAAGGAGAACCACTTGTCGATCGCCGCTCTCCCGTCGCTCGCGGACCAGGCGGAGCACCTGATCTCGCTGGAGGTACCCGAAATCGCGCAGCTTTCCGCCGCCGACCTGCGCACTTTCGCGGCAGCCCACAGCGACGCGGACGGCGCGCTGCTGGCGATCCACCCGGATCGAGCGCCAGCGTCGGCGCTCACGCCGCTGTTACGCCGCGAAGGCAAGGCCGGATTCGTCGTCACGGACATGCCGGACGTCGACCAGTTCGCGCCGCGCGACGTCGACCTGCCCGACGCGCCGCTGTACCTGGTCACCGGCCTCGACCGCGGCGACGAGATGGGGAACTGGAGCCCCGAAGAGGCGCTGCCCGCGATCACCAAGGCCGGGCGCAGTCCGCTGCTGCTCACCGAGGGGATCCACTGGGTGCTGCAACAGCCTTCGGTGCTCGAGCGCAATCATTGCTTCATGACCATCGGCTCCCGGCTGCGCAAGGAGAACGGCACGTTCGACACCCGCACACCAGCGCTGTGGATCAGCAACGGCACCGGCCGCGACGGCAGCGAACGCCGCAACGCCCCGAAGGTCGGCTGGTGCTGGTGGGGAAACCGACACACCTGGCTCGGTTTCGGGTCCGCCGCCGCCCGCCACTGAGCCCCCAACCCCGAGGAGAGCCCGCTTTCCCAGACCCGAACGCTCCGCATCCGATGCCCGACCAGCCGCGGGTGGCGCTGGTGGGCAACCAGCACACCCGGCCCGGTCTCGGTTCCGCCTGCACCCGATGCCCGGGCAACCCCAACTGGTACCAGTGGGGCATCCGGCACACCCGGCCGCGCTTCGGGTCCACCACCACCCGCTGCTGAAGCCCTAACCCCGAGGAGAGACCCCATTTCCCCCGACCCGACCGCCCTGCACCCGTAGCCGAACAGCCGCGGGTCGTGCTGGTGGAGCAACCGGCACACCCGGCTCGGTTTCGTTTCCGCCTGCACCCGATGCCCGGACAACCCCGACTGGCACCAGCAGGGCATCCAGCACACCCAGCTGGGCTTCGGATCCACCACTGCCACTGACACCCAACCCCGAGGAGAGACCCCATTTCCCCCGACCCGACCGTCCTGCACCCCATGCCCGACCAGCCGCGAGTGGTGCTGCTGAAGCCGCTGGTCACCTCGCCGCTGATCGACGTCGGCGAGTTCTCCTACTACGACGACCCGGACGATCCGACCGCCTTCGAGACCCGCAACGTGCTGTACCACTACGGGCCGGAGAAGCTCGTGATCGGCAAGTACTGCGCGCTCGGCGAGGGCGTGCGGTTCATCATGAACGGAGCGAACCACCGGATGGACGGGCCGTCGACGTTCCCGTTCCCGATCATGGGCGGCGACTGGGCCGAGCACTTCGACGTCATCACCGGCCTACCCGGCCGCGGCGACACGGTGCTGGGCAACGACGTCTGGCTCGGCTACCGGGCGATGGTCATGCCGGGCGTCCGCATCGGGCACGGCGCGGTCGTCGCGTCCGGGGCCGTCGTGGTGGACGACGTGCCGGACTACGGCATCGTCGGCGGCAATCCGGCCAAGCTGATCCGGCGGCGGTACAGCGACGAGGACGTCGAACGGCTGCTCGCGATCGCGTGGTGGGACTGGCCGGTGGAGCACCTCACCAAGCACGTCCGCACGGTCATGTCCGGCAGCGTCGACGAACTGGCGAAGGCGGCGGCCGAACTCGCGTAACTCGGTAACGTGGCAGGCGTGCCCGCTGAGATACCCGAGGAAGTCCGCCGAAGCACCGCGCTGTTCCTGTCCACAGTGGACCGAGTCGCACCGGGGCTGGTCACCGGCTTCTACCTGGTCGGCTCGGTCTGCTTCGGCGACTTCCACGCCCGCGGCGCCGGACGCGGACGGCTGAGCACGTCCAGCGACATCGACTTCGTCGCGGTCGCTGACCGACGCGCGGAACCTGGCGAGATCGAGGCGCTGGCCCTGGCGCATGGCACGACGGTCGCCCAGTTCCCGAAACCGCATTTCGACGGAGTCGTGCTCACCTGGGCCGACCTCGCCGCCGGACCGGATGCCTGCCCGGACGTTCCGTGCGCGCAGGAAAACCGGTTCACCGAGTCGGGTCGCGACGGTCTCAACCCGGTGATGTTCTGCGAACTCGCCAGCCGCGGGATCGCGCTGCGCGGACCGGAACCGTCCGATGCGGACATGTGGGCGGACCAGGATGCCTTGCGCGCGTTCACCGTCGACAACCTGAGCCGTTATTGGCGGCCGTGGTGGGAGAAGAACCGGCGCGCCAGTGCGTTGTCGCTCGCGATCGGAATGAGCCCGTGGTTTCCGGTGTGGGCAGTGCTCGGGGTGAGCCGTCTGCACTATCTGCTGGCCACCGGGGAGATGACGTCCAAGTGCGGCGCGGGCCGTTACGCGGCAAGGGAATTCGACGAGCGGTGGCAGCGCATCATCGCGGAGAGCTTGAGCCTGCGCACCGAAGGCGCGGAAGGCCGGCGCAGCTACCGGAATCCCCTGGCGCGACGACGTGACACCCTCGACTTCCTGGACGCGACGATCGACGACGCACTCGCCTTGGCCTAGCTCACGGATCGGGCCAGCGTTGGCCTGGCCGGGGGCGCCGAGAGCGCGGTTCGTCGGCGCGGTTCGTTCGAGCACGCGCGTCCCAGCGCGACCGGCGGCTGCGATGAGGCCACGGTTGCGGCGGGGTCCGGCAGGCGGCGTTGACGGGCACCGGGCTCACTTCGAGCCGCGCGGCAAGGTCGCGCACGGTGAGCAGCCGGCCGCCAGCCGTCCGGCGGAGATGGCGCCCTCGACCGACAGCGCGATCTCGGCCGCCGTCGCGCCGGACAGCGCTGCCTCCTCGATCGGGTCGCTCATCTGCCTGTACTAGCACAATCGGGGAAATCTCGTGGTCAAGCGCTCCGGGTTGACCTTCAAGCTGCTTGAAGCCCGATGATGGGCAGGTGTCCGACCTGCTCACCATTGGTGCGTTCGCCCGCCGCTGCGGCCTGACCGCCAGCGCGCTGCGCTTCTACGCCGACTCCGGCCTCGTGCGACCGATCCGGGTCGACGAGGAATCCGGCTACCGCTACTACTCCCCCGGCCAGGTGTCGGCCGCGCTGCTCGTCCGGCGGTTGCGGGAGATCGGCCTTCCGCTGGAACGGGTCGGCGCGGTCCTCGCCGCGGAACCGGCCGAGGCGTCGCGGATCATCGACGACCACGTCGCCGGCTTGGTGTCTCAGGTGCAGCAGGCCCGGGAAACGGCCACGGCAGTGAAGGCCACGCTGAGCTCGACGGCGTCGGCACCGTCGGTTCAGTTCACCGGGCCGGTGTTCACCGCTGCCGTCGAGCAGGTGCTGACCGCGACGTCGCCGGACCTGCCGGTGCTCAACGGCGTGCACCTCGAGGTCTCTCCGGAGGCGATCGTGCTGACCGCCACCGACCGGTACCGCCTCTCGACCCGCACGCTGGTCCCGGCCGAGCCGAGTGCGTCCACCTGGACCGCGACCATCGACGCCGACGACCTGCGCCTCGCGATGCCGTGGACGCGCCGTCAGCACGAGCTGCGGCTGAGCGTCCGGGACGAGGAGCTCCGCTTCCAGGGCGACGATGCAACACGAACCTGCCGCACTGTCGCCGACGGATTCCCGGACTATCGGCTGATGCTGGCTTCGCTGCCAGAAGTGCTTACCCGGGCGGTGATATCCCGCAACGCGCTCGTGGCCTGTCTGGAACGCCAATACGCCCCGCAAGTCCAGCTGGACCTATCGCCCGCGACCGTCAGGGTGGGAACCGAATCCATCCCGGCGAACGTCACGGGCCCGCCGATCTCGCTCTCCTTCGCCGTGAGCACGCTGCACCCGGCGATCAGCACCGCTGTCGGTCCGGACGTGATGCTGGACGTCGCGGCCTCGCACCTGCCGGTCGTCGTGCGCTCAGCCGACGACGGCGACCTGACCACGCTTGCCATGCCAGTGAAAGGAAATGCCGAATGATGACCGAAATCACCTCCGCGGTGACGCAGGGCCGAGCGGGCGACACGGACGCCGCGCGGGCGCGTCTGCAGGAGCTGTGGGACGAGATCGGACCGGGCGGAGATCCGTTCTACCGCTGCGTTCTCGCCCACTACCAAGCAGATCTGTTCACGGACCCGGCAGAGGCGCTGGTGTGGGATGTCAGAGCCCTGGACGCCGCCGCGACAGTGACCGACGAACAGGTGCAAGCGCACGACGCCGGGCTTCGGATCGAAGGCTTCTACCCGTCGCTCCACCTGAACCTGGCAGACAACTTCCGCCGCCTCGGCTCGTTCTCCGCGGCGACGGAGCAGATCGCGGCGGCCCGAAAACGACAGGACGCGCTCGCCGACGACGAGTACGGTGCGATCATCCGACGGGCGATCGACGGGGTCGCGGAGGCGATCGAACGCCGGTCGACCGAACGACGCACGACGGCACCGGGAGTCGAATAGTTGGAACCATGGCTGTCGGATTGGTGCCGCACGCACCTCGGCACCGCACCGGTCGACGTGCTGTTCGAAGCACGCCAGGTCTCGACGGTGCACGGCCTGCGCCTCGAAGACGGCCGGAAGGTCGTGGTCAAGGCCCGTCCGGACGACGGCCGCGCCCTCGCTTGCGTCGCCGCGCAAACCCAACTGGCTGAGCGCGGTTTCCCGTGCGCACGACCGCTGACACCTGCGGTCATGGTCGGCTCTCTGGCTGTGCACGCCGAGGAATACCGCCCGGGCGGAGACGTCGTACCCGGGGACTCGCCGGACGTTGCCGCGCGTTATGCCGAGCTATTCGCGCTGCTGCTGGCCACCCTCGACGGGATCGCCGTCAAGCCGCCGCTGCCGAACCCGCGCTGGCTGCGCTGGGACCACACCGACCCCGGCCTATGGCCAGCGATCGACTTCCTGGACGAACGAGACCAGCGCTCCGTACCCGAGGAGGTCACCAAGACCGCGGATCGGGCCCGCCGCCGACTGCTCGCCGCCGATCTGCCGAACGTCCTCGGCCACGGTGATTTCGAAGCGCAAAACCTCCGCTGGGATACCGGCGAGGGCTGGACGGTACACGACTGGGACAGCCTGGCGTGGCAACCGGAAGCAGCCCTGGCGGGAGCAGCGAGCGGGATGTTCCCGAGCACTACCCCGCCGACGCTGGCCCCGATCGAGAGCTCCGCGGCGTTCCTGGAGTCCTATCAGGACTTCCGAGGCCGCCGGTTCTCCTTGGCCGAACAGGAAGTCGCGTGGGCGGCGAGCTTGTGGCCTGCGACGCACAACGCCCGATGGGAAGCGTTGTATGGAGATCCGCCGATTTGCGGTGCGGCGCTTCGGGAGCAGACTGCTGAGCGTCTTCGCCTCGCGAACGCCTGAGTGGGATCCGGGCGGTTGCCGCGCTGGGGGACGCCGCAACCGCCCGGAGGCGTTACCTGATGTCGCGGACCAGTGCGCCCACGATCGCATCTATCCGGTCCGACTGGGCTTTCGAATAGTCCGCCGTGTCAATAAACACTGTCACCGACCGCTTTCCGTCCTCGGTCACCGCGTTGCGGAAGTCGTGGCCGCTGGCCATGCCGCCGCTGTGGCCCCAGGTCGGGAAGTTCGGCGTCAGTTCGTACCGCTGCAGGCCTAGGCCGTATCCCTCGCCGCCGTCGTCCAGGACGGTCTTTTTCATTTCGGTCAGCAAGGCAGCGGGCAGCAGTTTTCCGCCGAGCAGCGAGGTCCAGAATTTCGTCGTGTCCGCGCCGGTGGAGATCAATTCGCCGGAGGCGTCGGCTTCGGAGACGTTCCATTCCGTGGTGTCGACGCCGTCGGTGTACGACCGCAGGTCCGGTTCGTCGATCGTGGTTTCGTCGCCGGGCCAATAGGTTTCGTCCAGGCAGAGCGGTTTGATGATCCGTTCGGTGAGTTCGGTGCCGATGCCGCGGCCGGTCACCTTCGTGACCACCATGCCCGCCAGGTTGTAGTTCGTGTTGGAGTACGCGAAACCGGACGGGGCGCGGTCCGGCGGGGCAAGCGAAAGGGCCTGTTTGACGGTCTGGATCGGGTCGAAGTGCTCCCACCGGTGTGCTTGATCGTCCTCCCAGAACGGCGAGTCCAGGTAGTCCGGCAGGCCGCTCGTCTGCTGCAGCAGCTGCCGGATGGTGATCTTGCGGCCGTCGTAGCGGGCGGTGCGGATCAGGCCGGGCAGGTAGTGATCAACGGTTTCGTTCAGGCTGATTTTGCCCTCGGCGACCAATTGCAGGACGACTACCGCGGTCCAGGTTTTCGTGTCGCTGCCGATTCTGGAGTGTTCGTCGCCGGTGATCGCGCGGCCGGACTCGACATCGGACTTTCCGACGCCGCCTTTCCACCGGCCGCAATCCGGGCTCTGCACGGTCAGGACGATTCCGGGGAGACCGACCTTTTTCAGGCCGTCCAGCGCGGTTTGGATGGGTTTGGCGGAGCACGCGGCCGCTGAGGCCGTGGTCGTCGGCGCGACCATCAATGCCGCGGTTACCGCCACCGCCGCGGCGGCGCTGGTCCAAGCTCGCATGTCGTCTCCTTCTGCTGGAATCTTCAGACTGCGAAGAGCGTTTGCGAAGCGACGGTGTGCCGTTTCAGCGCGGCCGGATCGACAGCGACGCCGCCGCCCGGACCGTCTGGAATGGACAGACAACCGTCTTCGAGTTCGAACGGCGCGGTGAGATCGGTGGCGTAGTACCGGCTCGACGCGGAGATGTCATTCGGCAGCACGAAACCGGGCAGCGCGGCGAGGGCGAGGTTCTGCGCGCGGCCGATGCCGGTTTCGAGCATTCCGCCGCACCACACCGGGATTCCGTGCGCGGCGCACACGTCGTGGATTCGCCGCGCTTCGAGGTATCCGCCGACGCGGCTGGGTTTGACATTGATGATCCGGCACGCTCCCAGCCGGATCGCGAACGCGGCGTCGCGGGCGGAGCAGATCGATTCGTCCAGGCAGAGCGGAGTGCGCAGGAGCTTCGCGAGTTCGACGTGGCCGCCGAGGTCGTCCGCGGGGAGCGGCTGTTCGAGCTGGACCAGGCCGAACTCGTCCAGCCGGCGCAGGTGGTCGGCGTCGGCGAGGGAGTAGGCGGTGTTCGCGTCGGCCTGCAACACCAGGTCCGGGCCGAACTCGGCGCGGACCGCGCGCACGGGTTCTAGGTCCCAACCGGGTTCGATCTTCAGCTTGATCCGGACGTATCCCTCGGCCAGATAACCGGCGACGGTGTCGATCAATTCCGGGACAGTGTCGGTGATTCCGACGGAAACTCCAGCTCTGATCCGATCGCGCACGCCGCCGAGATAGGTCGACAACGGCATCGCGTAGGCGCGGCATTCGGCGTCGAGGATCGCGGTTTCGAGCAGGGCTTTCGCCAGCGGATTGCCCTTGACCGGAGCCATCGCGCCCGCGACCCGGGCGGCGGTCAAGTGCGGCAGGGCGGTCGCGCGCGGGACGAGATGATCTCGCAGGATCCGTTCGGCTCCGACGGCGAATTCCGGGCTGTACACCGGTTCCGGGTCACCGCCGAACTCGGCCCAGCCCTCGCTGACGTCGGTCACCACATGCAACAGAAGGGTGTTGCGTTCGGTGTCCACCGAGCACGAGGTCCGAAATGGACGGACGAGCGAGAGGCTGACCTCGATCAGGTCGATCCGTTCGATTTTCACGTCCGCGTCCCTTCGGTCAGGTGATACCAGCCGGATCGGCTGAACCCGGTCGCCGTGCAGCCCTCGGCGAAAAGCGGGACGAAAGCGTCCCGGATCGCGTAGCGCCACTCGGCGGCCAGCCGCGCGTTCAGGCGGCGCAGGCCCACGATGTCGGCCGGGACCCGGCACCAATACCCGGAGCCGTCACGGACCAGGAACGGTTCGCCGTCGGGGGCGCGGCGCGGGTCGATCTCCGCGGTCGTCAGGTCCGGGCCGGAAAGCCGGACCGGATTCGGTTCCCGCAGTGGCCACACCGCGGTGAACCGGTCGGTTTCGTCCGCTCCGTTCACGCCGTCCTCGATCTGGCCGTAGAAGTCCACTGTGTACTCGGTTCCGCGCGCGCCGAGCTTCGCCAGGTTGAAATGCGCGTTGCGGCTCACCAGCGGATCAAAGGTCCAGACCATCGTCTCCGCACCCTGGTCGAGCGCCCACACCCGCTGAGCCTGCTTGAGCGCGAAGCCCACTCCGCGGTCGCTCGCGCGCGCTGCGGCGATCAGCGAATAAACCGCGCGCGTCACCGGCGGGCAGAAAATGAGCGCCGACGCCGCCTGGATACCGGCGTCATCAGCCGTGTAATGCACCGCGCCGCCCGCGTGGACGACGGCGCGCAGGGCGTCCGCGCCGAACGGAGCGTGGGATTCCGGCGTCTGCCACACCTGGGCGAGAAATCGCGACACCGCTTCGAGCGTCCGGACGTCTTCGGCCAGCCGGATCCGGACGCCGGCCCGGTTCGCGGCGCGCAGGGCGGTCGAGACGGCCGCGTCCGGGGCCGGAGGGAGTACGGTCGCGGGTGCGCCTGGTGGAACGTGCATGCTGACAGCCTCGCGGCCGGATCGTCCGGGTGCGTGCAATGCCGGTCCAGAGATTCCGCGGATGTTTTGTGCGTCTGGCTAAAGAGGTGAAGATGCTCGATCCGGAGGTCCCCGATCTCGGACAGGTCCTCGACGCGCTCGGCGCTTCGCTGCTGCGGCCGGTCAGCCCGCTGCCGGACCGGCCGGTGCCGGTGTCCGGGGTGCTCATCCACGAGCGGCGCAGCGGCGCGCCGCCGGGGCAGGACACGATCCTGCTCGCGGTCGGGGCCGATCCGGCCGAAGCGAAAGATCTCCTCAACTCGGCCGTGGGATACGCGGCGCTGGTGGTGAAAAGCTTCGGCGAACCCCTCACCGAGCTGTCCGACGCCGCGCGCGACGCCGGGGTCGTGCTGCTCGCCGCCGACGAAGCCGTGCCCTGGCACCACCTCGAGGCGATGATCTCCTCGGCGCTCGCCCCCGCTGTGCGCACGCCCGGCGCGCCGGCTGCCGGCGATCTGTTCGCGCTGGCCAACGCCATCGCCGGGATGGTCGGCGGCGCGACCACCATCGAAGATCCCCACCGGCGGATCCTGGCGTACTCGACGCTGCCGGGCCAGCCCATCGACGACGGCCGCCGCCAGGGCATCCTCGGGCTGCAGGTGCCGGAGGTGCCGGTTTTCTACGACGACCAGTACCGCGAACTCGCTCGGGTGCGGCAGACCTGCCGCTTTCCCTCGCTCCCCGGCGGGCTGCCGCGGCTCGGCGTCGCGGTGCGGGCGGGCAGCGAGATGCTCGGCTCGATCTGGGTGGTCGACGCCGACGACAGCCTCGACGAGACGGCCGAGCAGGCGCTGTTCAACGCCGCCGAGATCGCCGCGCTGCACCTGCTGGCCGCGCGCACCGCGGTCGACGTCGTCCGCCGTCGGCGCGCTGACCTGCTGCAACGCCTGCTGGCCGACCCGAGCAGCGTCACCGCCGTCGCCCCGCAACTCGGCTTGGACCCGGACGCCCCGGTCGCGGTCGCCGCGTTCACCGTCACCGATCCTGAAGACGTACTGGCTGCTCACGCGGCGACGCGGCTGGCCGATCTGGTGAGCCTGCACTGCGAGGCGCACTACGGAAAGCACGGCTGCGCGCTGATCGACGGGACCGTCTACGCGCTGCTGCCGAATGCGCATCGCGATCTGGTCGCCGACATCGCCCGGCGAGCACACGGCGCGCTGCGGATGCCGGTGCAAGCCGGGCTCGGCTCGACGGTCCCCGGGCTCCGGTCGATCGCCTCGTCGCGGACCGACGCGGATCTCGTCCTCCGGACGCTGGCGGAGCGACGGACCGCACCGGAGCCGTGCCAGGTGGCGGCGATCGAGGAGGTCTGGGCCGGGGCGACGCTGTCGGTGCTGGCGCAGATCCTGGCCGGGGACGCCGCGTTGCCCCGGCGGTTGGGCCCGGCAGTGCGGGCGCACGATGTCGAGCACGGGACGACGTACGCGCCGACGATCCTGGCTTATCTCGACACGAACGGCGACATCGCGGCCGCGTCGGCTCGGTTGTCGGTGCATCCCAACACGATCCGGTATCGGCTGTCTCGGGCGGAGGAGATCTTCGGGTTCGATCTGGCCGATCCGGACGAGCGGCTGGTGCTGTGGTTGCGGTTGCGGTTGGGTGATCAGCTGGGGTGGTAGTAGTGAGTGGCAATGCCACTCACTACCCCCGCCGCACCGCTCGCCCGGCCAGTACCCCGGTCGGCTTCCCGTCCCGCAGCGCGGGCTGGCCGTTCACCAGCACATGCCGCATCCCGTCCGCATACCGGTGCGGGTCCAGGTAGGTCGCGTTGTCCCGCACCGCCGCCGGGTCGAACACCGTCACATCAGCGAATGCACCGGGCCGCAGCACGCCGCGGTCGGTCAGGCGCAGGTTCGCGGCGGGCAGGCTGGTCATCCGCCGCACCGCTTCTTCCAGCGGCAGCACGCCTTCCCGCACCCACGGGCCGAGCACTCGGGCGAAGGCGCCGTACGTCCGGGGATGGATGGACGTATCCGTGAACGGCGCCTCCGCCGCGATCGCCTCGGAGTCTGTGCACACTGAAACCCACGGCTGTTTCAGCGCGCACCGCAAGTCCGCCTCCGAGGCGGTGAACTCGGCGACCATCAGGTTCGGTTCCGCGGCGACGAGGTCCAGCAAGGTGTCGAGCGGGTCTCCGCCACGGCTCGCTTCGGCGAGGGTTTGGCCCTGCACCGCACCGCTTAACAACAGGATCCCTTTCGCACCGCCGGATCCGAGGTACAGGTTCTCCCAGTCCTGCCGTGGCGCGAGGATGGCGGCTTTCATTTCCGCGCGGCTCGACGGGTCGGCTAGGCGTGCGGCCAGCCCGCCGCCTTCGTGGAAGCGCGGCGGGATGAAGGCGGAGAGGAACGTCGAACCAGCGTCGTACGGGTAGATGTCCGCGGTGATACCGAGACCGTCCGCGCGCGCCTGCTGTACCCGTTCAAGCACGGTGGACAGCAGCGGCCAGTTCTGCTGTCCGGATGCCTTCAGGTGATATATCTCTGCCCGCGCGGACGATTCCCGAGCGATCCGGATCAGCTCGTCAACTGAATCGACCAGCCGATCCGACTCCCCTCGGATGTGCGAGATGTACAGCGCGTCGTGCTTCGCCAGCACTCGTGCGTACGCGATCAGCTCCTCGGTGGACGCGTAGCTACCCGGCGCGTAGATCAACGCCGAACCCACCCCGAGTGCGCCCGCCGCCAGTTCCTCGTCCAGCAACGCACAGGCGGCGGCCAGTTCGTCGTCGGTGAGCGGGCGGTCTTCGTTGCCCGCGAAGGGCATTCGGAGGTTCTCCGCGCCGACGAAGCTGCCGATGTTCAGCCCGGCCCCGCTCAGGTCGGTCAGGAAGTCGTCGAGCCGGGGCCAACTGGTGCGCATGCCGAACAGCGGCGGCTCGGCGGCGACGAGGTCGGTCATCCGGCCGGTGACCGGGCCCATCGAGCGGCCTTCGCCGAAGATCTCGGTGGTGATGCCCTGACAGATGTCGGACAGTCCGCGCGGATCCAGCTGGAGGGTTTCGTACGCGTGGCTGAGCACGTTGATGAATCCCGGCGCCACCACGCACCCTTCGGCGTCCAGGACCGGGGCGTCGGGGTCCCGGACGTCGCCGATCGCTTCGATCCGGTCCCCGGTGATCGCCACGTCCGCGCGGCGGGCGGCGGTTCCGGTGCCGTCGAGTACTGAGCCACCTCGGAGGACGAGATCGGCGGACATCGTGTTCCTTTCCTTGGGCGCGCGAGGGAGAATCAGACGTACAGACATGCGGTTTCATGGCCGCCGATCGCGACCAGCGGCGGGTCGGTGCGTTCGCAGTCCTCGGTGCCGACCGGGCAACGCGAGCGGAACCGGCAACCGGGCGGGATGTCGACGGGGTTCGGGGTCTCGCCGGTCAGCAGCTGCGGTTTCGCCTGCTGGTCCCGGTCCCGTCGCGGGACCGCCGACAGCAACGCCTTCGTGTAAGGGTGCCGCGGATTGTGCACGACTTCCCGCGCCGGTCCCTGTTCGACGATCCTGCCCAGGTACATCACCACGATCCGGTCGGCGAAATGCGCGGCCGTAGACAGGTCGTGGGTGATCATCAGGATCGCGGTGTCCTGGTCCTTCCGCAACGTGTCCAAAAGGGACAGCACACCGGCGCGCACCGAAACGTCCAACATGGACACTGGTTCGTCGGCGAGCAGGACGTCCGGGTCGAGCACGAGTGCGGCGGCGATGGCGACGCGTTGCCGCTGGCCGCCGGACAGTTCGTGCGGGTAACGGTCCAGGAACGCCTCCGCTGGCGAGAGGCCGCTGCGTTCCAGTGCGTCCGAGGCAAGCGCGGCCCGTTCCTCTTTGGACCCGCCGACGCTGTGGATCAGCATTGGCTCGGCGAGGATGTCCCGCACCCGGCAGAGCGGGTCGAGCGATTCGTACGGGTCCTGGTAGATCATCTGGACCCGTCGCCGGATCGGTCGCAAGCGGCGTTCCGACAGCCCGGTGATCGCGTTGCCTTCCAAGCGGACAGTACCGCCGGTCGGGGGAATCAGGCCGCAGATCGCCGCCGCCGTCGTGGATTTCCCGCAGCCGGACTCGCCGACGACGGCGACCATCTCACCGCGTCCGAGCCGGAAGCTGATGCCGTCCACGGCGTGCACGACGCTGCGCGGACGCCGGGCCAGCGCGCCTGCGACGCCGCGGCGCATCGGGTAGTGGATCGAGAGGTCGTCGACCTCCAGCAGCGCCTCGGTCATGCCGTCACCACGCTCTCGGTACGGAAACACGCTGCCCGATGACCTGGACCGGCCGTGGTCAGCAGCGGCGACTCGGCAGCGCAGCGGTCCATCGGGACATCGCAGCGCGGGCGGAACGGGCAGCCGACGATCTCGGTGTCAAGGCGCGGCGGAGCGCCCGGAATCGAGACGACCGGTTCGTCGCCGTAGAGATCCGGCGTCGCGGAAAACAACAGTCGGGTGTAGGGGTGCTGCGACTCCCAGCTCAGCTGATCCGCCGGGCCCTCTTCGACCATCTTCCCGGCGTACATCACCGCGGCCCGGTGACAGAATTGAGACACCAACGGCAGGTCGTGGGTGACCAGGACCAGCGCCATGCCGAGTTCGTCGGTCAGCCGGGTCAGCAGTTCCAGGATCTGCGCCTGCACCATCACGTCGAGCGCGGTGGTCGGTTCGTCGGCGAGCAGCACCTTCGGCTCGCAGGCCAGCGCCATCGCGATCGACAGCCGTTGCCGCATGCCGCCGGAGAACTCGTGCGGGTACCGATCCGCCGCCGCAGCGGGAATACCGACCAGCTCCAGCAGTTCCCGCGCTCGCTCACGCGCTTTCGCCCGGCGGGCGATGCCGTGGGCGCGCATAGGTTCCGCGATCTGCCAGCCGACCGTCTTCACCGGGTTGAGCGCGTTCATCGCGCCCTGGAACACCATCGCGATGTCCCGCCACCGATGCCCGCGCATCGATTCCTCGCCGCCAGCCAGGATTTCAGTACCGGCAATGGAAACGCTGCCCGCCACGGTCGCGGTCGGCGGCAGCAAGCCCAGCAACGCCAGGATCGTCGTCGATTTCCCGCAGCCGGATTCGCCGACCAGCCCGTACCGTTCGCTCGGGGCCAGCGAGAAGCTCACCCCGTTCACCGGATGCACCTGACCGCCGCCCGGCAGGTCGAACCACACGTGCAAATCGTTGCACTCCAACACATTCATCGAGCGTCCGCTCCTCTTCCGGCCAGGACCCGCACTCGCCACCGGCGGCCGGACAGATGGGAAACCTTGAGGCGCGGGTTCAACGCGTCCTCGATCGCCCGGCCCAGCAGGAAGCAGCCGATGCTCACCGCGGCGATCACAAATCCGTCCGGAACGATGGCCCACCAGGCCCCGGAACTGATCGCGGTGCGGGCGAAAGCGTGTTCCAGGATCGTTCCCCACGTCGTGACGCTCGGGTCTTCCAAACCGAGAAATGCCAACGCTGTCTCCAAGTAAATCGCGACCGAAACGGTCAGCACGGTGTTGGCGATCAGCAGCGGTCCCGCTTGCGGCAGGATATGCCGCACGATCACCCGCGTATTGCTCGCGCCGAGCCCGCGTGCCCGTTTGACGTAAGCCCGTTCGCGCAGCGACATCACCTCCGCGCGCACGATCCGCGCGGTCGTCGTCCATTCCAGCAGGCCGATCACCAGGATCACGTGGAACAGGCTCGGCCCCCACACCGCGGCGATCACCATGGCCAGCACCAGATCCGGCAGCACCAGCAGCACGTCGGTGATCCGCATCAGCACCGCGTCGACCCAGCCGCCGAAATACCCGGACAGGATTCCGACCGTGCCGCCGAGCAGCATCGCGACGAGCGTCGCGGCGAATCCGACGACGAGCGACGTCTGCCCGCCGCGCATCAGCAGCGACAGCATGTCCACGCCGCCGTCGTCGCAACCCAGCCAATGGTGCGCGGACGGCGGTTCGAAAACCGCACAGGACCGTTCGGTGATGCTGTATGGCGCGAGGTAAGGCGAAACAACAGCCAGGACTGCGAAAAGACCGAGAATAACGAGACCAGCGACCGCGGTTTTGTGCTCCCGCAGTACTTTTCGAAAGATACCGGTGCGGCGCAATTCGGCCGGGGCGGCAGTGGTCATGCGCTGACTCTCCGATCAAGGCGGAAGTAGACCAGGTCGGCGAGGAAGTTCAGCAGGATCACCGACACCGTCAGGAGCAGGAACCCGCCTTGCACCATCGGGTAATCGCGCTGGCTGAGCGCGGTGTAGGTGGCCATCCCGATGCCCGGCCAGCTGAAGATCACCTCGATCAGCACCGCGCCGCCGACGACGTAGCCGAGATCGAGCGCGACCATGGTGACCATCGGCAGCATCGCGTTCCGCACCGCGTGCTGCCAGACCACCCGCCGGTCCGAAAGACCTTTGGCGCGCGCGGTGAGCACGTAGTCCTCGCCGAGGGTTTCCAGCATCGAGGACCGCACCACCAGCGTGTAACCGCCGTACGCGGTGAGGATCAGCGTGACCGTCGGAAGCACCATATGACTCGCCACGTCGCCGATGTTCTGCCAGAACGGCGGGTTGTCGAACAGGAACAGGTCCGACATCCCGCCGGCCGGAAGTATCCCGGCGAACAGGATCAGCAATACCAACCCGAGCCATTGCGACGGGAACGAGTACACGAGCGTCGCGAGCCCGGTGTTGAGGTGGTCCAGCGCGGAGTCGCGCCGCCACGCCGCGATCACCCCGGAGAGGATGCCGAGCACGATCGCGCCGAGCGTTCCGACGCCGGCCAGCAGCACGGTGTTCTTGAGGTCCTCGACCAGCAGATGGGTCACCGGCTGCTGATAGGTGAACGAAACGCCGAGGTCGCCGTGCAGCAGGTTCTTGAGGTAGATCAGGTATTGGTCCCATTTGGACTTGTCGAGTCCGAAGCGGACCATCAGCGCGTGCTGCAGTTCCGGGGTCGCGTGCGGCACGCGGGACAGGTTGGTCACCGCGTCGCCGGGCAGGACCCGGAAGAGGAAGAAGTTCGCGGTGACGGTGAGAAAGACCGTCACCACAGTGAAAACGCCGCGCCGGAGCAGATAGTCGAGACTGCGCATCGGGTCAGCCCGCCTTTCGCACGGACAGCAGCGGGAGCTTCGACTCCGACGAGAACGAGGCCCCGCCCACCGGCGTCAGGCCGGTCCAGGACGGCGAGTGCGCCTCGATCGCGTCGGGGTAGTCGAGCACGAGCAGCGGACGCTCGCGTGCCGCCAGCTGCTGCATCCGGTTCACGACGTCGTGCCGGTCCGCGGGGTTCATCGCCTCGCCCTGCTCGCCGTACAGGTCGTCCCATTCCTTGCTGCAGTAGCCGGTGTCGTTGAGGATTCCCTGGCTGGCACAGGTGAGGTAGTTGAGCGTGTCGTCCGGGTCGCTGGTGCCGCCGCTCCACCCCCACATGGTCATCGCGAAGTCCTGCGATTTGTTCGCCATGGCCGCTTCGTTGGCCGCGGCGTTGTCGAGCAGCCGCGGTTCGAGCCGGATGCCGATCCGCTCGAAATCGCCGCGGATGATCTGGAACGAGCGCAGCCCGGCGCCGCTGTAGGTGTCCTCGGGCAGGATGATCGGGTAGTCCATCGGATGATCGCCCGCGATCCGGACGCCGTCCGGTCCGCGCCGGTAACCGGCCTGGTCGAGCAGCCGGTTGGCCAGGTCCAGGTCGAACGACGGCGGCTTGATCGAGTTGTCTGTCCAGTCAGCTGTTCCGGGCGCGATCACCGCACCGCCCGGTTTGCCGTGGCCGAGCAGCGAGGTTTTCACGATCTCGGCCCGGTTGACCGCGTGGTCGAGCGCTTCGCGCACCAGCGGGTTCGTCAATTCCCGATGTGCTGCTTGCTGTTTCGGGTTCGCGTTGACCGTGATGCTGTCGAAGCGCATGCCCGGCGAGGAAAGCACCTCGAACCCGGACGATTCGAGATTGCCCACTGAAGTGGCCGGCACGCTCTGCACCGCATCGAGCTGATGGCTCTTCAACGCGGTGATCATCGCGTCGTCGGTGCTGAAGAACTGGATGCCGAACCCGGCGATCTGCGGTTTCGGACCGTAGTAAGCGGGATTCCGCTTGAACAGCGCGACCTGTTTCGGCTGGTGTTTGACCAGGACGAACGGGCCGCCGGACACGATGGGCGCGGTGTTCGGGAACGTGGTCAGCGCGTCGCCCTTGCCCTCGGCGTACTTCTGCCAGATGTGCCGGGGCAGGATCGGAACGCTCATCAGTCTGCTGAGGACATTCGAGACCGGGCTGGCGTAGTGCAGCACCACGGTGTTCGCGTCCGGTGCGGTCGCGCTGTCGAGGTTGACCACGTAGTTGGCGAGACCCGCTGTCGGGCCGTCCTGGAATTTCGCGATCGTGCTGAGCGTCCACGCGACATCAGCGGCGGTCAACGGCTCGCCGTCGGACCAGGTGGCCCCGGGGTGAGTATGGAAAGTCCAGGTTTGGCCATCCTCGGAGGTGCTCCAGCCGGTGGCGAATTCGGGGACGTAGTGGTCGTTCGGGTCGAGCTGCACCAACGTCGGGTAGATTTGCTCGAACACCGAAAAAGCCATGCTGACCACGGAAACGAACGGGTTCAGCGAGTCGATCGGCTGGTTGGCGCCGAAGCGGAAGACGCCGCCGTCGGCGGTCTCGCTCTCGGCCTGGCCGCACGCGGCTACGCCACCCGCGGCCAGTACCACGGCCAGCAACGCCGCTGCCGCGCGGCGGAAACGGTTTCTCATCAAGGGCCGCCTAGGGCGTGAAGGTGCGGTAGAGCGGGCATCCTGAGTAGTCGGCGCGAACCGCGTCTCCATTGAGGACGACATCGAACTTCAGCCGCTCGGGCAGCCGTTCGTCCTCGCCGACGCGGAAAGAGCCGTCCGGGAGCGGGACCAGTTCGTCCGGCGGGCCGCCGGTGATCGACACCCACAGCCGGTTGTCGTGGGCGTAGACGTGCAAATTGGACAGCCAGGGGTTGTGGCAGCGGTAATGCCCGACGACCTCAGCCCAGTGTGCGGGCGGGTCGTCCGGAGTCGGCAGCGCCAGACGTTTCCGTTCCGGCAGAACAAATTCCGGCACCGAAGCGCCCGCAAGCGCGGCTCGCGTCGCAGCGATCAGGTGGACGACGGTCTCCTGCCACGGGCCGGTGCCGTTAGCCAGCACGACAGCCCCGATCCCAGCGTCCACATCGCACGCGATCGCGGCGTAGTAGCCGATCATGCCGCCGGTGTGCCAGACGTGCGGGCGGCCGTCGAACTCGCCGACCATCATGCCGAGGCCGTACGAACAGTCTTCCTCGTCCATCCGGATCGCGGGAGTACAGAGGTCGTCCACCATCGATCCGCCGCTCATCAACAGCCGCAGCCAGGCGGTCATGTCCCGTGCGGTCGAGACGACGCTGCCGTCCGCGGTGGCGGTCTCGATCCAGGTCGCCGGGACCAGGCCGTCCTCGCGGGCCGGGACGCGGTCGTCGTAGCGCGGCTCGTATCCCACGGCGCTGCGGGCCCGGATCTCATGGGTGATCGCTGGAATGGCAGCCGACATCCCCAGTTCGGCCAGGAAGTCGCCGAGAAGTTCCTGGTACGGCCGTTGGCAGACCGCTTCCAGCACCAGCCCGAGCGCCTTGTACCCGGAGTTCGAGTAGTGGAACCAGGTCCCCGGCGGCGTCGTGGCCTCGGAGTCGCGCAGCGCCCAGACCTCGAAGGCGGAGTCGCCGGAGACGTCCGTCCCCGCGATGATCCCGGCGGTGTGCGACATCAGATGGCGCACGGTGATCGGCGCGTGCGCGGACCGGACGGAGAACCACGGCAGGTACTCGGTCACCGGACGGTCCAGGTCGACCAGCCCAGCGTCGCGCGCTCGAAGCAGCAGCGCGGCGGTCATGCCTTTGGAGATCGAGCCGATCTGGAACAGCGTGTCCTCGGTCGCCGGCTGGGCGGCGGCCAGATCGGCGTGTCCGAACGCGCCGGAGAAGAGGATCCCGTCGCGGCCGGTGACCGCCATCGAGAGCCCGGCGGCGAAGGACCGTTCGTGCAACGCGGTGCGGCAGGCCTGGCGAAGCGCCTCGTCCGCGGCCTGGGGCAGGGGCGGCGTCATGTGCTGAAAACCTCCGGGACCTCGGTGTCCCGACCACGGCGGGTCGATGGGCGCCAGTATCGATCCGGCCGGATCGCGGCAGCCTTGGACGAGAGCCCAGAGATTCGGTCCGGGACTTGTGCCGGTCGCCAAAGCAGTGCCCGGACCGCCGTCGAAGGACGGCAGCCCGGGCACTCAACGGGTTCAGCGGGGCAGGGCCCACTTCTGCGCGGGGCTGTTGTTGCAGGTGTAGAGCTGCAGCTGGGTGAGCTCCTTGGTGCTGCTGTTCGGATCGTCCAGGCAGAGCCCGGAGTGCGGGTTCCGCAGCGACCCGTTGTCCTCGACCCACTGCTGGGCACCGGTGTTGTTGCAGGTGTATAGCTGGATGCGGGTGCCGTTCGTGGTGCCGGAATTGTCGGCGTCGAGACACTTGCCGTGGACGCGCAGCGTGTGGTCGGTGCCGACGACCCAGTCCTGCGCGTAGGTCGAATCGCAGCCGTAAATCTGGATCGGGTTGCCGTCGGTGACCTTCGAGAACGCGTTGTCGATGCACAGGCTGGACGACACTCCGGCGACGATCGGGCCGACTCGCGGGCTCGCCGGTGCCGGGCTGTCTCCCGGGTAGGACGGCGGTGCGGCGGACGGATCCGCAGCCCAGGCCTTGTTGGCTGTGGTGCCGAGGGTGAAGCTGAGCGTGCCGCCGTTGCTGATATCCGGTGCGTACGCCTTGTTCCAGCCCGCGCCATTCCACGAGGCGTCCTGGACGTACGGCGCGTTGTCCGCCGCGCCGTTGCCGTTGACGGTGAGGGTCTTGCCGGACGGCAGCGTGACGACGGCCTGGCTGAAGACCGGCGAGCCCAGAGCGAGGTCGGCGGTGCCCGGGGTCTCGGGGAACATGCCGAGCGCGGACCAGACATACCAGGCGCTCATCGTGCCGAGGTCGTCGTTGCCGCCGCCAAGACCGTCCGGGGTGGTGCGCCAGATCTTGCCCTGGATCGATCGGACCGTCTCCTGCGTCCGGTACGGCGCGCCGGTGTAGTCGTACTCCCAGGGCAGTTCGATGCTGGGCTCGTTGCCCATCCAGGCGAGACCGTCGTTGCCGTCGTACGTGCGCAGGAGGTTGTCCAGGTAGTGGTTCATGACGGTCGGGCCGCCCTTGGCGCGGGTCAGTCCGGCCAGGTCGAACGGCACCATGCCGGTGTAGATGAACGACGTGCCCTCGACCATGCTCTTGCCGTTCGTCGGGTCGAAGTCGAGCGGCCAGTTCCCGTCGGCGTTGCGGGCCTGGACGAAACCGGACTGCGGATTGAGCAGGTTGCGCCAGC
This sequence comes from Amycolatopsis sp. NPDC004079, assembly GCF_040610415.1. Lineage (NCBI taxonomy): Bacteria > Bacillati > Actinomycetota > Actinomycetes > Pseudonocardiales > Pseudonocardiaceae > Amycolatopsis > Amycolatopsis sp. NPDC004079. The sequence continues at coordinate 46,914 of NZ_JBEXMH010000014.1, read as the reverse complement.
TCTGCGCGCGGTTGCGGTACGTGCGCTGGTTGGCGGTGTCGCCGAGCGCGTCGGCGAAGGCGGACAGCGCGAAGTCGGCGGTGTTGTATTCCAAAGTGGTCGCTGCGGGACCGTAAGCGTTGCAGCAGCCGAAGTTTCCGTCGTGCGGGAGGTAGCCGAGGCTGTCGAGGTAGTTCAGGCCGGGGCGGTCGTTGTTCGGATTGGACGCTTGCGCTGTTAGTCCCTTGAGCGCGTCGGCGGTGTCGAAGTCGCGGGCGCCGAAGGCGTAGTAGTCGGCGATGATGGCCGCGGCCGGGTCGCCGACCATCACGTAGGACTCGCCGTTGTTTTCCGACCACTTGGGGAAGATCCCCGTTTGCCGGTAATCGTCCACCATGGACTGTGCGGTATCGGACGCGACCTTCGGCGCCAGCAGTGCTTCCAGCTGGGCCTGGGAACGATAGATATCCCAGCCTGAGTAGTTGGCATACACCGCGTCGTGGCCCGCGTCGACTGTGTGCGGTTTGCCGTCGAAACCCGGGTACTGGCGGTTGACGTCGCTGATCACGTTGGGATGCAGCAGCGCGTGATACAGCGCGGTGTAGAACATCGTCTGCTGGTCCGACGTCCCGCCGGTGATCTTGATCTTGCCGAGCTGGTCGTTCCACGCCCGCGCGGCGGCGGCGCGAGTGCCGTCGAAGTCCCAGCCGGGATTCTCGGCCGCCCGGTTCGCTGCCGCGTTGGCGGTCGACACGTAGCTCACGCCGACTTTCGCCTGCACCACTTGGTTTCCGGAGGTGTCGAAGGTGACTGAACGGCTGCCGCTGCTCGCGAAGGGACGGTCGAAGAGCAGGTCGAAGTAGACGGTGTAGCTGTTGGCCGCGCCGCAGAACGCGCCGCTGGTGACCTGACCGCGCACCTCCGTGTTCGACACGGCGGAGAACTGCGCGTTGCTGGGCCGGTTCTGACTTCCGTCCACTTTGAACACGAGGTTCGACTGGTTTCCGGCCGGGAAGGTGAACCGGCCCATTCCGCTGCGCGTGGTGGCGGTCAGTTCGGTATTGACACCGTTGTCAAGCTTGACTCGGTAATACCCCGCGGACGCGGATTCGTTGCCGTGCTGGAAGTTCACGTTCGCGGACGAGTTCACGCCACCGACGGTCGGCAGGATCGGCAGGTCGCCCGCCGCGCCACAACCGGGGCCAGCGATGTGGGTCAGGCTGAAGCCGGTGATTGTCGAATCGTTGTACTCGTAGCCGCCGCCGGGTGGCCGGGAGTTGGTGTCCGGACTCCATTGGACCATTCCGAACGGGGCGTCGGCACCGGGGAAATCGTTGGCTTGATTGGTGGTTCCGATGAACGGGTTGACCAGGCTGGCCGGATCGGCCGCTGCTCGGTGTTCAGCCGCTTGCGCTGGCCCGGCGCACAATCCGGCGACGGTCACGGCCGTCGCCAGCGCGCAGCTCACTCTCGCTCGAACTTTCATCGCGCGTCCTTTTCAATCGGGGTTTGATCAGCTGATCGGCACACCGCTGGCGACCCGGCCGCGGTCGATCCAACTTCCGTGTCCGTCGCCGCCTTCCCAGGAATAGACGGAAGCACCGTTGGTGGATTTATCGGCGAGAATATAATCGGCATTGCCGCCGCCGGTGAAATCAGCGAAGGCGACGGCGCTGGAATCCGTGGTGACGCCGGTGGCCACCTGGCCTCGCGAATACCAGCCGCCTTGCTCGTCGCCGCCGCGATTGAAGAACGCGTTGACCGCACCGCCCGGCGCGATCGTCACGTAGTCAGCCCGGCCGTCGCCGTCGAGGTCGGCGAAGCGCACGCTGCGCACGTCGGTGGTCGTGCCACCGGCGACCTGGCCTCGGCCGAGCCAGCCGCCGCGACCGTCGCCGCCGCGGTTGAGATAGGCGGTGACCGCGCCGTTCTGCCCGATGGTCAGGTAGTCGGCGCGACCGTCGCCGTCGAAGTCCGCGAACCAGACGCGGCCCGGGTCGGCGGTGGTGCCGGTCGCGACCTGGCCCAGCGGCTGCCAGCCGCCGTGCCCGTCCCCGCCGCGGTTGAGGTAGACGACCACCGCGCCGTTCGGTTCGAGCAGGAGATAGTCGGCGCGGCCGTCACCGTCGAAATCGGCGAACCGGACCCGCGCCGGATCCGTGGTGAGCCCGGTGGCGATTTGCCCGAGCGACTGCCAGCCGCCGTGCCCGTCGCCGCCGCGGTTCAGATAAACGCTGACCGCGCCGTTCTGCGCGACCGTTAGGTAGTCCGCGCGGCCGTCACCGTCGAAATCGGCCCAGCGAACCTTTCCGGTACCGCCGGATTCAGTTCCCGCGCCGAGCGGAGGATGTCCGCTGAACAAGCCTTCGGTGTACGCCTGCCCAAGCGCGCCGGAGAAGCTTTCCGCCATTCGCCGGTACCCGGCATCGTTCGGATGCAAGTGGTCGACCATTTCCCCCGAGGTGAGCGCAGGCGGCTCGACGTAGCGGAATCGGTGCCCGGCCTGGGTTTCGTCGGCCTCGAAGCCGCGCACGACGGAATTGAACGCCGCGACCCGGCTTTCCAACCCCGCCGACGTCGGGATCAACCCCAGCAAAAGGACGGCGACGTTCGGCCGATCGGCGTAAATCCGGTCGAGCAGACTGTGCAGCCGGGCTGGCGCGTTGGCCACGTCGATACCGCGGTCGAGGTCGTTGATGCCGAGGTGCAACAGCACGACGTCGGGCCGGTCGAACGCGAGCCAGCCGTCGATGCCCGCGGTGATCTGGTCGATCGTGTAACCGCTGTGGCCCTCGTTGGCTGGATCAGGCAAGCTCCCGTTGGTTTGCGTGCCGACAAACCGCGGCGAGTAACGGGATTCCCAGGAAAGCATTGTCCACAGTGGAGCGCGATAGGACGACACAGTGGCACTGCCCGCACCTGCGGTGATCGAATCGCCGAGCGGCATGATCCGCACCGCTTGACCGAGCGGTGCCGCTTCGGCGGATTGACTCGGTACGGCAGCGGCGGCTAGGAGAACGAAAACAGCGAGAAATCGACGAAGCGGCATGGCAGCTTCCTCCGGCACGGCAAAGCGGACGGAACCCGTTCAGGCGAGCGAGGCGAATCCGGAACCGGCGTGCGCTCCGGCGACGAGACCATGGTCAGCCCGCGATGACAACCATGTCAACGGACTGGTCCAGACATGTCTTTGTCAGAAAATCCCGGCCGAGGGAAACCGCGGGAGGCCGTTCAGAATTCGGCGCGAAACACCCGCAGGAAGTCGCCGGTCCAGCGGAATCGGCTCGCCAGCCGGTAGCAGCGACGCACCCGGGGATCCGGGACCTGGTCGTAGGCCTTCAGGACCGCTTCGGACCCGCGCGGCCGCAGATCCGGATTCCAGCGCGGGATATCGGACTCGTCCCGGATCGCTGTCCAGTAGGCCGGGTAGGGATACCAGCGCGGCGACAGCACTTTCTTCAGCAACTGGGTGGCTCGGGCGGTCGAAACGGACACCCCGTCGAAGATCAGCGCGCCAGACGGGAAATGTCCGGTCAGCCGGCGCAGCAACTGGGATACCTCCGCCTCCCGCAGATACATCAGCAATCCCTCGGCGAGGATCAGTGCCGGCCGATCGGCCGGAATCTCCTCCAGCCACGCGGAGTCGGTCACCGATGCGGCGATCATCCGGTAGCTGTCGCTGTCCGAGTACAGCTTCCGGCGAAGCGCGATGACATCCGGCAGGTCGACGTCGAACCACCGCACGCCAGGCGGATCGAGCCGAAAGGCGCGGCTGTCCATCCCGCACGCCATCTGCAGAACCGTCGCTTCCGGGTGCTCGCGCAGGAAATCCGCCGCCCAGGTGTCGAACTGCCGCGCCCGCAACGCGACCCCGGCGCGCCCGCGGACGATGGACGGCTTGTCGAGCTTCGCCCAGTTGTAGTCGATCCGCTCGACCGCTTCGGCCGCGAGCCGGTCGCCGAGAATGGGCTGCGGATCGCGCGCGTCCAGTGCGCGGAGAAACAGTGTCACGAGCATCGTCGACTGCACGCCAGTGAGATCTACCCGCCCCGTAGTCACAAGTCAGATCCTACGCGAGTCACCAGTGATGACCAGGTGTCGCTTTAACCGTCTTCATCGCGAACTGCGAACTCGTCCGTGCCACACCAGGCATCCGAGTCAGCTCAGTCATATACAGCTGTTCGTACGCCGCCATATCAGGAACCGCGATCTGCATCAGATAGTCCGGGGTGCCGAACATCCGGCGGCACGACACCACTTCGTCCAGTCGCAGCACTGCCTCCTCGAACGCCTCGATGACCTCGCTCCGCTGATCCGCCATCTCCACGTGCAGCAGCACCCCGAGGCCACGACCGAGCGCGGACGGGTCGACCGACGCGTGGTAACCGGTGATCACGCCGGCTGCTTCGAGGGCGCGGACCCGGCGCAGGCACGGCGACGGCGACAGCCCGACCCGGTCGGCGAGTTCGTTGTTCGGTAGCCGGCCGTCGGCCATGAGGTGGCGGACGATTGCGTGATCAGTCTTGTCCATGGCATCCGATGCTAATCAGGAGCGCCAGTTGCGCAATCTTCGGCATCGGCTGCCCCGCCTTCCGCACTACCGTCGATTTCGGCATCCGACCGGAAGGCAGCACCGTGAACACTCTCGTCCTCTCCCCAGCGGAACGCGCCCAAGCCGCCGCCGCGCTGGCCAGTTTCGTTGACAGTTATGAGGAATCCCTCCCGACCCGGCCGATCCTCCCGGACGTCGACCGGGACACCCTGACGAAGCTCCTCGCCGAGCCGTTCCCGGAAGAAGGCATTGGGGTAGAAGGATTCTTCGCCGATCTCCGGGACCGCATCGTGCCCAACTCGACCGCCATCGCGCACCCGCGGTTCCTCGCGTATGTCCAGGGCCCGCCGAACGGCATCGCCCCTTACGCCGACGCGATCGCCGCTGTCCTCAACCAAAACTGCAACTTCTGGCAGCTCTCCCCCGCAGCGAGCGTGGTGGAACGCTCGGTTGTCGAATGGCTGGCCGGTCTTTTCGACCTCGGCCCCGACTCCGGCGGCATCCTGACCAACGGCGGTTCCGGCGCGACCAGGGACGCGATCACCACCGCCCTCGCGGACCGCCGGCCGGATTTCCGCGAACGCGGCCTGCAATCCGGTGCGCCGCCGCTGGTGCTGTACACCTCCGAGGAGGCCCACCGCTGCGTCGACAAGGCCGCCGCGACGCTCGGCATCGGCCTGGACCACGTCCGGCACCTCCCGGTTGACGACGAGTTCCGCCTGCGCGTCGACCTCCTCGCCGACGCCATCGCCGCCGACCGCGCCGCCGGGCTCGAGCCGTTCTGCGTCGTCGCCACCGCCGGCACGGTTACGAGCGGCTCGATCGATCCGATCGGGCCCATCGCCGATCTGTGCGCGCGAGAAGACCTTTGGCTGCACGTCGACGGTGCGTACGGTGCGCTGTTCGTCCTCGCCGACTCCGCGCGGGAGACGTTCGCCCCGCTGTCCCGCGCGGATTCCATCGCGTTGGATCCGCACAAAATGCTGTTCACGCCGCTCGAAGCCGGTGCGCTGGTGGTGAAAGACGCCGCAAAACTTCGAGCGGCCTTCGCGTTCTCGTCGTCGTATCTGACCGTCGCCGAGGACGACCTGATGCTCGACTTCATGGACTACGGCCCGCAGCTTTCGCGCAGTTTCAAGGCGTTGAAGGTATGGGCCGCGCTGCGGACCTTCGGCGTCGACACCTTCCGCGCCGCCGCCGAACGCTGCCTCCGCCTCGCCGCGCGGCTCGCCGAACGCATCGCCGCGGAACCGGGATTGACGCTGCTGAATCCGGTAGCGCTGACCGCCGTGTGCGTGCGCGTCGACGGCCGCCGCGACGAGGAATATCCGGCGTTGCTCGCCCAGCTCGTGGACGAAGGCACTGCGCTGCTGGGTCCGGCACGTCTGCGCGGGCAAACCGCGATCCGCGCGTGCGTCGCGAATTACCGCACCACCGACGCTGACATCGACCTCATCGCCGATCGGCTGGCCGCGCTCGCCAACTGCTGAATGCGCGGAACGGTCCCGAAATCCGCTAACCCCGGTCCTGGTGCGGGCCCCCGCGGCGAACGTAACGTCCCCACCGTGTCGAAAGAAGTGCAACCCGAGCGCATCGACGGCCGAACCGTCGCGATCACCGGTGCCACCTCCGGAATCGGCTCCTTCACCGCCGCCCAGCTCGCCGAGCTCGGAGCCCGCGTGCTCGTCCTCGGCCGATCGGAATCCCGGGGCCGCGCAACGGTTTCCGCCCTCCCGAACCCGGACCGGCACGAGTTCGTCCGGCTGGACCTCGCCGACCGGACGTCGATCGCCCAGGTCGGCGACCGGCTCGGCGAGCTGCCGCGGCTGGACGCGCTGGTGCTGAACGCCGGTGTCGTCGCCGGTGCGTTCGGCCCCGGCCCGGCGCGGCGGATCGGCGCGTTCGGAGTGGAGGAGATCGTCGGGATCAATCACCTCGCGCACGCGGAACTGCTGCGGCGCGCGCTCCCGACGGTCCGGCGAGTGGTCAGCCTAGGGAGCATGCTCACCCGCAAGATTCCGTTCGATCGCGAGAATTGGCTGTCCGAAAGGCATTACCGGGCACGGGTCGCGTACGCGATGTCCAAGCACGCGGTGGAGATCTTCGGTTTCGAACTGCACCGGCGGCTCGCGGAGACCCAGTCGATCGTCGTCCATCCCGGCGGGGCGATCGACGCACTCACGCCCGGGCGGCCCGGGGCGCGGGTGGCCCGTGCGCTGTTCCGGGGGATCGTGCGGGGGAAGGACCAGGCGGCCCGGCCGGTCGTGGCCGCGGTCGCGTCGCCGGAACTGCGCGGCGGCGAGTACCTCGGTCCGCATCGGACCGCCCACGCCGAAGTGCGACAGCCGGTGCCGACGAGCCGCGATCCGGAGCTGGGCGCGTGGCTCTGGACGGAGACTGAACGGCTGCTCGGCGCGCGGATCCCGACCGAGCCGCGTCACCCGATCGGGTAGAAAACCGCGCGAGGCCGCCCGTTAACCGCCAGCTAGCCTTGAACCGTGGACGATCCGGCGGTTCTGGACGCCTTGGCCCAGCGACTGGCGCGGATCGGCGAACGCCGGAATCTCGACGTCCCCGCGCTGCTTCGCCGTCTCGGCATCCCGCCGGACCGCACCGGCGTCACCCGTCAGCAGGTCTCCGGACTCACCCGCGAACTGTGGCTCCAGACCGACGACGAACTCTTCGCCCTCGGCCCGCGAGCCCCGCGCGGACTATTCCGGCTGGTAGTCCGATCGGTGGCCCCCGCGCCCGACCTGCGGACCGCCCTGCACCGCCTGGAAGAAGCCGCCGACGTCCTGCCCGGCATGCCCGCCGTCGCGGTCCGTGCGGTGGCTCCGCTGGCGGAGGTCGAGATCGACGTCCGCCAGCTCGACGACCCCGAGCACGTCGCGGCCGAACTGGTCGCCATCGTCGTGCACCGGCTGCTCGGCTGGCTCACCGGACAACGCATCGACCTGCGAGAACTCCGCCTGCCGTGGCCGAAACCGGACCACGCGCCGCACTATGAGCTGGTTTTCGGCCGCCATCCGCAGTTCGACGCCGACGCGCTGGTCCTCTCCTTCGACGGCAAGCTCCTGCCCGCGCCGGTAATCCGCAGCGAGGCTGAGCTGGCGGAGTTTCTCGAGGACCAGCCGGACTCCTGGCTCGCCACCCGCGACTACGGTTCAGCTCTCGCGGACCAGGTCCGCGCCATCGTCGAGCAGGGCACTGTCGCGCCGGACGACATTGCCGACCGGCTCGGGATCAGCGCCCAGCACCTGCGTCGGCGGCTGCGGGGCGAGGGCACGTCGATCGGCGAGATCCGGGATGGCGTTCGCCGGGACGTTGCGATCGCCAGCCTAAGCCGCAGTGACGAATCGATCGAGAAACTGGCTCAACGGCTGGGTTTTTCCGAAGCCAGCGCATTCCGACGCGCGTTTCGCCGGTGGACCGGGCAAGCACCGGCCGACTACCGCTGACCCGACACCTGCCGACCAGCGCCCCGAAGCCGCTGCCGACAACCAGGCCGACTACCCCGGCACCCGCAAAGCCCGCATCCGCGCGTACAGCGTCGTCCGCGAAATCCCCAACGTGCTCGCCGCCCGCACCTTGTTCCCGCCAGCCGACCGCAGCGCCGCCACGATCGCGTTCCGCTCAGCACGCTCGATCGGCGCCAGCTCGTGCCCCGAAGCATCCGCCACCAGGGCAGGCGGCAGATCCCCCGGCCCGATCGCGCCGACGGACCTCTTGCGGATCGCCTGGCTCAGCACGCCGCGCAGTTCAGGCAGGTTCCCCGGCCAGTCGTACGAGCTGAGGATCCGCAGCGCGCCCGGCGTGATGTTGTGCGTCCGCGCGGCCCCGAGTTCGGCCAGCATCCGCGTCGCCACCTCGGAAAAGTCCGGTCGGTGCGCCAGCGGCAACAGCTCGACATGCTCCGCGCACGACGCGATCAGCGCCCGCTCCGGGCCGGCCAGTCCCTCGCGCGGGCCGGTCGTCAGCAGGAGGTGCGGGCCGACACCGCGGGCCGCGTGGGTGGCGACCAGGTCGACCAGTTCGGCGGGGAGCAGGTCCGCGCCGTCGACGCAGATGCTGCCGGAACCGGCCTCGACCGCGGCGGAAAACTGCTCGGCCCAGGCTGCCGAACCGCCGAGTACTGCTTCCGAGCCGGTCAGCGTCGTGCACGGTTCCTCGGGCACCCGCAGCCGCGCCTCGGTGGTGCGGCCGGTTCCGGGCGGGCCCGAGATGTGGACGTGTCCGGGCACGACAGCAGCGCGACGTCGCGTCGGCCTGGCCTCGGCGGCACTCAGCGGGCGGATCTCCACCAGCACTCCGCCGCGTGCGCCTGCCACCGGTTCGGCCCGGACTCGCGCGCGCTGGCCGGAGCGCAGTTCGGTCTCCATTTCGGACGTTCGGCTCGCGTCGCCCACGAGGTTCCACAGCAGCGCGACGTCCGCGCCTTCCAGCAGGTCGGCCGCGGCTTGGTTGCACAGCAACAGGTCCGGGCCGATCGCGACCACGGGGCGGGTCGGGCGCGACGTCGCCTGGAACGCGGCCAGCAGCGAGCGCTCCGACACCCGGCTGCCCTCCAGCAGCTGCCGTTCGATCTCCTCGACGGCCTTCGCGACCAGCGGTGCGAGCAGCGGATTCGCCTCGGCGGCCAGCAGCGTGATGTCGAGCGCGCCCTCCAGCCGCCGCGTGACCGGGTGGAAGATCGGGTGCCCGTAGCAGCTGAACCCGCGCAGCGCCTCGGCGTAGTGCTCTTCCCCGTGCACCACGATGCTCGACCGGGTTTCCAGCGCGGTGCCCGGCCCGGTGGTCCCGACCTCGTCCTCCAGCAGGCAGGTGCCGACCCCGATGCCCAGCTGGTCGAGACAGTCTTCGACGGCGCGGTCGGCGCTCCACCGGTGCACGAGCCTGCCGTCGTGGTCGACGAGCACAGTGGACATCGCGGTGCCGGCGAGCCGTTCGTCGAGATCCTCCAGCACCGGCGCGGCCGCCGCGAGCAGCTTGCTGGCCGGGTCTACCTCCGCGGACCGCAGCCCGAGCAGCGCGGTTTCGGGGCGCACCCCGGCGAGCGAAGCACGGCGCCAGGACTGGGCGATCGGTTCCCGCAGCGCGACATTGCGCGCGGACGTCATCGAGCTCACGCGGATCTCCACCTTCGTTGGTGACGCGCAGCAGGATAACCATCGCTCTCCGCTGCCGCTGTACAGAACTTGAACACTCAAGGTCGGATTCACCCGGCAAGGTGGTCCCCCACCACCACCCGCGTGCACGTGCTGCGTTCCGGCACGCGGTCCTTACCTCGAAAGGGGAACCAGCGTGACTCTCAGTCACTCCGAGCCGGACACCGGGAAGGAGCGCGGGGGCGTTTCCCGGCGTGGATTCCTCGGTTACGTCGTCGCGGCCGGGACCCTCGTCGTCGCCGCGGACGTCGGGCTCGCCACCCCGGCGGCGGCCTCCGTTCCTTCCGCCCCGCAGCCGCCCGAGCTGTACGACCTCAACGACGCGCTCACCGACGCCGGGCTCCCGACGTCGCAGCTGATCACCGTCACCATCAACAAGGACGGCAGCGCCTCGTTCGAGATCCCGCGCGCCGAGGTCGGCCAGGGCATCACCACCTCGACCGCGATGATCATCGCCGAGGAACTGGACCTGCCGGTCGAGAAGGTGCACGTCGCGCTCGCCCCGGCGCGTCCGGAACTGCTGTTCAACCAGCTCACCGGCGGGTCGAACACCACGGTCTCGACCTACACGCCGATCCGCGTCGCCGCCGCGATCGCCAAACAGCAGCTGCTCGAAGCGGCGGTCATCCTGCTCGGCGGGACCGCGGAGCGGTTCATCGTCAAGGGCGGCGTCGTCACCGCGCCGAACGGCAAGACCGCGACGTACGGCGAACTGGCGACGAAGGCCGCGTCCAGCACCACCAAGCAGGTGCAGCTGGACCCGAGCAAGCTCAAGGGCTCCAGCGACTTCAAGGTGCTCGGCAAGCCGCAGACCCGCCTCGACGCCCGCGACATCGTGACCGGCAAGAAGCAGTTCGCGATGGACCTGGACGTCCCCGGCGCGCTGCCGACGATGATCTGCCGTCCGCCGACGCTCAACGGCACGCCGAAGGCCGTCCGCAACAAGGCCGACGTGCTGAAGCTGCCCGGCGTCACCGACGTCGCGATCATCCCGACCGGGGTCGCGGTCCGCGCGGAGACGTTCGGCCAGTGCATCGACGGCGTGCGCGCGCTGCAGGTCGACTGGGGCCCCGGCAGTGTCGAGGGCGAGAACGACGAATCGGTGCTCGCCAACCTGCGCCGGGCCGAGCTTCCGCTGGCGGTGCCGAAGATTCCGGTGCTGGCCAAGACGGTCGAGGCGGATTTCGAGTTCATGTTCCGTTCGAGCGCCGCGCTGGAGCCGTACTGCGCGGTCGCCGACGTGCGCGACGGCAGCGCCGAGATCTGGGCCGGGCTGAAGTCGCCGATCGTCTCCCAGGGCGAGGTCGCCCAGGCGATCGGGCTGCCCCAAGGCAAGGTGAAGGTCCACGTCATCACCGGCGGCGGTTCCTTCGGGCACAAGCTGTTCGGCAACCACGCCATCGAAGCGGCACAGGCGTCGAAGGCGTTCGGCAAACCGGTGCGGCTGATGTGGCACCGCGCCGACGAGCCGCGCCAGGGGCGGCTGCACCCGATGTCCACGTCGCGGATGCGCGCCACCGTGCTCGCCGGACAGGTGCTCACCTTCGAGCAGCGGCACACCTCGGTCGAGACGTCGTTCCGGCACGGGCTCGGCGAAATGCTCACCTCGGTCGCCACGAAACTGCCGACCGGACTGGGCAACCTCGGCGTGGCCGAGGCGGTTTTCGTGCTGAGCCAGGAAATGCCGTACAACTTCGGCGTCGTCGACCAGACGCTCACCGAAACCGACCAGCGGTTCAACACCGGGTCGATGCGCAACGTCTACTCGCCCGACGTCGGCTGCGCGAACGAGCTGATGGTGGACATCCTCGCCAAGTCGATGGGCAAGGACCCGCTGGACTTCCGGCTGGAATACCTCAAGAACGACAAGGTGAAGGGCGTGCTGCGCAAGGTCGCCGAGGTCGGCGGCTGGGGCCGGAAAATGCCCGCGGGCACCGCGCAGGGCATCGCGATCCACAAGGAGTACAAGGGCGCCAGCGCCTGCCTGGTGGAAATCGACTGCCGCCCGGAGACGGTGAACCGCAAGATCCGCGACGGCGTCGGCGGCCCGCGCGTGACGAAGGCGGTCATCGCCATCGACGCCGGTCTGGTGATCAACCCGCGCGGCCTCGAAGCGCAGATGATGGGCTGCTTCGCCGACGGGCTGGCGCTCGCGCTGACCAGCAGCGTCCACCTGAAGGACGGGCACTTCCTGGAAGCCAGCTGGGACAACTACTTCTACACCCGGCAGTGGAACATCCCGCACGACTTCACCGCGATCGCGATGCCGTCCAACGGCGAGCAGCCCGGCGGCGGCGGGGAGGCGGGCGTGGCTTGTTCCGTCGCGGCAGTCGCGTGCGCGTACGCCCGCGCGACCGGGAAGGTCCCGAAGCGGTTCCCGATCAACCACGACGACCCGATCGGCTTCGAGGTCAAGTCGTTTGTCCCGCCCGTTCCCGAATCGCCGACCGACGGCCTGAGCCACACCTACTGAGGAGCACGATGAGCAAGCACACCTTCATCCTCAACGGGAAGCCGGTGTCCGTCGACGTCGACGACAATGTCCGGCTGCTGTGGGTCCTGCGCGACGTCCTCGGCGTCCGCGGGCCGAAGTACGGCTGCGGCATCAACGTGTGCAAGGCCTGCACGTCGCACTTCAACGGCAAGGCGTTCAACCCGTGTTCGGTGCGCGTGGCCGACATCAAGGCGACCGACGAGATCACCACGATCGAGGGCCTTCCGGACACGGTGAAGGCCGACCTGCACCCGATGCAGGAGGCCTGGCTGGAGAACGACGTCGCGCAGTGCGGCTACTGCCAGCCCGGCCAGATCATGGCGGCGGTCGCGAAGGTCAAGGAGGCCAAGGCGAAGGGCCGCGAGATCAACGACGCCGACCTGGACGAGATCCGCAACGTCTGCCGCTGCGGCACGTATTCGCGGATTCGCGAGGCCATCAAGGCCGGCGCCGCGAAGATGTAAGGGGTCGTGAGTGTTCATCCCGGTCAGAACCGGGATGAACACTCACGAGACCCCCGCCGCTCAGCAGCACCGCCACCCCGATCACCTGCGCCAGCACCAGTTCCTGGCCCAGCAACAGCCACGCGAGCAGCGCGGCGGCCACCGGCTCGGCCAGCGCCAGCACTCCGGCCAGCGCCACCGGCAGCCCGCCGAGCGCACGCAGCCCCGCCAGATACGGCAGCACGGTGCCGAAAACGGCCAGCACCGGCAACGCCAGCCAGACCGGCATCATCGCGTCGCCCATCGTCACCGGCCCCGCGGCGGCCTTCATGGTCCACAGTGGACTGACGGCGAGCACCGCCACCGCCCCGATCGTCAGACCCGCGGCGGTCATCCCAAGCGGATCGTGCTGCCGCGCACCGCGTTCGCCGAGCAGGAAGTATCCGGCGGAGCAGACCGCCGACGCCAATCCCGCCGCGACGCCGAGGAAGTCCAGCCGCGCACCGGGACCGAGACCGGCGATCAGCACCAGCCCGGCGATCGCCAGCGCGATTCCCAGCCACACCGCCACCGGCAGCCGCGTTCGCCGGACGACGCGCACCCACAGTGCGACCAGCACCGGCGACAGGTTCACCAGCACCATCGCCACCGCGACCGGAATCCTCGACACCGCAACGAAAAAGAACAGTTGCACGCCCGCGACGCCGAGGATTCCGTAGCCGAGCGGCAACCACAGTTCGGCCCGCCGGAACCGCAACGCTCGCGGCCGCAGCAGCGCGACAGCGGGCGTCAGCAGAACCGCGGCGAGCCCGATCCGCACCGCGGTGACCGCCGCCGGGCTCCAGCCCGCGTCCAGCACCGCTTTGGCGAGCGGGCCGGAGCTCGCGAACAGCACCCAGGAGACCAGGCTCAGCCCGGTCGCCCGCGCGGTACCGCCCTGCTCGGCCACGTCCGCATTCTGCGTCCCGGCCCCGCGCCCGAGCCACCGGTTTTCCCGGTGCGCCGCGGCCGCATCGTGGAAAGTCCGTGAGGGGAACCCTGAGGGAATCTGATTCCCTCAGGGTTCCCCTCACGGACAACGGACATCGCGTGGCTGGCCGGCCGGGCGCGGCGTGCACTGGTTTCCGGATGCGACGCGGGTCACATCCGGAGTTGTCACATCCGGCGGCCGGCCGGCATCTCATGGGCATCCGCTTCACCACACTGGAGGATCCGATGAACGCACGCTTCGACATGATGACCAACGACCTCGGCAAGTCGCTCGGCAAGCGGTTCGCCGGGCTGAGCATGCTGCTGCGCAACTCGTCGCTGCCGACGTCCACGCAGGAGCTGGTTTCGCTGCGGGCCAGCCAGATCAACGGCTGCGGCTTCTGCACCGACATGCACACCAAGGACGCCACCGCGGCGGGCGAGACCGCGGAACGGCTCCACCTGGTGGCCGTCTGGCGCGAGGCGACCGTGTTCACCCCCGCCGAGCGGGCCGCGCTCGCGCTGACGGAGGAGGGCACCCGGATCGCGGACGCCGGCGACGTTTCCGACGCGACGTGGGCGCAGGCGCGCGAACACTACGACGACGATCAACTCGCCGCGCTGGTCATGCTGATCGGTTTGATCAACGCGGCGAACCGGATGAACGTCATCGTGCGCACGCCGGCCGGGCTGTACCAGCCGGGCCAGTTCGCGAACGCCAGCTGACCCGAGGCGGGGGAACACGGGACGCCGCCGAGCAGCGGTGGGGCTCGGCGGTGACCCGTGCGCTTGCCGGTCGCAGGCAGGTCTGCGTGCTTTCAGCGCGGAAGAGGCCGGGGCGGTGAATCCGGTGCAGGCCGGGCAGCTCCGCCTTCCCAGCCTGCGCCGCTCCCCCGGACTCGGCAACCGGAGGTTCCGCCGGACGGATCACGGGTTTCCGCAGAACTTCCGCTCGGCGACGAACGGGTCCGGCGGCACGGTCACCCCGGTCCGGTGCACGGCCCCGGTAAGGTTGGCCCAGAACCGGCCCGGCGACATCGGCTCGCGCGTGGACCGCTGGATCTCCGCCAGATCTCCGCAGCTCAGCGCGTGCCGGGCGGCGGCGACCTGGTCCGCGGTGACGTCCGCGCGCAGGGCGAAGTTGCCGGGGCTGAGGACCGGGGCGTCCGGGTCCGCGTAATCCGCCAGCAGCCACGCGTTGCTCAGCGGTTTCGAGTGTCCCGGTTTCACCGTCGGGAATTCGAAGCGCGCGCCGATCGGGTTGGCGAGGCCCCAGAAGTCGACGACACCGACGTCCACCGGCGAGATGACCCCGACCGTCCCCAGGTAGACCCCGATGACCATGCTCTTCGACGGGACGTCCTCGCGCAGGCGTGCCGTGAGGATCCGCTCGTGCGGGTCTTCGTAGATCAGCGTGCGCGGGCTGAGGGCGTCCTTGAGATATCGCATCCTCGGCGTGAAATCCGCCGATTCGGTGGGATAGGCCTGGCCGGTCCACGCGTGGTAGTAGCCGCGTTCGTCGTCGATGAGCTTGCTGTCTTGCGGGACGAACTGTCCGATGCTGGCGCAGAGAACCGCCCACACCAGCAGGACTACGCCGAGCACGCGCGTTTTCTTCGCCGCCGGGAGCACCAGCACCGGCAGCATCAGCAGGAAGAAGATCGGCAGCACCATGCGTGCGTGCATGTAGTCGCCGCCGACCTTCAGCAGGTACGCCAGCGACAGCACACCGGCGACCACCGGGGTGAGGGTGACGACCCGATCGCTGCGGTGCCTCCGCAGCACCCCGGCGAGCAGGACGGTGCAGAGCACCAGCGGCAGCCACAGCAGGTACGGGTTCGCGAAATCGCCGACGTAGGCGAATCCGCGTGCCCAGAAGGATTCGCTCGCGTTCTTGGTGAGCGCGGGCATCGGCACGAGGATGCCGTAGAAGCCCATGCGGAAGATCTCGTACCCGACCGGCAGCGCTCCGGCTGCGGCCACCGCGGCGAGGGTGACGCGCCAGGTCGGCTTTGCCACCAACCACAGTGCTAGTAGGAACACTGCCGCGACCAGTGTTTGTTCGGGACGGACCAGCGGACCCAACCCCATCACGAACGCCGCTGTGACAACGTGTTTGGCTGATTCGTTGTCGCGCAGCCGCACGAGCAGCCACCAGCAGAGCGCCATCCAGAACGTGTTCAGCCCGGTCTCCAGCCCGGACGTCGCGTACTGCCACACCGGCCGCACGCCCAGCAGCGCGAGGATCCCGCACGGCACCATCGCCGCGACGTGCCCGCCGTGCAAGCGACTCGTCGCGCTCACCGCGAAGCCGAATCCGGCGGCGGTGAGGAGCAAACCAAGCATCCAGGACAGCGTCGAGGTGTCCGACTGGCCGAACACGAACCCGGCGAACGCGAGCAGCCATTGCCACAGCGTGCTCGTGGACGCCTCGGCCCGTTCGCCGAGATTGTAGACCGGCCCGTTTCCGGCGAGGATCTGTTCGACGATTCTGGTGAAGATGAGGGCGTCGTCGCAGATCCAGCGGGTGAAATAGCCGAGAATGGCGATCAGCAGGATGGCGCCGACGGTTATCCAGCTATTTCTTCGCCAGTAATTACGTGCGAAAATTGGCTGTTTTACGGCGCGCGGAAGCACCCTTGGCATTGTGTCCATGGAAAAATCCTTGCTACGAGAGCGTTCGGCGGGAGTCGACGATTCCCGCCGCGATCAGCGCCACGATGCCCGCGCTCACCAGTGACACCTGCACCAGTTCCAGCGCCTCGAAGTCGGCCGCGGCCATGGTGGCCTTAAGGACAAGCGACTGGGCCAGCACGAGCGCGCAGCACGCCGCGAGCGAGAACGACCACGCGGGAGAGCGTCGCCGGAAAGCGAAATAGGCTGGGATGACGAGCACTGCCACCCACACAAACCAGGAAAGACCGCGCAGGTCTGATCCGCCGAAGATGCCGAGGTAGAGCGCCGAAGCCGTAACCCCGGACAAGGCAAGCCACCATTTCCGCGCGGACGGCAGCGGTGCGCCGATATGGAATCCGGCGATCATCAGCAGCAGCGGCAGCCATTGCGGGATGAAATAGCCCAGCAGATCGGGGCTGAAACTGAACGAATACTGATACAGGAAGGCGGCGAATCCGGCGATCAGCACCACGCCGGCGACTCCGCGCGCGGCCCGGCGGCGCCCGGCGAAGAGGAACGCGAGAGGCACGACGGCCGCGACGGCCACTGCGACGTCGTGCCAGATTTGCTGGGCAGACTGCGCGGCGTAGAGCGACATGGCGGCTTCGACCGGGGATCCGGGTGCCGCGTAGAGGGGGCTTGTCCGAGAAAAGCCGAGTGCGTCGTAGAGATCGTGACCGAGGGAGAGGACGCCCTTCAGCACGCCCCAGAGGAGCCCGAGCAGCGCGACCAGCCGGACAGTGTCGCCGAACGCGACCACGCGAGCCGGGGCTGAGCCAGCAGCCAGCCGGGCGCGCAGGCCCAGACCCAGCATCGAGAGCAGTTCGCGCCCTTCCGCGAGCCGACCGCCACCGGCCTCTCGCGCGTCGAGCAGGGCGCCGACCAATTCTTCCTCGCGGTCGGCGCGATACCAACGAGGCAGAAGCCGCACCATCCGGCGGTACTGGAGTTCTGGAGCGGTCATGATCCGGCCGACCGCTCGACGCACCGGCAAGAGCGCGGCAAGACTCGCGCCACCGAACAGCGCTGAAGCCCGGGAGCGGTCATGCCCCGCCCCCGAGCGCCCAGCCTCTCGCCCGCAGCACCGAATTCGCCGCGGCGGCATTCGCGGCCAGCCGCCGGGCTTGCTCGGCCAGAACACGGCCGCCGAGGTCGGTCAGCCGGTAATAGCGCCGCAGCCGGCCCTGGTGGATCTCCTCCTTGTCCCGCTCCGCCCATCCGTCGGCCACCAGCCGGTCCAGCACGCCGTACAGCGTGCCGACTCGCAGGCGGACCCGGTTTTCCGACAGCTTCTCGACGGCCTGGACGATGCCGTAGCCGTGCTTCGGCTCGTCGGCGAGCGCGGTGAGGATCAGGAAGACCTGCTCCGACATGCCTCGTTCGGTCACGCGTCCATATATATCACGTCGCGATATATGCGGGTGGCCGAGACAACGGGCTACTGCTCAGCGACGGCCGTTCCCTCCAGTTCGACCAGCAGGGTCGGGATGGCCAGCCGGGTCACGCCGAGCATCGTCGTCGACGGGGCGACCCCGGCCGCGGCCAGCCGGGAGGCGAGGACGCCGTAGTGCTGGAAAAGCTCGTCGACGTCGGTGGTGTAGACGTTGAGCCGGACCAGGTTCGCCAGCGACATGCCCGATTCGGCGAGCACCTCCTCCAGATTGTCGAGACTCAGCGCCACCTGCTTCGCCATGTCCCCGGCGTGCTGCGGTTCGCCGTCGGCGTTCACCGCGGTCTGCCCGGAGCAATACAGGGTCCGGACCGGCCCGGACACCAGTTCGCCCTGGTTGTATCCCATCGCCGTCGACCACGCCCACGGGTTGACAGTCGTTCGCTCCACCACTTGCTCCATTCACACTCTCAGCAGTACGCAGAGGAGCTTGGCAAGCAATACACGACATCCTGTGTCGCGTATTGGGTAGAATTTCCGGTATGCGCGCCGACCGGTTGGTCTCGCTGGTCCTGCTGCTGCGCCAGCGCGGCCGGCTGTCCGCGGCCACTCTCGCCCGCGAGCTGGAAGTCTCCACCCGCACTGTGCTGCGGGACATCGACGCGCTGTCCGCGGCGGGGATCCCGGTCTACGCCGAACGCGGGCGCAACGGCGGATTCGCGCTGCTGCCCGGATTTCAGACCGAACTCACCGGGCTGAACCACGACGAAGCGCTCGCGCTGCTGGTCGCCGGATCGCGCCGTGGCGCGCAGGCGTTCGGCCTCGGTTCGGCGCTCGCTTCGGCCATGCTCAAAGTGGTCGACGCGCTGCCGGAAAGCCATCGGACCACGGCCGCGGGCGTGGCCGAACGGTTGCTGATCGACCCGGAGATCGACCTCCTCTCGCGCCGCGCGGTCGCCGAGGAGGTGCCGGACGCCGTAATCGCCGAGATCCGTCGCGCGGTGTTCGCCGGGCATCAGGTGCGGATCCGCTATCAGGCGGTGAACCAGGCCCCGAAGTGGCGCACAGTGCACCCGATTGGCCTGGTCACCGTGCGGGAGCAGGGATATTTGCTGGCTACCCGCGAAGGCGAGGACCGGACGTATCGGCTGTCGCGTGTGCTGGCCGCCGAGGAGCTCGACGAACCAGCGCAGCGGCCCGATCGAGTAGACCTCGGCCGGGCCTGGCAAGACCGCAGCACGCGATTCCGGACCGGCGGCGACCAGATCGTCGCGCTAGTCCGGATTCGCCCGAAGCAGCGGGAAGAACTGGCCCGCACCGCACTCGCCATTCTCGCCGAGGAACCCAGCTCGGACGGGTGGATTCGGCTGGAGGCGGCTTTCCAGGATTCCCGGCACGCCGAATGGGCGCTGTGGCAGCTCGCCCGGAACGCGGAAGTCCTTGCGCCGCAATCGCTGCGTGCCGCGCTGCACCACCGCGCCGCCGAGCTCGCCGCCACCTACGCAGAGCCCGCCTGACCCCCTGGCAACGGCACTGCCTGCACATTCCGTAGTTGTGCGGATACCTACCCACTGGTAAGTTACCCGCCAGTCGTGATCCACATCATGGTTCGAACTTCATGGTTCAAAGGGGAGTCATGATCCGGAAACCCGTCCGCGCGTTGATCGCCGCCGCCGCTCTCGCGATCACGTCCGCCGTCGCGCTGCCCGCCGCCGCCTCGGCTGATTCCTTCTACAGTTACGACGGCAGCACGCCGCTTTCGTCGTACGCGCCGGGCACCGTGCTGAAGACGCGGACGTTGAACTATCACGTCTTCGGCTTCCCGACGCCGGTACAGGCCACCCAGCTGCTCTACCGGACCGCCGACGCACAGGGCAATCCCACCGCGAACGTCACCTCGGTCGTCCGCAATCCCCTGGGCGGCAACGGAAAGGTCGTTTCGTACCAGTCCGCGTACGACTCGCTCAACCCCGAGGACGCACCGTCCCGGGCGATCGCGGGCGACGTCCGGCTCGGCGGCGTGCTGCCGAACGCCGAATCGCTGCTCATCGCACCGGCGCTCGCGCTCGGGTACAGCGTCGTCATCCCGGACACCGAAGGCCCGTCCGCCGATTTCGCCGCTGGTCCCGAATACGGTCAGACCACTTTGGACTCCATCCGCGCCGCGACGCACGCGTCCGGCACCGGAATGAACGAATCCACCAAGTTCGGCCTCATCGGCTACTCCGGCGGCGCGATCGCGACCGGCTGGGCGTCGGCGATCGCCGCGAGCTACGCGCCGGACGTCGAGAAGAACCTGGTCGGTTTCGCCGAGGGCGGGGTGCTCGTCGACCCCGCGCACAACCTCAAGTACGTCGGCGGAAGCCCGGTCTGGTCCGGTGTGATCCCGATGGCGCTGATCGGCGTCTCGCGCGGCTACGGCATCGACCTCAAGCCGTACGCCAGCGAGTACGGGTTGAAGGTGCTCGCCGACCTCGAGCACGCGTCGATCGCCGAGGCGCTCGGCCACTACCCCGGGCTGACCTGGCAGAAGCTGGTCAAGCCGGAGTACGCGGACCCGGATTCGGTGCCGCCGTTCGTCGACGCGGTCAACAAGGTGAACATCGGCTCGGCCGCGACGCCGTCGATTCCCGGGTTCATCGCGCAGGCCAACAACGGCGCACTCGAAGGCACCGTCAGCAACGAGCCGGGCATCGGCACCGGCGACGGCGTGATGGTGGCCGGCGATGTCCGCGCGCTCGCGAATCAGTACTGCGACACCGGAAACACCTCGATCAAGTACACGCAGTACGACGCGCTGAGCCACGCCACCGCGCTCCCGGCGTGGGCCCCGACGGCGATCGCCTGGCTCGGCGACCGGTTCGCGGGCAAGACCGCCCCGTCCAGCTGCGGGCAGATCCCGCCGGGGAACTCGCTGGCACCGGAGCAGCACACCGGGTCCTGACCGGCTGATCCAGGCAACGGTTCGGCGACGAGATCCCCGCGACTGCGGCACCGTCGTCGCCGAACCGCCTGGCCCGCCCGCACCCTGACCGGCCTGCCTCGGGACCTTTCCCTGGGCAGGCGCGTCACTGCTTCCGTCCCGTTCGGACAGTCAGCCCGGCAGCGAATTGGGGCACTGGCACCGAAGTGGTATTTACCATCAACCGCCCTGCAGCCACCGGATTCGGTCTTGCGAGGGGTGATCCGCGCAGGGTTTCGACGGCAGCGGTCACCAACCTGGCCGCGTGCTAGCCCTGCGACAATTCCGCGCGGCCAACGGGTTGGCGGTCCGTGCGCGCGGTCCGGTTGGCGGACTACTTCGAGGGCCAGGCACTTTCGCCCTCGGCGTGAGCCCGGCTCAGCCAGCGAATTCCGCAAGCGCGTCCGCCAACCCGTGCGAAAAACCCCTGCCCGCACACCGGCGGACAGGGGCTTTCCCTTACCAGCTAACGAATCAGCCGTCGGATTCGGCCGACGGAATGAACGCCCCGGGAACCTGGTCCGGCGCGAAAATCTTGCTCTCGCCCGGATACGGCTGGTTCCACCCGTGCACCTGGTACCACGTGAAGTGGTCCATCTGCGCGGGGTTGGCGTAGTCCGCCGTGGCGTTCGGGCCGGTCAGCTTCTGCTGCGACTGCCATTGCTGCCACTGCTGCGCCAGCTGCTGCTTGTCCGCGGGCACCGCCGCCGACGCCGCCGCGGTCGACGCCGTCGGGACGTTGTCCGTGCCGCACGACGGCGGGGTCTTCAGGCCCGCGGTCAGCGACGTCTGGTTCGGCACCGCGGTGAACGGCGTGGTGTCCGGCTTCTGCGTGAACGCGGTCGCCATCGGGGTGGCCGCGCTGTCCTTCTGGTTCATCGGGTGGATCCCGAGGATCTGCTCGATGGTGCGGATCATGGTGATCTGCGAGTAGTACCGGCTGTCGGTCGCGCCGTGCTGGGCGTACGGGCTGATGATCTGGATCGGCGCCCGGTGTCCGTCGACGTGGTCCAGCCCGGCCTGGGAGTCGTCCTCGACCACGAAGATCGCGGAGTCCTTCCAGTACTGGCTGTGCGAGATCTTGTCGACGATCTTGCCGACGGCCAGGTCGTTGTCGGCGACCTGCGCGGCCGGGCTCGGCGGCCCGCCGGTGTGGTCGCTCGACAGCCAGAACATGTTCAGGTCGGCCGGGCCGTTCTTCTCGAAGTCGTTCTTCCAGATCTCGTACCGGTACTGGTCCGGCACGTCGGTGTCGAACTTCGGGAAGCCCGGCACCGAAACGCTGTTCAGCGACGGGATCGGCGACGACGAGACCAGCGGGTACGCGGTCGGCTCGCCGGTCGCGGCCATGTTCTTCGAGTCGCAGTACAGGTTCTGCCAGCTCGCGCCCGCGGGCTTGGTCAGGAACTGGTGGAACTCGCCGAAGTCGCGGACGGACTTGCCCGCCGCCTGCGCCCCGCTCCACAGGAAGCCGCTGCGCTGGTGGCCCAGCGCGTCGTCCTCGGTGTCGTAGCTGCGCTTGTACTCGCCTGCCGACGACTCGGTGTACTCCGGGTTGTCCGCCTGCATCAGCCAGTTGTGGCCCTCGGCCGAGTTCGTGCCGATGTCGTAGGTGTTGTCGTACAACCCGAACTGGTCGGCCAGCGCGTGCTGGTTCGGCGTGACGGCCTGGCCGAACTGCGCGAGCGCCGGGTTGCCGTTGCCCTTCTGCATGTCGCCGAAGAGCTGGTCGTACGTCCGATTTTCCTTGACCAGCAAGAAAACGTGCTTGATCGTGGACGGGTCGCCGAGGCGCTGCGGAACCGGAACGGGCTTGACGTTGCGGTTGCCGTTGGCCTTCTGCACCGAACCCGGTGTCCAGCCGTTCTGCTTGAACACCTGATACGTCTGCGCCCAGGTCTGCCAGTCCGTCGGCAGGGTGAACCGCTGCAGGCTCGACGTGGTGTCGTGCGTGGCGTGCCCGGCCGCGGTGGTCGGGCGGCGGGCGTCGATGCCGCGGGTGTTCGCGACGAGGATGTTCTTGCCCGAGGCGGAGATGCCGGACGGGAAGTAGTCCGTCGGCAGCAGCCCGATGAAGGCGGCGGGGGCCTGCGGGAACCAGTAGCGGTAGACCGCGACCGCGTTCGCCCGGCCGAGGGTCACCAGCAGGTGGCCGTCGTCGGTGAGCGCGAGGTCGGTCGGCTCGTAGCCGACGTTCGCCTCCGGCCACGGCTGCGTCGCGATGGTCTGCACCACGACGTCGCGCTGGGCGTCGATCACCGAAACGCTGTCGCCGCCGGTGTTCGCCACGAACAGGGTGTTGTTCTTGGCGCGCAACGCGGTCGGGTGCAGGCCGACGTCGATGCTCTTGACCGGGGCGGCCGGGTTCGCCAGGTCGATCACGCTGACCGTGCCGGTGGTGGCGGCCCCGGTCTTCGGGTCGGCGACGATGTCGGTGCCGTACGAGTTGATCGTGGTGTCGCCCGGCTTCGCCGCGCGGCCACCCTCGTTGCCGACGTAGACCCGGTTGCCGATCCGCACCAGCCCGCGCGGCGCGTTGCCGACGGTCCAGCTCTGCTTGATCTGGCCGCTGGCGGCGTCGATCGCGACAACCCGGTTCTGGCCGTTCACCGCGGAGTACACAGTGGACCCGTCGGGCGAGAAGATCGCGCCCGCGGCAAGGGAATGCTTGTCCCCGTCGGCCGGGATCGCGACCCAGGTCGGGTTGGCGACGGTGCCGTCCGGCTTCACGTCGAACTTGCGGTAGCCGTCGATCTGGCCCAGCCACAGCGTTTTGCCGTCCGGCGAGTACGACGGGCCTTCCTGGCCGACGTCGTTGCCCGGCAGCTGCAGGTCGGCCTTCTTGTCCTTGCCGACGAGCTGCTGCACCTTCCAGCTCTTCAGGTCGACGATGGTCAGCGCGATGCCGCCGTCGGTGGTCAGCGCGGCGAGGTGGCTGCCGTCCGGGCTGACCGTCGAGGACATGATCTTGCCATTGGGCACGACCAGCCGCTCGCCGATCGGCTTGAGGTACTGGTCGCTGGAGATCGTCAGGCCGTTCGCGGTTTCCTGGCCGACCTGGTCGGTGCCGAACTGCTTGGTGGAGGCGAGGCCGATGCCCGAGCCCGTGGCGACGAGAGCGACCGTGGTCGCGCCCGCCGTGACGAAGCGCAGCTTGCGGGATCTGCGGAGTTCTTTCTTCCCGCCACGCCTGCGACGGCGCGTTACTTGCATGTCCTCATCCCTTCGTGGAGGAGAGCAGCTCGACGTTGCCGTCGAACTGCCACAGCGGGTTGGGCCGGTCCCCTTCCGGGGTCCGCACCTGGAAGTAGCCGTTCACTTCCTTCGGTCCGTCGCCGTCGGCGACATACCGCCCGTCCGAGGTGACATCGAGCTGGTAGATCGCCTGTCCGGTCGCCGAGATGCCGGGGAGATGCCAGGAGACGACGCACCGCCAGTCGTTGCCGGGGCCTTCGGCCTCGACGAGACCGCCGCCCTTGGTGCATTCCGTGCTGGCCGCTACCTGCTCCTCCGTGACGTCCGGACGGTGCAGCTGCGCGGCCTGGAGCCGGTAGAGGTGCGCGAATTCGGCGGACAGCGACTGCTGCAGCTTGGCCTGGTCGATGCCCGAACCCGAGGCAGGCGTTGCGACCGCGACGACTGCCGCCGTGACGCCGACCAGCGCGGCGAGCGGCAGCAAGCCCGCGGTCAGCACGAGACGACCGGCGCCGTCATAGGTCAGATCAGTGAAGTCGCGACGCACGAAGAGCAGGTAGGCCAGCGCAGTCGCGACCACTGCCCAGACCAGGCTCACGCCGACGCCGATCAGCAGCGGACCGAGCTGGGCCGGGTCGGTGAAGAGGCCGTTCCACGAGATGAACGCGTACGTCGGCAGCGCGAGCCGCACGACGACCGGCAGCGGCAGCAACTGCGCCACCGCCATCACGAGCGCGACCACCGCGGGCAGCAGCAAGCCCATCGGCGACCGTCCTAATGCGACAGAGCCGAGCAGGCCGATCCCCGCCAGGGCAAGGGTCGGGGCGAGCACGCAGATCCAGGCGAGAATGACCTTCACCGCCGCGTCGCCCGAGGACAGCAGGTGCCCGTCGAGGCCGATCAGCGGCTGTCCGCCGACCGCGACGAGACCGCCGACCGTGCTGGACACCGCCAATCCGAGGACCAGCAACAAGATCACGGTGAGACTGGCGAGCGCCTTCGACACGAAGATCCGCCGGTACGACCGCATCGCCACCAGCAGGTGCCGCCAGGTGCCGAGCCGGTCTTCGGCGGCGAAGACGTCCCCGGCGACCAGCGACGTCAGCAGCGGAAGCGCGTAACTGCCCGCGAAACCGAGCAGCACGAGCGGCCCGGCCCAACCGGTGGTGTTCATCAGGCGGCCGAACAGGGTGTCCACGGGCAGGTCGCTCTGCTGGCTGACCGCGGCGACGAACACCGCCGGCGCGATCCAGCAGGCGAGCAGCAGCACCCGGATCCGCCACTGCGACAACAACTTCACCAGCTCGAACCGGTAGCCGCGGCCCAGTCCGACCGGGCGGACCGGCGCCGGTGCCCGTTCCTCGGTGACGGTCATCGCTTGTCCCCCTGCTCCGTGAGCTCCAGGAAAGCCGCCTCCAGCGGCGAAACGACCGGAGCCAGTTCCCGTACGCCGATGCCCTGGCCGACGACGCGTGCGACGAGGTCGTCCAGCGCGGGCACCAGGCCGCTCACCACCAGGACATCGGCCTGTCCGCGCGGGGCCTGGGTGTCGTCGATCCGCAACCCGGGCACGTTCTCGGCGATCTCGCGCGCGGCCTTCTGATCCGAGGTGACCAGGCGGTAAGCCAGTTCGCGGTCGTCGGAGGACAGTTTCGCCATCGGGCCGGTGAAAACGACGCAGCCGGCGGACAGGATGGTGACCTCCGAACAGAGCGCTTCGAGGTCGTCCATCCGATGGCTGGACAGCACCACCGCGGCGCCCTCGTCGGCGAGCCGGGTGAGCACGCTGTGCACGTGTTTCTTGCCCGCCGGGTCGAGGCCGTTGGCGGGCTCGTCGAGGATCAGCAGGCGCGGCTTGGTCAGCAGCGCGGCGGCGAGGCCGAGGCGCTGGCGCATGCCGAGCGAGAACCCGCGCGCCCGGTCGTCGGCGACGTCGGTGAGGCCGACCTGCGCGAGAAGGTCATCGATGTCGACGGTCTGTCCGCGCAGCGAGGCGAGCGCGGCGAGGTTCTGCCGGGCGGTGAGCGAGGGGTACAGCCCCGGGCCGTCGACGAACCCGGAGATGCCGTCCGGGGTGGCGAGCGCGCGGCCGACCGGGCGGCCGAGGATCTCGAGTTCGCCCTCGTCGGCGACCGCGAGTCCGAGCAGCAGGCCGAGCAGCGTCGTCTTGCCCGCGCCGTTCGGGCCGACGAGGCCGTGGATCTCGCCGTAAGCGACGTCGAGATCGACACCGTCGAGCGCGATGACGTCGCCGAAACACTTGGTGATCGCGCGGGCCCGCACCGCGTCGCTGGTTTCCATGAATCCCCACCTTCCGAAGCCGTGAGGAACTTAGGCACGACAAGTGACATGCGAACCCGTGCCAGGTTGAACGTTGGGGAAACCCCGTGCGCCGCAGCCGGTTTCCTGGCGGCCAATCGGGCAAAACGGGATCAATCGCGCGCGGGCAAAGTGTCCGAGATCTCCCGGACCAGCGCATAGGACCGTTTCCGCTCCGCGTGGTCGTGGATCGGGGTGGTGATCATCAGTTCGCCCGCGCCGGTTTCGGCGATGACTGTGCGCAACGAATTCCGCAGCGCCGCCGGGGCTCCGGCGAGTACCGGGCCGGGGCCGACGGCCGGGTCCACGACGGCGTCTTCCGGGCGCGGCAACAAGATCCGCTCGCCGCGCGAACGGCTCAACGCTTTAGCCCGAATGGACCTGGCGAGCCATTCGGCCCGTTCCTCGGTCGCGGCGGCTACCACCGCGACGCTGACCACAATGGACGGTTCAGCAGTGTGGCCGGGGCGGAAGTGCTCGCGGTAGATCCGGGTCGCGGCGGCGGCTTCGGCGGGGCGAAGGTGGTAGGCGAACGCGTACGGCAGGCCTAGTTCGGCGGCGAGGTGTGCGCTGGCGGTGCTCGAGCCGAGCAGCCAGATGCCCGGCACGTTCCCTTGCGCCGGAGTTGCGCGCAGCGGCTGGTCCGCGTCGGAGAAGTAGGCCAGCAACTCCTTGATGCGGCCGGGAAAGCTGTCCGCCGGGCCGGGGTTCAGCGCGGCGGCCACTCGTCGCGGACCGCCGAGCGCGCGGCCGAGCCCGAGGTCGATCCGGTCCGGATGGAACGCGGCGAGCGTGCCGAACTGCTCGGCGACGACGAGCGGCGGATGGTTGAGCAGCAGGACGCCGCCCGCTCCGACGCGGATCCGTTTCGTGGCGTCCGCGACGCGGGCGACTGCCACGGCAGGCGCGGCGCTCGCGACACCACGCATGCTGTGGTGTTCGGGCAGCCAGTAGCGGTGATATCCCAGCTCGTCGGCCAGTTCGGCGAGATCGACCGTGCGCCGCAACGCCTCCCGCGCGGTCGATCCCGCGACGATCGGCGACGTGTCCAGCACTGAAACCCGCACCAGGGCATCATCCCGGACCCGGTGCGGGACGACAACCGGACCGCCCGCGTCGCAAGTGGACGGTCCGGCCGCGGCTTACGAGGTCTCCCGCACCGGCGCGGGCGCGGTCTCCTCTTCCTCCACCGCGTCGCTCAACTGCCAGCCGCCCCGGCGACGCAGCACCACGAGGTAATAACCCAAGGCCAGCAACGCGATCGCGCCGGTGACGATGAGACTCGGCCGTCCGATCACCGGGTCGGTCGCGTTCACGTACAGCACGAACGCCAGCGCGATCAACGCCACGACCGGCGCGATCGGGAACCCGGGCATCCGGTACTTGGCCCCCGCCGTCGCTCCGGAGCGGCGGCCCAGGAGGGCGCCGAGGCACAGCGCCGCATACACAACGACGATCGACGTGCTGGTCACGACTGTCAGGACCTGCGGGTCCACAAAGCACAGTGCGGCGGCGATGAATCCGGTCGCCAGCGTCGCGACCCACGGGGTGCCGAACTTCGGGTGCACCGCCGAGAGCGCGCGGTTCATCGCCTTCGGCCACGCCCGGTCGCGGCCGCTGCTGAACACCAGCCGGGAACTGATCAGCACGATCGCGAGGACGGCGTTGATGATGGCGAGCGCGACCGCGAGGCTCAGCACGGTGTCGAGCGTGCTGCCGCCGCGAGCTTGCACGAAGTACGACAACATGTTGGGAGAGCTGAACAAAGTGCCGAGATCCGGTGCGCCCATCAGCACCGCGGTGACCGGGATCAGCTCGGCCAGCACGGTGACCCCGAGTCCCATGAGGACAGCGCGCGCCACCCCGCGTCCGGCGTCCTTGGTCTCTTCTCCAAAGTAGACAGCCGAGCCGTAGCCGTTGTAGGCGAAGATCGCGATGGCGGTAGCGATCATCACCGCGCTGATCGTCGCCGGACCGCCGCCCGGGGCGACCGGATGCGCGATCAGGTCGGTGAACGGACGGGCCGGCTTGGCCAGCCCGAGCACCGCGACCACGGCCAGTGCCAGCAGCTCCACCGCGAGGAAAATGCCGGTGACCCAGGCGTTCAGCTTGATGTCGAACACCGCGACGATCGCCGCGAGCACGCACGTCACCGCCGCCACGACCGCCGGGGACACGCCGGGCAGCACCACGCTCAGGTACTGGCCGACGCCGAGCGCGATCACCGCGACGATCAGCACCTGCGTCACGATCATGATGCCCAGCACCATGAATCCGGGCAGTTTGCCCAGCGTGCGCGCGGCGATCGTGTACTCCCCGCCCGCGCTCGGGAAGGCCGAGCCGAGTTCGGCGTACACGAAGGCCATGAAGATGCCGACGACAGCGGCGGCGAGGAAGGCGTAGAAGGCGCCCGATCCGGCGCCGGTGAGGACGCCCGGTGCGATGACGAACACCGAGGACGCCGGGCTGATCGCGGAAAGCGTGATCAGCAGCATGCCGAGGGTGCGCAACCCGCGGCGCAAGACGGGGGTGGACAACGCTGGCCTCCATCAAGTCGTTGCTCAGGTACGTTGTTTGAATGGAACTCAAATAACCAGCCGGGCGTTCAGCTAAGGCCCTCACGCCCGCCACGTCAAGACTTCAGCGGTCTCGATCCGTTCAGGGGTTGCATTTTTCGAGATTTGTTCAAAGAATCAAGGCATGGCAAGACCGAGCAAGGCCCCCGAGCGGCGGGCGGAACTGGTGGCCGCGGCGCGGCACACGGTCGTCGAACGCGGCGTGCTGAACCTGAAGCTGCGCGACGTCGCGGACCACGCCGGCATGTCGCCGGGTTCCCTGTTGTACTACTACCCCTCCCTGAGCGACCTGCTCGAAGACGTGCAGCAGGAGGCCGTCGAACGCTTCTGCGTCGCGCGCGAAGCCGCCGTCGCCGGGGAGGCCGACCCGCGCGCCCGGATGCGCGCGATGATCGGCAGCGGCCTGCCGAACGGCAAGAACGACGAACTGTGCGTGCTGCTCTACGAACTGGGCACCATCGCCCGCCGCGAACCGGCGTACGCCGCGCGGCACATCGCGCTGTACGAACGCCAGGTCCGCGGATACGTCGGAATCCTGGAAGCCGGTGCCGCGACCGGGATTTTCGACCTGACCGACGACCCGGTCACCATCGCCCGCAACCTCGTCACCCTCGAAGACGGTTACGGCCTGCACCTGACCCAAGCCGTCCCGCCGCTCGACCGATCCGTCGCCGAGGCGATGGTGCTCTCGTATGCCCGCGTTTCGACCCGATGCTCCCTGGAGGACCCCGCATGACCCGCGCCCGCGACCTGGGCTTGGCCCTCGGCGGCAAGCCCGGCCCGCACAACGCGATCACTGACATCCCCGGCGTCGAGGTCGGATACACCACCTTGATCGAAGGCTCGTCGGTGCGCACCGGGGTCACCGCGATCCTGCCGCGCGGCCGCTCCCAGTTCGACGTGCCTTGTTCGGCGGGCACCTTTTCCTTGAACGGCAACGGAGAAATGACCGGCCGCGCTTGGCTCGCGGAGACCGGGTCCTTGACCCTGCCGGTCTTGATCACCAGCACCCACTCCGTCGGACAGTGTCACCGGGGCACGATCGATTGGGTGGTGCGCGAACGCCCGGACGCCGCGGCGGAGTGGCTGCTGCCGGTGGTGGCGGAGACGTGGGACGGGTACCTCAACGACGTCAACGCCCCGACTATCCGGACCGACCACGCCGTCGCCGCCATCGATGCGGCTGCCTCCGGCCCCATCGCCGAGGGTTCGGTGGGCGGCGGGACCGGGATGACCTGCTACGGATTCAAAGGCGGGACCGGGACTTCGTCGCGGGTTGTTTCGCATGGCTCGGACAGCTACACCGTTGGAGCCCTGGTGCAGGCGAACTTCGGGAGCCGCCCGGAACTCACGGTCGCTGGATCTCACCTAGGTGCCGAGCTTCTTGACGACAACCCGATGGCCGACACGAACTGGCTCGCTCCCGCCGGTGCTGGGTCGGTGATCGTCGTGATCGGGACCGATGCGCCTCTGTTGCCTGGTCAGTGCACCGCTTTGGCCCGCCGGGTGCCGCTCGGGCTGGCTCGGACCGGGACCACCGGCTCGCACTTCTCCGGTGACCTGTTCCTGGCCTTCAGCACGGCTAACGCGGGTGCTTTGACCAGCCATTTCCCCCGGCCGGACGACGAGCCGTACGAGAGCATGCGGTTCGTTCCGTGGGGTGCGATCGACCCGTTCTTCGAGGCGGTGGTGCAGGCGGTCGAGGAAGCGGTGCTGAACGCGCTGGTGGCCAATGACGAGATGGTCGGACATCGAGGGCACCGGGTTCCGGCGCTTCCGTTGGCCCGCTGGCAGGAGGGGGCCTAGAGCAGGCGCGGCGGGCTCGCCTGGGCGCTTCGGCTGACCACGCGCCGCGTCCGGGCGAGCCGGGACTTCCACCCCACAGACCCCGCCCCCGCCGCAAGAAGGGTCTCGCGTGTGCCGACCCCCTCCCCGGCACGCGCGAGACCCGCGGCACCCGCGAAAGCCTGCCGAGGGCCTCGTGAGTGCGCGGTTCTAACCGGGATGGGCGCTCAAGGCCCATACCTGACCCACCCGTCACAGGTCACGGTGCTCCGCGTCCCGCATCTTCAAAGCTGGCGTTGCGCCCAGTCGCAAGATACCGATCGCTTGGTTGCTGACCTGGGCCCCGTTCGCGACCGAGTGCAGGATGCCGTTGTACACGAGATCCCAGATTCGCCGATCCAGTTGCAACTCGTGCGAGCTGCGGGAAAATCCGCCGTCTTTGCCGTAAAGCCAGAGGTGGAAGGTTGTCCCGCCGTAGGACGCGTCGATCTTGGTCAGGTGGTACAGGTCAAGCCAGACTCGTTTCTTGATTCCCCACCTCGAGCGTTCCACCAGGAGCCAGTCAGCGCCCGCCGCGTAGGTCAAATACGTGAACGGACTGGTCGTCAGGAACGTGAACACCGCGATGACGACCCAGAGCTGCCAGTACTTGAACGCGCTCAGCCCCAGGCCGCGAACCAGGGAAACACCCGCCACCAACGCCAGCATCAATGCCAGACCGACGACGGCGCCCATGATCTTCCCGCTTCGGCTCTCCCGGTGCCAGGCCAGCACAGGACCCTTGCCAGGCGGCGGCTCCGGCCGCCAAGAGAGAAGATTCTCCCGTGTCGGGTCAGCGTCCGGCGGTTGCTGTTCTCCCCCGAAGTAGCTCAGACCGTGCGGCGGGAACGGCTCACCGGTCTGCGAATCCGGCCGCGGAGGAAGACCGGCTGCTCCGCCCATGCTTTCTGGAGTCGATGCGTCTGTCATGAAGTGACTTCCTGCTTA
Source organism: Amycolatopsis sp. NPDC004079 (assembly GCF_040610415.1). Classification (NCBI taxonomy): domain Bacteria; kingdom Bacillati; phylum Actinomycetota; class Actinomycetes; order Pseudonocardiales; family Pseudonocardiaceae; genus Amycolatopsis; species Amycolatopsis sp. NPDC004079. The sequence goes on along the minus strand of NZ_JBEXMH010000014.1, from coordinate 15,422 downwards.
TTTAGAGCCCCGAACCGGCTTAGGCACTCACGAGGCCCGTACGCGCTCAAGCAGTTCCCCGCTGATCCGGAGGTGTGGGCGGCCGGTGGACGTCCGGCAAAGAGCGGCGGCACCGACGCAGTATCCGCCGCGACGGGCGGAAGGCGCGGATCAGGACGGCCAGGTCTCTGAGCCCCTTGGTATCTCCGGTCTTGTGCACGATGAACGCCGCGAGGACGAGCACTGCGACGAAGGCAGTCAGGGTGCACAGGGGAACCACCAGCAACAGCAAGTCAACTCCGCAACGACGTACACCGGTCCCGGCACCGGTGTTGCTGCTCGAGTTGTCTGCGGTTGTCATGACCCACGTCGCTCTGTAACCGGAACCGCGTAGTCCGGGTGCTACTCGGCGGCTGGTGGTAAGTCAGCCTGCACTGTTTGGTCAGACAGCGCTTCCGGTCCTCCCCAAAAGGGGCCGTGAATCATCGGTCACCTTAGTCCTGGCTTCGGCCGGACGCACCTCTTGCCCCGACCCGCCAGGATCGTATATCTTTTGAGATATCTTCCTCTCCCGACGACATCCGGGCAGGTCAACCCCCATGAGTCCCGTATCGAGCACCACCCCGCCGGAGCGGCCGGGCAAGGTCATCGCGCTTCATTTGAACTATCCGTCCCGTGCCAAGCAGCGCGGAAGGACCCCGGCGAAGCCCTCGTACTTCGTCAAGCCCGGCACCTCCATCAGCGCCTCCGGCACCCCCATCGAGCGGCCGGCGGGCACCGAACTCCTCGCCTTCGAGGGCGAGATCGCGCTCGTCATCGGCAAGCGGGCCCGCCACGTCTCCCCCGGCCAAGGCTGGAGCTACGTCGAGAGCGTCACCGCCGCCAACGACTTCGGCGTATACGATCTGCGGCACGCCGACGGCGGTTCCAACCTCCGTTCCAAGGGCGGCGACGGCTTCACGCCGCTCGGCCCGGCGACGATCCCGGCCGCGGAGGTCGATCCCGCGAAACTCCGCGTCCGCACCTGGGTCAACGGCGAGCTCGTCCAGGACGACACCACCGAGGACCTCATCTTCGACTTCGGCACCCTCGTCGCCGATCTCTCCCAGCTGAGCACCCTCGAACCCGGCGACGTCATCCTCACCGGAACCCCGGCCGGATCGTCCGTCGTGCAGCCGGGCGACACGGTCGAAGTGGAGGTCAGCTACGGCGCGAAGACCACCGGGCGGCTGGTCACGCCGGTCACGGAGGGCACCACGCCGCTCCCGGAGTTCAGCGCGCAGCCCAAAATCGACGACAACCAGCGCGAACAGGCTTACGGCGACAGGGAATCCGCGGGACTCCCGGCCGAATTCGTGCTCACCGAGGAACTCAAGACCAAGCTCACCAGCGTAGGCACGGCAACGCTTTCCGCCCAGCTGCGCAAGAACGGCTACAACCACGTCTCCATCGACGGCCTCGGCTCCACCCGTCCGGACACGAAACTCATCGGCCGCGCGAGGACGCTCCGCTACGTCCCGTTCCGCGAGGACCTCTTCAAGTCCCACGGCGGCGGCTTCAACGCCCAGAAACGCGCCATCGACAGCCTCAACCCCGGCGACGTCCTGGTCATGGAAGCCCGCGGCGAAAAGGGAACCGGCACGATCGGCGACATCCTCGCCCTCCGTGCCCAGGTCCGCGGCGCGGCGGGAATCGTCACCGACGGCGGCGTGCGCGACCTGGCGGCGGTGGCCGCGCTGGACATCCCGACCTATCACTCCGGCCCGCACCCGGCGGTGCTCGGCCGCCGTCACGTTCCCTGGGACGTCGACATCACCATCGCCTGCGGCGGCGCGACAGTTCAGCCGGGCGACGTCATCGTGGGCGATTCCGACGGCGTGCTCGTGATTCCGCCGCACCTGGTGGAAAAGATCGCGGACGCGGCCATCGAGCAGGAACGCCAGGAAACGTTCATCGCGGAGCAGGTCGCGAACGGCGAAAGCGTCGACGGCCTCTACCCGATGAACGAACACTGGAAGGCCAGGTACGCCCAGTGGCGCCCGTAGCAGGCGAGAGCAAGTCCCAACGCGCGTACCGCTGGATCAAGGACCGGATCGCCGACCGGACCTTCGGTCCCGGCTATCGCTTGGTGCTGGGGCAGATCGCCAAGGAACTGGACGTCAGCGTCGTCCCCGTGCGCGAAGCGATCCGGCTGCTCGAAGCCGAAGGGCTGGTCACGTTCGAGCGCAACGTCGGCGCGCAGGTGGTGATGGTCGACGAGACCGCGTACGAGCACACCATGCAAACCCTTGCCCTGGTGGAAGGTTTCGCCACCTCGCTGTCCGCGCCGAAACTGTCCGCCGAGGACATCGAACGGGCGCGCGCGGTCAACGAGCAGCTGCGGCTGTCGCTGGAAAACTTCGAGCCGCACCGGTTCACCGAGCTGAACCAAGAGTTCCATTCAGTCCTTTTCGAACCGTGCCCGAACCCGCACGTGCTCGACCTCGTGCACCGCGGCTGGCACCGGCTGGCCTCGCTGCGCGATTCGACGTTCAGCTTCGTCCCGGGCCGCGCGCACGAATCGGTCAAGGAACACGAACAGCTGCTGGTGCTGATCGAGCAGAACGCCGACCCGCTGGAACTCGAGCTGGCCGCGCGCCGGCACCGCACCGCCACCCTCGACGCCTACCTCGACCGGCGGGCCGCCCCGCCCGCCGAAGCTCCCTAGGAAGGACCCCACCCCATGAGGTTCCGCAGTACCCCGAACGCCATCACCGGCTCGATCGCGCCGCTGATGACCCCGTTCACCGCCGACGGCGCGGTCGACCACGAGAGCCTGGCCAACCTGGTCAACTGGCAGATCGCGTCCGGTTCGAACGGCGTCTCGATCGGCGGCTCGACCGGCGAGCCCGGCGCGATGACGGTGGCCGAGCGCGCGGAGACGATCCGCACCGTCGCCAAGGCGGTGGACGACAAGGTGCCGTTCATGCCCGGCACCGGTTCGGCGAAGCTCGACGAGACGCTGGAGCTGACCTCCGAGGCGCGCGACGCGGGCATCGACGCGGCGCTGATCATCACCCCGTACTACGCGCGGCCCACCCAGGAAGCGCTCTACAGCTGGTACGCCACGGTCGCGAAGGAATTCCCGGACCTGCCGATCGTCGCCTACAACGTGCCGAGCCGGACGTCGGTCGACCTCGCCCCGGAGACGGTCGCGCGGCTGTTCCGCGATTTCGACAACTTCGTCGGGATCAAGGAGACCACCAAGGACTTCGAGCACTTCTCCCGCGTGCTTCACCTGTGCGGCAAGGAATTGCTCGTCTGGTCGGGCATCGAGCTGCTGTGCCTTCCGCTGCTTTCCCTCGGCGGCACCGGTTTCGTGAGCGCCACCGCCAACATCGCCCCGGCCGCCAGCGCCGAGATGTACCGCGCGTGGACCGAGGGCGACTTCGACCGCGCCCGCGAGATCCACTACGGCCTGCACCCGCTGGTCGACCTGCTGTTCGTCGAGACCAACCCGGCGCCGGGCAAGTGGGTCCTGGAGCAGCGCGGGCTGATCAAGTCGGGCTTCGTGCGCCCGCCGCTGATCACCCCGACCGAACCGGGCATCGCCCGGATCACCGAACTGATGCGCCAGGGCGAGCAGTACCTCTCGCCCGTCGACGGCTTCACCGTGGAAGGAAAGTGACCATGACCGCGCACTACGTTCCGGAGAACCTGCCGGAGCACATCCGCCACTACATCGGCGGAGCGCCGGCCGACAGCGTCTCGGGCGACACCTTCGAGGTGCTCGACCCGGTCACGAACAAGCCGTACATGACGGCTTCGGCGGGCAAGGCCGAGGACATCGACCTCGCCGTCGCGGCGGCGAAGGAAGCCTTCGACCACGGTCCGTGGCCGAAGATGCTGCCGCGCCAGCGCGCCCGGATCCTCAACAAGATCGCCGATCTGGTGGAGAGCCGCGACAAGCAGCTGGCCGAGCTGGAGACCTTCGACACCGGCCTCCCGATCAAGCAGGCGCTCGGCCAGGCGCAGCGCGCCGCGGAGAACTTCCGGTTCTTCGCCGACCTGATCGTCGCGCAGGCCGACGACACCTACAAGGTGCCCGGCAAGCAGGTCAACTACGTCAACCGCAAGCCGGTCGGCGTCGCCGGGCTGATCACGCCGTGGAACACGCCGTTCATGCTGGAGAGCTGGAAGCTCGCGCCGGCGCTGGCGGCCGGCTGCACCGTGGTGCTGAAGCCCGCCGAGTTCACGCCGCTGTCGGCGAGCCTGTGGGCGGACATCTTCCGCGAGGCGGGCGTGCCGGACGGGGTGTTCAACCTCGTCAACGGCCTCGGCGAGGAAGCGGGCGACGCGCTGGTCAAGCACCCGGACGTCCGGCTGATCTCGTTCACCGGCGAAACCACCACCGGCGAAACGATCTTCCGCAACTGCGCGCCCGGCCTCAAGGGCATGTCGATGGAGCTGGGCGGCAAGTCCCCGGCCGTCGTGTTCGCCGACGCGGACTTCGAAGCGGCGCTGGACTCCACCCTGTTCGGCGTCTTCTCGCTCAACGGCGAACGCTGCACGGCGGGCAGCCGGATCCTTGTCGAGCGCCCGATTTACGAGGAGTTCTGCACCCGGTACGCCGAGCGCGCCCGCAACATCGTGGTCGGCGACCCGCACGACCCGGCCACCGAGGTCGGCGCGCTGGTGCACCCGGAGCACTTCGACAAGGTGATGAGCTACGTCGAAATCGGCAAGACGGAAGGGAAACTGCTCGCCGGCGGCGGCCGTCCGGAGGGTCTGGAAACCGGGAACTACGTCGCCCCGACGGTCTTCGCCGACGTGAAACCGGACGCGCGGATCTTCCAGGAGGAGATTTTCGGCCCGGTCGTGGCGATCACGCCGTTCGACACCGACGAGGAAGCGCTCGAGCTGGCCAACAACGTCAAGTACGGCCTGGCCGCCTACGTCTGGACCGCCGACCTCACCCGCGCGCACAACTTCGCGCAGAGCATCGACGCCGGCATGGTCTGGCTGAACTCGCACAACGTGCGCGACCTGCGCACGCCGTTCGGCGGGGTCAAGGCGTCCGGCCTCGGCCACGAAGGCGGCTACCGCTCGATCGACTTCTACACCGAACAGCAGGCCGTGCACATCACGCTCGGCGACGTGCACACGGCGCGCTTCGGGGCCGGGAAGGACAAGGCATGACCACGACCCCGCCGGACGTCATCCGCTGCGCCTACGCGGAACTCATCGTCAGCGACCTGAAAGCGTCGCGAGAGTTCTATGTGGACATTCTCGGCCTCGTGGTGACCTACGAAGACGACGAAGCGGTCTACCTGCGCGCGTTCGAGGAGTACCTGCACCATTCGCTGATCATCCGCAAGGGTGCGGAGCCCGCGCTGTCCGTGCTCGCGTACCGCGTGCGCAGCGAAGCCGAACTCGACGTCGCCGAGGCGTACTACCGGGAACTCGGCGTCCAGGTCCGCCGCGTCCCGAAGGGCACCACGCGCGGCATCGGCGAAGCGGTGCGCGTACTGGACCCGCTCGGCTTCCCGATCGAGTTCTTCTACGAGGCCGAGCACGTCGAGCGCTTCACCCAGCGCTACGACGTGCACGGCCCGGGCGCGCTGTCGCGGCTGGACCACTTCAACGTGAACACGCCGGACGTCCCGGCCGCGCGGAAGTACTACGAGGGCCTCGGCTTCCGGGTGTCGGAGGACATCGTGGACGACGAGGGCACCGTGTACGCGGCGTGGATGTTCCGCAAACCGACCGTGCACGACGTCGCGCTCACCGGCGGCGCGGGCCCGCGCCTGCACCACATCGCGTTCGCGACGCACGAGCGGCACCAGATCCTGCACATCTGCGACCACCTCGGCGCGGTGCGGAAATCGGACCAGATCGAGCGCGGCCCGGGCCGCCACGGCGTGTCGAACGCGTTCTATTTGTACGTGCGTGACCCGGACGGGCACCGGATCGAGATCTACACCCACGACTATTACACCGGCGACCCGGACAACCCGGTGATCAGCTGGGACGTGCACGACAACCAGCGTCGTGACTGGTGGGGCAATCCGGTGGTGCCGAGCTGGTACACCGAGGCCTCGCGGGTGCTCGACCTCGACGGGAAGCTCCAGCCCGTCGAGGAACGGACCGACACGAAGGAAATGGACGTGACCATCGGTGCGGACGGGTTCTCCTACACCCGCACCGACGACACCGCCCGGGGTTTCAAACTGGGCGAACAGGTCTAAGGTGCGTCCCGTCCGTGAAGGGCTCCTTGCGGGAATCTGATTCCCCCAAGGAGCCCTTCACGGACCGTCAGCAGCGGTACCGGCACTTCGACGGAGAGGTGACATGATGACGGCAATCTTGCAGACGCCGACCACGGTCGCGCAGGACTTCACGGAGTTCCGGTCCGCGGTCCTGCGGTCGTTCGTGCCGCTGCAGGTGAGCACCGAGCACCGCGACCGGTTCCACGGCAGGCTCCGCACCCACGAGGCGGGCGAGATCGCGCTCACCGAGATCACCGCGTCGCCGCACGCGGTCGAGCGCACGCCGGAATTGATCGCCCGCGCGGACCGGCCCTGCTACAAGCTGAGCGTCATGCTGGCCGGCACCGGAATCCTCACCCAGGACGGCCGCGAGGCGGTGCTGCGTCCCGGCGATGTCGCGCTGTACGACACGAACCGGCCGTATTCGCTCGTGTTCGAAGAGAATTTCCGGACGCTCGTGCTGATGTTCCCGCAACAGCAGGTCGACCTGCCGCGGGATCTGGTCGGTCAGCTCACCGCGGTGCGGATGTCCGGACGCTCCGGGGTCGGGAACGTGGTGGTGCCGTTCCTGGCGCAGCTAGGCGGGAATCTGGACGTGCTGACGAGCCCGGTGGGCGTACGGCTGGCGCACAACGCGGTCGACCTGCTGACCACGATGCTGGCCACCGAACTCGACCTGGACCGCACAGCCGCCGACCCGCACCACGACCTGATGCGGCGGATCCGGAGTTACATCGACGCCAATCTGTCGCGGTCTGATCTCGGGCCCGCGCAGATCGCCGCGGAGCATTACATCTCCACTCGGCATCTGCACGGGTTGTTCCAGGAGCAGGGGACGACGGTGGCGGGGTGGATCCGGCAGCGGCGGTTGGAGCATTGCCGCCGGGATCTGCGGGATCCGTTGCTGGCGGCGCGTCCGGTCGCGGCAATCGCGGCTCGGTGGGGGTTTGTGGACGCGGCGCATTTCTCGCGGGTGTTTCGGGCGGCGTTCGCGCAGTCGCCCAGTGAGTTGCGCGCCCGCGGCTGAACCCGCCAACCACACACAGCGCTCCCGGACACCTTGGGCCGCCGTTTCCGTGGCGGAGCCATCGGATCTGGCCGCGGATAGCGACTTGCCGCCGGGGCCTACGGGTCCGTTGCTGACGGCCCGTCGCGTCGCGGCAAGCGCGGGCCGATGGGGATCTGTCGACACGGCACATTTCTCGCGGGTCTCACGGGCTGCGTTCGAGTGGTCGCCGAGCGAACTTCGCGCCCCGCGGCCAATCCCGCCCCCAACCACGCACGGCGCTCCCGGTCCCCGGGGGCGCCGCTTGTCGTCTCCACCCCCGATCCGCCCCGAACCCCCTGGTATTGACCGCGAGCGTCCGGCAGTTGCCCGCCAGCGCACGAACATTCGCTCCCGGACCGGGGCGCGGCGAGCATGATGGGCATGTCCGACCCTTCCCCTGACGAATGGCGCACCTACGACGAGTTCGCCGCCGGGATCGACACCTACCGGCTGCCCAACGCGGACCTCACCGGGCGGGAGCTCACCGTCACGCTCGATGACGGCGCGAAGCTCGAGCTGCGGTTCCTCGACAGCGAGCGGCTCACCCTCAACGGCGTCGAGGATCCCTACGACGCGGTCGCCGTGCGTCCCGACGTCCTCTTCGTGAATCTGCCGCTGACGAGCGTCGAGGGCGAGTCCCTCACCGTCGTCTACTCGACCGCCACGCACCGCGCGATGACCGTGCGGTCGGTGATCGGCGACGAGGACGTCGAAGGCACGCCGCGGGTTTCGCAGACCTTCCACGCCGGCACCACCGACGGCGGCGAGCCGACCGGCGACGTGCCGGGGCCGTCGCGCGACCTCATCGGCAAGCGCAACGTCTACCGCTACAGCCCGAACCACCTGTACGAGCACGTCTACCTCTCCTCCGAACGTTACTGCTGGCAGTGCGTCGAGGGCGTGCAGCGCGGGCACGGCGACGTGGACATGTCGACCGTCTGGAAGTTCGCCGACGGCCTGTACCTGTTCTGCTTCCGGGAGTTCCGGATCGCGGTGGCCAGCGTGTGGCTGCACGACCTCGGCTACGACCTGCGCACCACCGGCGTCTTCCTCGGCATCACCGGCGACGGCCGGTCCGAGCATTCCCGCGCGGGCGGGCACATCTACCCGCTCGGCTCGATCAGCTACCCCGACGTCCAGCCTGTCTAAGGAGTTTCCCCGTGTCCAATTTGGACGTGATCACCGCGCACTACGAGGCAAGCGACCGCGGCGACCTCGACGGCATGCTCGCCCCGATCGGCCCCGAGACCACCTGGACCGAGGCCGCCGGATTCCCCTACGCGGGCACCTACACCGGACCCGACGAGGTGAAGCGCAACGTCTTCGAGGCGATCGCGCGCGACTGGGACGGCTATCAGTTCGCGCTGTCCGCCCTGCTGGACGCCGGTGACTCGATTGTCGGCCTCGGGACGTACACCGGCACGAATCGCAATTCCGGCAAGGCTTTCACCGCCCGGGTCGCGCACGTGTGGAAGTTCGACGGCGACAAGGTCGCGAGCTTCGAGCAGATCGTCGATTCCGCCCCGGTCGCCGCGGCGACCGACTGAGTCCCCCGCGAAACGGCGGTGCCGGTCCTTCCCCCGGCACCGCCCCCTTCTCCCCTCCCCCTCTGGTCACTGTGGACCGGAAAGCCGAGCCATGATGAGAAAGTTCCTGCCCGCGCTCGCCTCGGCCGTGCTCGTCACGCTGGTCGCGGCGGGCTGCGCGGGCACCGCCGATCCGAACGGACCGATCGTGGTCGGCTCGGTCAACGCGCTGAGCGGGCCCGCCACCTTCCCGGAATCCTCCCAGGCCGCCAAGGCCGTCTTCGACGCGGCGAACGCGGCGGGCGGCGTGCACGGGCGCAAGATCGAATACCACGCCATCGACGACAAGGGCGACCCCGCCGCGGCGGCGGCCGCGGCTCGCGAAATCGTGGGCGGCGATCAGGCGGTGGCGCTGGTCGGTTCGTCCAGCCTCATCGAATGCCAGATCAACGCCAAGTACTACCAGCAGGAGAAAGTCCTTTCCATCTCCGGCATCGGCGTCGACCCGTCGTGCTTCACCAGCCCGAACATCGGGCCCGCCAACGTCGGCCCGTTCCACGACATGACGCTGACCCTGCTGTACGGCTCCGAGGTGCTGCACCTGCAGGACATGTGCGCGCTGCTGGAAATCGCCGGGAACACGTTGCCATACTACCGCGCAGCCATCGACGAATGGTCGAAAATCACCGGCAAAAAACTGAAGTACGTCGACGCGACCGTGCCGTACAACGGTTCCGACTACACGCCGTACATCGTCAAGGCCCGTGCGGCCGGCTGCAAAGCGGTGACGGTCAACCCCGTCGAGCCGGACTCGATCGGCCAACTGAAAGCCGCGCAGGCACAGGGCTGGAAAGACGTGACCTGGCTGCTGCTCACGAGTGTCTACAGTGAACAGTACGCGAAGGCGGTTTCGGACGCGGGCAAGGGCGTTTACGTCCCCGCCGAGTTCTACCCGTTCACCGACCCGTCGAGCCCGCGCACCAAGGAGTGGCGGGACCTCATGACGCGCAACAACATTCCGCTGACCTCGTTCAGTCAGGGCGGCTACCTCGCGGCGAAGTACTTCCTGCAGGTGCTCAACGGCATGCAGGGCGACATCACGCGGGAATCGGTGACGAAGGCGCTGCGCGAGATGAAGCCGATCACCGATCCGATGGTCGGCACGCCGTACGTGTTCGGTCCCGGGCAGACGCACCACGACAACATCGCGGGCTGGCCGGTCAAGCTCGCGACGGGCACGAACCGGTGGGAGATCTCCGGTACCGACTGGCTGCGGATTCCGCGGCGCTAGCCCGATCCACTCTGGACAGAGGAGACTGCAATGGTGCAGGGAGCGCTGGCCGGGCTGGCCGCCGGCGGGCTTTACGCGGTGCTGGCGGTGTGCCTGACCTTGATGTCGAGGCTGGTCCGCGTCGTCAACTTCGCCCAGGCGGCCACGGGCATGTTCGGCAGTTACGTCGGGGTGGCCTTGTCCGTCCACGGTGGACTGCCGGAATGGCTGGCAGTGGTGCTCGGCGTGCTGCTGGGCGGGTTGCTGAGCGTGCTGATCGGCTGGGTCGTCTCGACCTGGCTGGCCGAGGCAGGCACCGGCACCCGTTCGGCGGTGACCGTCGCGGTGCTGCTGCTGTTGATTTCGCTGTCGTTCATCCTGTTCGGCAACAAACCGCAGCCGTTCCAGGCGTTGCTGGCCGGTCCGGCCTTCACCGTCGGCGGCGTGGTGATCAGCCAGGTGACCGTCGTGACGGTCGCGCTGGCGGTGGTGATCGCCTTCGCCGCGCGGCTGATCCTGACAAAGACGCCCGTCGGCATCTCACTGCGCGCTTTGTCGGAACGCCCGACGACGGCTGAACTGCTGGGTATCCCGGCGAAACGGCTCAGTGCCGCGGTGTGGGGCGCCACTGGCCTGATCAGCACCGTCATCATCGTGATCGTCGCCCCGTCCCAATCGAACGACGCCACCTCGCTGGCCATGCTGGTCGTGCCCGCCGCGGCGGCGGCCCTGCTCGGCGGGTTCCGGCGGCTGGACCTCGCCGTCGTCGGCGGCCTGGTGCTCGGCATGCTGCAGGGCGCGCTCGCGCAGGTCGACCAACTTTCGGTAGTGCGGAATTTCGTCCCGTTCCTGGCCATCGTCGGCCTGCTCGTGTGGTCTCAGCGCAAGGAGGTGTGGGATGCAGCTCGCTGACCGGGGCGCAGTGTCCCGCTTCGGAACCCCACTGGTCGTCGCGGTGGTCGCGGTGCTGGTCGGAATCGGCCTGACCGTCGGCCTCAACGGCTACTTCGCCTACCTCGGCGTAAGCGTCGTAGTAGCCGCCATCGCCCTGCTCGGCCTAGGCGTCGTGACCGGCAGCGCTGGCATGATCTCGTTGTGCCAGCTGACTTTCGGCGCGATCGGCGCGTGGGTCGTCTCCGCGCTGAACGTCGCTAACGCACCTGGCGGCTTCCTCTTCTGGCTGCTGCTGGGCGGTCTCGCGGCGGGCGTCGTCGGTGTCCTCATTGGACTTCCCGCGCTCCGTCTGCGCGGGATCAACCTGGCGGTGGTGACCCTCGGACTGGCCGCGGCCGCCGACGTCACCCTCGTGGAAATCCAGTTCCCCGGCACCACTGACGGCGTTTCGGTGGACCGGCCGTCCTTGGTCGCCGACGACAACGCGTACTTCCTGCTCTGTGTCATCGTCCTGATCATCTGCGCGTTGGTCGTGCACTTCCTCCGGCGCGGTCCGTGGGGCAGCAGCTGGGCCGCGGTGGCGTTCTCCGAACGGGGCACGGCCGCAGCAGGAGCCAGCGTCCGTACCGCGAAGCTCTCGGCCTTCGCCGTCAGCGCCACGCTGGGCGGCATCAGCGGCGGTCTGCTCACCGCACAGGTCGGGTTCGCTTTCCCGACCAGCTTCGCTCCGCTGCAGTCGCTGGCGTTGTACGTCCTCGCCATCATGTCCGGCGCGCACCTGATCGACATGGCGGTGTTCGGCGCTGTCCTGTGGGTCGCCGTACCGGAACTGTTGAAGCGTTGGGGAGTCCCGCAAGACTGGGGTTACGTGATCTTCGGCCTGCTGGGCATCCAGGCGCTGGCCGGACGCGGCAACCTGGGCACCGCGATCCGCGAACTGTGGCGTCGCCGTTCCAGGGCCAGCGCTGGCGTCCAAATCACCGCCCTCGACGAAGAACCTCCGCGCCTGCCGCCTGGCGAACCGGTGCTGGTTGTCCGGGGACTGAGCGTGACTTTCGGCCAGGTCAAGGCACTGTCCGGAGTGGACTTAGCCGTCCCGAAGGGCGGGGTGCTGGGCGTGATCGGCCCGAACGGCGCCGGGAAGTCCACTTTGGTCGACGCCATCAGCGGCTTCCTGCCGCAGGCTCAAGGGACCGTCGAACTCGCCGACCGTCCCCTCACCGGCAACCCGACGCAGCGAGCCCGCTCCGGTCTCCGCCGAACGTTCCAGCAGGACCGGGTCCCGTCGGGACTGACCATCGAGGCATACGTCCGCTTCGTGGCCCGCCGACGCCCGCCCGCGGATGAAGTCGCTGCCGCACTGGAGTTCTTCGGTTGCCCGCCCGCGGCCACGCCGCTGGACCGGGTCGACGTGGGTGCGCGCCGGTTGGTCGAGGTCGTCGGACACCTCATGGCGAAGCCGCAAGTGCTGCTCCTCGACGAACCGGCGGCAGGCCTCCCGCACGAGGAACACGTGGCGTTCGGCGAACGCCTGCGTCAGGTCCCGGCCAGGTTCGGCGTCTCGGTGCTGATCATCGAACACGACCTGGACCTGGTCCGGTCGGTCTGCGACACCCTGACCGTGCTCGACTTCGGCGAGGTGCTCGCGAGCGGCCCGCAGGCGGAAGTGCTGGCGGATCCGGCGGTTCTGAAGGCATACCTGGGCGAAACGGAGATGCTGTGAGCACGCTGCGCATCGAGAACCTGACCGTCACCCGCGGTGCGGGCCCCGTCATCGCCGACGTCGGACTGACGCTGGAACCAGGCAAGATCACCGCGCTGGTCGGCCCCAACGGCGCGGGCAAGACCAGCCTGCTGGAAGCGCTGTCCGGCGTGATCCCCGCGGCGTCCGGCACTATCCACGTCGGACACACGGACGTCACCAAACACTCGCGGGTGTCCAGAGCGCGGCTCGGACTGGCGCACGTCGAGCAAGGACGGGCGGTCTTCGCCAGCTTGACCGTGCTGGAAAACCTGCGCCTGACCGCCAAAACCCCCGCCGGGGTCGACGAAGTCCTGGCCCTCTTCCCGGAATTGGAGAAACGCAAGAACTCGCCCGCCGCGCTGCTGTCCGGCGGCGAGCAGCAAATGGTGGTGCTGGGCCGGGCCTTCGCGGCGAAACCCAAGTTCCTGCTCATCGACGAGATGTCGCTGGGCTTGGCGCCCGCCGTCTTCACCAGGCTTCTCCCGGCGGTGACCGAATTCGCCAACGCGGGCGCGGCGATCCTCCTGGTGGAACAGTTCACCCACCTGGCGCTGAAAGTCGCGCAAGAGGCCCTGGTCGTCTCCTCCGGCAAGGTCACCTACGCCGGGGAATCGCAGCCCCTGCTGGACAATCCGGACACGCTGCACCAGGCGTACCTGGGCACCAACTGACCCGGAGCGTGGGCGTTCCGCGGTGGGACGCCCACGCCCCGGCCGGTCAGCCTTCCCGGATGGTCATCTTGGCGAGCCGGTCGCCGTCGACGTCGAAGACGAACTTCGACCGGCCGTTGGCGTGGTTGCTGCGCCAATCCCCGACGACGGTGACCACGTCGCCAGCGACGGTGACCTCCTCCGGGGTCAGGACGCCGCGCGAGCCGATGAACTCGACGTCGCTCCAGCCCTTGATCTCAGCGCGTCCAGTGAACGACCGGCCCCAGTCGTCCACGACGCCCTTTTCGGTGAACGCGTCCAGGAACGCGGCGTCGTCGTGCCGGTTCACCGCGTCGACGAACGACGCCACCGGTTCCGGAATCTCCACTTCGGACATTGCGTTTCCCTTGCTGTCGTGGGTGAAACTCAGCGGGTGGTGTAACCGCCGTTGGCGAAGACAGTCTGCCCGGTGATCCACCAGCCGGACGTCGCGAGGAACGACACGATCGGGGCGATGTCCTCGATCTTGGTCAGCTGCCCGCCCATCGCCTGCGACTGGTGGAATTCCACCCGCTCCGGGGTTTCCTGGCCGTAGAAGAACGGCGTGTCCATCGGGCCGGGCCCGACTGCGGTGACCGAGATCCCGCGCGGGGCGAACTCCTTGGCCGCGGCGCGGGTGAAGTGCTCCACCGGGCTCTTGCCGCCCGCGTAGGTCGAGTACCCGTCGGTGAACGCCGCGAGCAGGCTGGTCACGATCGTGATGACCTTGCCGCCGTCGGCGACGTTCTTGCCCGCTTCCTTGATGAAGAAGTACGCCGCCTTCGAGTTGATGTCGAACATCGAGTCGTACTCGTCCTCGGTGGTCTCGGTGATCGGCTTGCGCAGCACCTTGCCCACCGTGTTCACCGCGACGTCGATCTTCCCGAGCGCGGCCTCGGCGTCCGCGAACAGCTTCGCCACGTTCGCCGGGACGGTCAGGTCGCCGGTCAGGACGACGCCCTTGCCGCCGGCCGCCTCGACCGCGGCGAGAGTCTCCTCCGCCTGCGGACGGGTCGACGCGGAGTTGTAGTGGATCGCGACGTTCGCGCCGGCCTGCGCGGCCTGCCTGCTGATGAGCCCGCCCAGGTTCTTCGCCCCGGCGGCGACCAGGACGTTCTTGCCTTCGAGAGTGTGGCCGGTCATGGGTGGCTCCTCCGTTTCTTTATCGCTGATATGCGTCAATGTATCAGTGAAACAGTGGCTACCATAGCGGTGTGACACAGATTGCGAACGCGGATACACGGACCCGGCTCCTGGACGCCGCCGCCGAGCAGGTCGCCGCGACGCCGGGCGAGGACATCTCGCTGCGCGCGATCTGCGCGCAGGCCGGGGTGAAAATGCCGACGCTGTATCACTTCTTCGGCAGCAAACAGGGCCTGCTGGACGCGGTCGTCGAGCGCGGTTTCGACCTGTACCTGGCGGAAAAAGGCGCTCACGAGCCGTCCGGCGACCCGATCCAGGACCTGCGCGACGGCTGGGACGCCCACGTCGCCTTCGGGATCGCGAACCCCGGCTTCTACACGCTCATGTACGGCCAGGTCCACCCCGGCCACGCCCCCGCGGCGCAAGAACGGCCCAGCGCGATGCTCCGCGCCCTGACCCAGGCCGCCGCCGACCAGGGACGCCTGACGGTCCCGCCGGACCAGGCGGCCGCGCACATCCTGGTGGCGAATATCGGGGTCACGCTGCGCCAGATCATCCTCGCCGAGGAGGACCGCCCGCTGTCGGCGGCTGTCCGGGAGGGCGCGATCGCCGCGATCACCGGCACCTCGGCGACCGGCAATCGGCACTCCGAGATCCACCGCGTGCTGGAGCACGCCGCCGCGAACCCGGAAATCCTGGGCGCCGCGGAAACGCAGCTGCTGACCAAATGGCTCCGGACGCTGGCGGAATCAAGCTAACCCGGCCAGCCCTGGGCGGGTAATGCAGAAGTCCGTGAGGGGCACCCTGAGGGAATCTGATTCCCTCAGGGTGCCCCTCACGTACCTTTCCCATTGTGATGCAGGTCACGTCTGTTTTGTCTG